>JBDHHZ010000058.1:0-11590 GCA_039589115.1 Gemmatimonadota bacterium | reverse complement strand
ACCCGGCGCCAGGGCGGTGCAGGGAACTGGCCGCGGGGCCGGTCCCTCGCCGATCGGCACCGGCTCTTGCTGTGGGCAGCTTGGCCGCAGCGTTCGCGCCATCCCGACCGCAAAAGAAAGGAGGGCAGCTTCGCGCTGCCCTCCCGGTTATGCGAGTGTGTCGGTAGCGGACACGTCTGGTTTGGTCGACCGAGTGTTGCCCTAGGGCTTCCAAAGCGTGGCGCGGGTATCACCCTCACTGGTGCGGCTGTAACCGACGACCCACCCACGCTGGTTGATGGCGTAGGCGTAGCTCCTGCCGAAGCCCAGGTCGCTGAGGCCGGTCATCTCCCCGTGCTTCCAGCGGAAGGCGTGTGTGTCACCCGAACTGGTGCGGCTCCAACCGGCGACCTGCCCGCGCCAGTTGATGTCGTAAGCTCGGCTGTAGCCGCCGCCCAAGTCGCCGAGATCGGTCATCTCCCCGTGTCTCCAGAGGACAGCGTGGTAGTCACCCGAGCTGGTGGTGCCTTCCCCGATGACATGCCCTCTAGCGTTGATGCGAAGTGCTATGCTGTAGCCACCTCCCAAGTCGCCGAGGTCGGTCGTCTCCCCGCGTTCCCAGAGGACGGCGTGCGTCACACCCGAGCTGGTGCTGCTGTAACCGACGACCTGGCCGCGCCAGTTGATGTCGTAAGCTTGGCTGTAGCCACCGCCCAAGTGGCCGAGGTCTGTCATCTTCCCGCGTTCCCAGAGAAAGGCGTGGTACTCACCCGAACTGGTGCGGCTATTACCGACGACCTGCCCGCGCCAGTTGATGGCAGTGGCGTAGCTGCGGTCGCCGCCCAAGTCACCGAGGTCAGTCATCTTCCCGCGTTCCCAGAGGAAGGCGTGGTAATCACCCGAGCTGGTGCGGCTATTACCGACGACCTGCCCGCGCTCGGTGATGGCGTTGGCGTTGCTCCAGCCGCCGCCCAAGTCGCCGAGGTCGGTCATCTCCCCGCGTCTCCAGAGGAAGGCGTGGTACTCATTCGAACCGGTGCTGCTTTCCCCGATGACCTGCCCGCGCTCGTTGATGACCCGGGCGTAACTGTTGCCACCGCCCAAGTCGCCGAGGTCGGCCATCTTCCCGCGTTTCCAGAGGAAGGCGTGGTACTGACCCGAACTGGTGAGGCTATGACCGACGACCCGGCCGCGCCAGTTGATGTCGCGAGCCTGACTGTAGCCACCGCCTAAGTCGCCGAGGTCGATGACATCGATCCCGGTAGTGCTCACCGCTGTCTGGATTGCCGGCGCGACTGGTGCCGCGTCTTGCTCGGGCTGTGTGGGCACCTCGCAGCCGATGAGGACCAGCGAGAGGAACGGTGTCAGCACTAGCTTTCTCATGGCTCCTACCTCCTTCAGCGCGACGGACTGCATTCGACGTGCCCGGGGTTAGGAAGGTTGCGAATCGCTCTGCCTTGGAAAGCTGTTGAGCTGTTGCAGCACTATGTTCAATACGTCACATGTCTGCAACAGAAATTGCTAGTTGTTATCTAACATCGATGCGCGGCGGCGGCCCGGCACCTGGTCGTCTCCGCGGATAGCCGCACCCGGCCCCGGCCGCTAGATTAGCCGCCGTCAGCATCTGTCCCCAACACACGAGCAACCTGTCATGTAACTGACGGAGGAACGCCATGCGCCGCCGGGATGTCCTTTGTTCCGCAGTCGGTTTCGCAGCCATCGCCCTGGCCCTTGGGCCATCAGTCGCTCGCGCCCAGGAGAACGACGCGGAGTACGGAGAGCGGATCGAGCGCTACACCACCGACCCGCGCTTCCTCAACGATCTAGTCGACCACCTGCCCAGCTCGACCACGGTGCCGTCGCCGCTCGAGTATTTCGGCGAGATCATCGGCGCCCCCGACATCCTGCACGACACGCGAGGGATTTACGGGTACATGCGGGCGCTGGCCGAGGCGTCGCCGCGCGTCACGGTCCGTAGCATCGGGGAGACGGAAGAGGGGCGCGAGATGATCGAGGTGATCGTCGCCGACGAGTCGACGCTAGCCGACCTCGAGCGCTACCGCGGCTACCTGAACAGTTTGGCCGACCCGCGCCAACTGTCGGAGGACGAGGCGCGCGCGATCATCGCCGATGCGAAACCCGTCTACTACGTGACCGGCGGCTTGCACTCGCCGGAGACGGGCGCTCCCGAGATGCTGATGGAGCTGGCCTACCGGCTCGCTGTGGAGGAGTCTCCGCTGGTTCAGGCGATACGCGAGAACGTGATCACCGTGATCGTTCCCGTGCTCGAGCCCGACGGCCGCGATCGCATGGTCGATGCCTACAACTACACGAAGGCCCACGGCGATGTGGGGCCGGGCCTCCCGTACTGGGGCAAATACGTCGCACACGACAACAACCGGGACGGCTTCGGCCTCGCTCTGGCGCTGACGCGTAACATTCTGACGCGGTACCTCTACTGGAAGCCGACGGTGATGCACGACCTCCACGAGTCTGGCTACTTCCTCTACGTGTCGACGGGGACGGGCCCGTACAACGCGGAGCTCGACGCGCTGACGATCGACGAGTGGCACAACCTGGCCCACGAGGAGGTCACCCAGCTGACGAAGCGTGGGATGCCCGGCGTGTGGACGCACGCTTTCTATACTGGGTGGGCCGCCAACTACCTGATGTGGATCGCCAACACGCGGAACGGCATCGGCCGCTTCTACGAGACGCTGGGCAACCGCGGCGCCGATACGATGGAGCGGACGATTCGCGCTTCGTCGACCACGCGCGAGTGGTACCGGCCGAACCCGCCCCTCGAAGAGTTCACATGGTCGCTCCGCAACAACACCAACTACATGCAGAGCGGCGTGCTCGTGGCGCTCAAATACACGGCTGATAAGGGCACGGATTTCCTCGAGAACTTCTACCTGCGCGGAGTGAGAGCGATCGAGCGCGGCGCCAACGAGGCACCCTACGCGTTCGTCATCCCCCGCGAGCAGAGCCGACCGCTGGCCACCGAGGACTTGATCGCGCTGCTGCTCGATCAGGGCCTCGAGATCCACGTGGCGGATGAGGATCTTAGCTGGTCGGCCGGGGACGACGGTGAAGAGATGACGGTCGCGGAGGGGTCCTACGTCGTACGGCTCGATCAGCCGTACCGGACCCTGGCCATGGTGCTCCTCGACGTTCAGTCGTTTCCCACGGATGAGCGACCGCCCTATGACGATACCGGCTGGACTCTGTCGCTACTCTATAATGTCGACGCCCACCGGGTAGACGATTCGGCCATCCTCTCGGCCAGGATGCGGCAGGTGATTGAACCGCTGGGTCATGAGGGCCGCCTCGATGGCAGAGGGCGCGACTTCTACATCGTCAACAACACAACCGACGACAACTTCACCGTCCTTCGCTTCGACTTGAGCGATGTGACGATGCAGGCGGCCGAGGCGAGCTTCGAGGCCGGTGGCCGCAGCTACAACGCCGGCAGCTTCATCATCCCGGAGGAAGGGAACCCGGACGACCTGGCCGACCGGTTGGAAGCCGCCGCGCTGGACCTGGGGCTCGAGATACGCGGTGTCGGGAGGCGACCCGATGTGGCCAGCCACGAGCTCGAGTTGCCCCGCGTCGCGCTGGTGCACACCTGGGTCTCCACTCCGCAGGACGCCGGCTGGTGGCGCTTCGCCTTCGATGAGATCGGTATCCCGTACACCTATCTGTCTGAGCAAGAGCTCGGGACCGCCGACCTGTCGAGCTTGGACGTCATCATCATGCCTCAAACCCGGGCGAACCCGCAGACCCTGGTGGCGGGCCGGTCCGCAGTCGGCGAGCCGATCCCCTGGATGCAGAGCGATGAGTACCCCAGCATTGGGATCATCGACGAGACCGACGACGTTCGTCGCGGCATGGGCTACGACGGCTTGAAGAATCTCAAGGCTTTCCTGACGGGCGGCGGCGTCTTCATCACCGAAGGCAACACGGCTGCGCTGCCCATCGACATGGCGATCACGCGGCGCGTGAGCATCAGGCGCACCCAGAGCCTGCAGGCGCGCGGGACAGTGCTGAAGGCGGTCGTCGAGGATGCGGCCAGCCCCATCGTCTATGGCTACTCGGATTCGATGCCCGTCTACTTCAACCAGGCCCCGGTCTTCCAGGTGAGCGATGATCTGACTAGTCCCTTCACGCCCGACTGGCTGAAGGACGAGCTCTGGGAGAAGGAAATTCCGCGCGTCGTGCTGAACTTCGCGGAGGAAGACGTCCTGATGAGCGGAATGTTGCGCGGCGCGAGCGAGATAGCCGGTGCGCCGGCGATCGTCGACGTGCCGGTCGGGAGCGGGCACGTCGTACTCTTCGCCAACAGATCGTTCCGTCGCTGGCAGACGCACGGCAGTCACGCTCTGGTATTCAACACGATCCTGCACTGGAACGACCTACGTGTCGGCCGATCCGCCAGGCCCGTCAGCGAGGAGGAGGCGCCCGTCGCGGAAGGGAAGAACGATGATTAGCCACGAGGAGTCGAAGCGGCCCGGGCGTCCTGGCTCGAGTCGGCCGAAGGTGGCCGCCGGTTGGGGGCACGCTCACGACCTGGTCAACATGTACCTCGCCGTCGCTCTGCTCGCCGATAACGATCTGGACCCCGAGGAGCAGCGCACGTTCATGCGGAAGTTCGGCGGCTGGATGCCCAACGTCACTCTGGAAGAGTTCGAGAAGGTGTGGAGTGAAGTCTTGTCTCTGTACGACTCGCTGGGCAGCAGCGAAAGCCGGTATTCCCTCTACTTGCAGTCTGTCCTGAACGTTCTCGAGTTCATGGGCGACAACAAGGACAAGCTGCGAGGGATAGTCAGAGATCTGGTGGATATCGCCGGGGCCGACAAGCAACTTCTCGACAGAGAGATCACACTGATCAAGGCGGCGGCGATCACTTTCGGACTGAGTGCCGATCTGAGGGTCAACGCCAATACGGGCCAGGTGGAACTGATCCTCAGAGACGCCAACTGACAAGCCACAGAAGGTCGGACTAACATGAAGAAGTCGAGACCATTCCGAGGCGTGGGTTCGCCGGTTCGCTTCGCGGTGTCCACACTGACTATGCTCGCCGTCGTAGCTTGTGGCAGCGAGTCCAGCCAGGAGGCTGCGGATCTGCTGTTGCTTGACGGGCGGATCTACACCTTCACTTGGGACGACCCTGCACCCGATGGAGCGCCTGCGGCTAACTCTCCCTTCGACTCCGAGGGGTGGCACCCCGATGCTGAGGCGGTCGCCGTCCGCGATGGGAGAATCGTCTTCGTGGGTTCTGACGCCGAAGCGGCGAGATTCCGAGGCCCGGACACACGGGTGCTCGATCTGGACGGCTCCACGGTGATCCCCGGGCTCGTCGACTCGCACGTCCATATCGCCGGGCTTGGTGCGAATCTCGAGCGACTCGATCTGGTCGGCTTGACCCAGGAAGAGGAGATGGTCGAGGTCGTCGTCGCTGCTGCCACTGATGTCGCGGCGGGAGAGTGGATCGTCGGCTGGGGTTGGGATGAAGGGGAGTGGGCGAACCGCTATCCGGACAACCGGCTGCTTAGCGAGCGAGTCCCCGACCACCCCGTCATCCTGCAGGGCCTTCACGGATTCGCCGTCTTGGGCAATCGTCTGGCGTTCGAGCGCGCCGGCATCGGGGCTGATACGGAGGCACCCGTAGGAGGAGAGATCAGAAAGGACGCCGCAGGCGTCCCCACGGGCATCCTCGTCAACAACGCTACCGAATTGCTGGTAGCGGCCTTGCCGGCTCTGACTCAGGAGCGCCTCGAATCTCGCATCACCGCCGGATTGTTGCAGATGGCAGAGGTAGGCTACGTGGCGGTGCACGAGGCAGGTGCCGACGCCGGATTCATGCAGGCCGTCGAGAGCCTGGAGAGCGAAGGGCGGCTCCCGCTGCGGGTGTATGCGATGCTGGACGGGGGAGATGAGCCGCTGCTCCGCGAATGGCTGGAGCGTGGACCCGAAAGCGATACCGAGGGCATGCTCATCACACGGTCCGTCAAAGCCTACTACGACGGTGCGCTAGGTTCTCGCGGAGCGAAGATGCTAGAGGACTACTCTGACATGCCGGGCCACCGCGGCGTGAGTGGCGACGAGTATGGCTACGACAGGGAGATCATTGCGGAGATGATGATTGCCGGCTTCCAGGTGGGTATTCACGCCATCGGCGACGCCGGGGTTCGAGAGTCTCTCGACTTCATCGAGTCCGTCTGCCTGGAACATCCCGATGCAGCAGGCTACCGGCATCGAATAGAGCACGCGCAGATCGTTCACCCGGACGACTTCGATCGGTTCGCTTCGCTGCAGCTCACAGCATCTATGGAGCCGCCGCATGCGGTGGAAGACAAGACCTGGGCAGAGGACCGCATAGGCCCGCAGCGCGCCAGGGGCGCCTACGCGTGGCGCAGCATGCGTGCTGCTGGTGTGCCGTTGATCTTCAATTCCGACCTGCCCGGCTCGAGTCACGACATCTTCTACGGACTCCACGCCGCCATCACGCGCCGCGACACGCGTCTCCAGCCCGAGGGCGGCTGGTATCCAGAACAGGTCGTCACACCCGAAGAGGCGTTGCGCGCCTACACGGTTTGGGCCGCGGCCGCCGCGTTCTTGGAAGACGAGACGGGAGTGCTGGAAGTGGGACGCTGGGCCGACATCACCGTCATGGACATCGACCCGTTGGTGCTAGGAAGTACGGAGCCGGGTGGGCTGCTGAACGGCGGCATCGAGTACACCATAGTCGGCGGGCGAATCGTACACCCGGATAGGAGGTAATGATGTCAGGTGAATGGAGCTACGCTCACGACCTGGTCAACATGTACCTCGGGATCGCTCACCTGGCCGACAACGAGCTGGATCCGGAAGAGGAGCGGACCTTCCTGGTCAAGTTTCGTGAGTGGATGCCGCATATCACGATCGACCAGTTTGCGGAGACCTGGCAGGAGGTCAGCTCGCTGTACGAGTCGCTGGCCTCGGATGAGAACCGTTACGCCCTCTACCTCCAGTCGACCCTCAACGTCGCGCGGCTGCTGGAAGACAGCAAACAGCAGCTGATGTGCATCATCCAGGACCTTGTCGATATCGCCGGCGCTGACGGCGTGCTGCACGACAACGAGATGACGATGATCAAAGCCGCCGGCTTCGCCTACGGCCTCGATGTGGACCTGACGGTCGAGGAAGACACGAAACGAATCCGCTTGAAGTTCAAGGATGCTCACTGAGTCCTTAACTGAGCGCTGAACTATGAATGGCAGTTATCGGCACGTCTTCGCCCACCGGCATGTCGTCCTCCCCGTGGTTCACGTCGAGAGCGAGCATCAGGCGCGGAGCAACTCCGATCTGGCGCGCGATGCCGGCGCGGACGGGGTCTTTCTCATCAATCACTCCTCCGGTTACGAAGACCTGCTACGGATCCATCAGCTGGTCTTCGAGGACCACCCGGACTGGTGGATCGGGGTCAATTGCTTGGACCTCTACCCCTGGGATGTGTTTGACGTCGTCTCGGATGACGTGGCTGGCATCTGGGTGGACAACGCCGGAGTCGATGAACGACGATCCGATCAACCCGAAGCCGAGAAGGCCGTTGCGGCGCGCGAGCGAACTGGATGGAAAGGTCTCTACTTCGGCGGTGTTGCCTTCAAGTACCAGCGGCCGGTCGAAGACTTGACGCGCGCCGCGCAGCTTGCCGCGCGTTTCATGGACGTGGTGACGACCAGCGGTCCGGGCACCGGCCTGGCGGCCGCGTCCGAGAAGATCGCGGCGATGAACGAGGCGTTGGGCGGTCAACCGCTGGCGATCGCCAGTGGCATCACGCCTGAGAACGTGGGCGACTATCTCGATCTCGCCGACTGCTTCCTCGTAGCCACCGGGATCAGCCGGAGCTTCACCCAACTAGACCCGGAAAGAGTCCGACTTCTGGTCGAGCGAGTCAGAGCCTTCGACGTCAGTGGTAAGGACTCGTGAAGTGAGGGAGCCCAGATCGGTGTCGTTGTGCTTGGCTGATGTCGGGAGGTCATGATCATGCGCTGGAAATACCACATTCCCCACCGTTGGGACTCTCTTGAGGAACGAACCACCTGGGAGGACGTCTACTTGATGCTGGAGGAGGGTCCCGAGGATCGCGACTCGCTATGGCTGACGGTGGACGCCGGGATGACAGACCGAAAATTGGAAGAGGCGGCCGGTGAATGGAGCGAGCGACTGGCCGAATCGGAACACGCGGATCTGATGGGGCGCTGGCTGCAGGTGAATGACCGCGAGCTCGTCATCACGCCGGATATGGACATATGGATCAGGCAGGAAAACTTCAACATGCACGAGCTGCTCGACTGGGTGAAAGCATTCCTGACGGGCTTCTTTGGGGATCCCGAACCGGTGCTCGTCGAGGGAACGATCGAAGAGTTCGCCGAAACGAACCAGCATGCCAGAGGCATCAGTGAGCTGGGCCGTGCCCTGGAGGCCGAACTGGGAGAAGATGATGGTGCGGAGGCGGACGACGAAGATGAATGAGTCGAAGTCCAGCACACCCGCCAGCGATCGCTTCTATCGGTTCATGGAAAGAGTGGTGCCGAAAGCTACATCGGTGGTGGCCACTATTGGTGCCGTGTCGGGCCTCATCTATGGCTGGAGAACGGGCGGCTACTGGAAGGGGCTGCTCTGGCTCCTGATCGTCGGTATGTCCGGCATTGTCGCGGTTCTTCTCTTGATGCTCATCGCCTTCGTTCTCGTAGGCGTCCCGCTGGCGATTCGCGACAAACGGAGAGCCTGAGCTCAGTCTCGACGGCCCGATACTCCGCGTGCCTTCTACTTCGAGGAAGTGGTGATGCGCAACTCAGCCGCGACACTTCTAACAGTGGTATTCTTGGCTATGGTTTCAGATGCTCATGCACAGGACCCGCGAACCAGCACCGTCGCCGGTCGCTCTACCGTCTACGCCGCCCACGGCGCCATCGCCACCAGCCAGCCGCTCGCCAGTGCTGCAGGCCTCGCCGTGCTGCAGCGCGGCGGCAACGCTGTGGATGCTGCGGTGACCGCCGCCGCAGTGCTCAACCTGGTCGAACCACACATGACCGGGATGGGCGGCGACATGTTCGCGATCCTCTGGCTGGCGGACGAAGAGCGATTGGTCGGTCTGAACGCCAGCGGCAGGTCGGGCGCTCTGATGACCCGCGAAGAGTTGCTCCGTCGCGGGCATGGCGAAGTGCCGATCCACGGACCCGAACCGGTCACCGTGCCCGGCGCGCTATCCGGCTGGGCGGCGCTGCTCGAGCGTCACGGCACGCTGTCGTTGGCCGAGGCGCTGCAGCCTGCGATCATGCTGGCCGAGGAAGGGTTTCCGGTGTCGCCGATCATCGCTGGTCAGTGGGCAATGGAGGTGGAGAAGCTGGCGCGCGACGATGGCGCACGCGCCACGTATCTGGTGGACGGCGCGCGCGCGCCCCGAGCCGGCGAGTGGTTCAGGAATCCCGATTTCGCAGCGACGCTGCGCATGATCGCGGAGCGAGGTACGAGGACCCTGTACGGCGGCGAGCTGGGCGAGCGAATCGTCGAGCGGGTCCAGGAGCTCGGCGGGTTCCTCACGCTGGCTGATCTGAAGGAACACGAGCCGGTTTGGGTCGAGCCGATCTCCGTAGACTTCAAGGGCTACCGAGTGTACGAGCTGCCGCCCAACGGGCAGGGTATAGCGGCGCTGGAGATGCTACGCATCCTGGAGCCGTACGACCTGGCGGCGATGGGGCACAACTCGGCGGAGTACCTCCATCATCTCATAGAGGCGAAGAAGCTCGCCTTTGCCGATCTCGCCCGCTGGGTGGGCGATCCTGAGTACATGTCGATCGCGCCGCGTGATCTCCTGTCGGACGAGTTCATCGAGGGGCGCCGCGCGCTCATCGACTCGCAACGCGCTGCTGAAGAGATGGCGCCCGGCGAAGCGGTGACATCCAGTGAGACGATCTACTTGAGTGCCGCCGATCAGTTCGGCAACATGATCTCGTTCATCAACAGCATCTACTGGGAGTTCGGCTCGGGCATCGTCGTTCCGGGCACCGGATTCGCCCTGCAGAACCGCGGAGCCGGCTTCACGTTAGAGCCCGGTCTGGCCAATACGGTCGCCCCGCGGAAGCGTCCTTTTCACACAATCATCCCCGCCTTCGTGACGCGCGAGTCGGCGGACGGCGGCGAGGAGCCTTGGCTCGCCTTCGGCGTGATGGGCGGCTCGATCCAGCCGCAGGGTCACGTTCAGGTGCTGTTCAATCTTCTGGTCTTCGGTATGGACCTGCAGGCCGCGATCGACGCGCCGCGCTTCCGTCACTTGGCGGAGCGCCGGATTGCGCTGGAGACGCCCGTCCCCGACGATGTGCGCCGGGCGCTGGAAGCGCTGGGCCATGAGATCCTGCCGGATGGCTCGGTCTCGTTCGGTGGTGGCCAGGCGGTGATGCGCTTGGAGCGCGGCTGGGCCGCTGGATCCGATCCCAGAAAAGACGGCATGGCCGTCGGGCACTGAGAGGAGAAGCGGGAACGATGGCGATCAAAGCGGCGGTCATGGTTGCGCCTCAGGAGCCCATCGAGTTGTGGGATCTGGACGATCCGGTGGTCGAGCCGGGCGGCGTGCTCCTGGAAACTGTTGCCAGCGAAGTATGCGGGACCGACGTACACCTCTATCACGGGCGTCTGGCGGGCGTGCCCTATCCGATCATCCCGGGCCATATCAGTGTCGGCCGCGTGCTTGAGGCGAACGGGGTCGAGCTCGACAGCATGGGAGCGTCTCTGGCGGAGGGCGACGTAGTCACCTTCTATGACGTGCACGAGACCTGCCACGCTTGCTACTTCTGCACGGTGGCCGGTCAGCCGAACCGCTGCCCGCAGCGCCGCGTCTACGGGATCACCTATTCGGCCCATAGCGGTCCGTTGGGTGGCTGGGCCGAACGCATCTACCTGAAGCCGGGCGTGCAGGTCCTCAAGCTGCCCGAGTCGCTGACTGCCGACGACGTGATCGGCGGCGGTTGCGGGCTATTCACGGGGTTCGCTGCGGTGGAGCGCAGCGACTTGAATATGGGCGATACCGTGCTGGTGCAGGGGACCGGTCCGGTCGGGCTCGCTGCCGTGGCGTTCTCGGCCCTGCGCGGCGCGGCCACGGTCATCGCTATCGGCGACCCTGAGGCACGCCTGCAGCTCGCCAGGATGCTCGGCGCCGACGTCACGCTTTCGCTCAGCGCAGTCGCGCCGGCCCAGCGCGAGGAGAAGATCAGGGAACTGACCGATGGCCGGGGTGCGGACGTGGTGATCGAATGTGCAGGGAACCCCGCGGCAGTGCCCGAGGGTTTCAAGCTACTGCGCGATGCCGGCACATACGTCATCGCCGGTCACTACACCGACGTGGGAACGGCGACTATCAACCCGCACATCGACATCAACCGCAAGCACGCGGATGTGCGCGGTCGCTGGGGACTGGATTTCAACCACTTCTATCGTGCGCTCAGCTTGCTGGCGAAGCACCAGCTTCCCTTCGCGCAGGTGATCGGTGGGCGCTATGGGCTGGAGGATGCCGGCCGGGCATTGGCGGATGTCGAGCAGCTCGCCGTGACCAAGGCGATCATAACGCCGC
>JBDHHZ010000057.1:0-13020 GCA_039589115.1 Gemmatimonadota bacterium | reverse complement strand
TGCGGGAGGCCGGGGTCCGTCGGCTCAGCGAGGTCTTGATGCTGGTCGACGGGTGGGACGCGAGCACCGTTCAGGGATTCACCTGGGGTGCCAGCCCGCTCGGTCTCTCCTCTTACTCTCGACCCGGCTGGGCGGTGATGCTCGACGGCCAGGTCGTCGATCTGGTCCAATTCGGAGTCCGAAGCCTGGAGCGCGTGCCCGTGACCATCGGCCAGATCGATTCGGTGACGGTCACGACCACGCCGCGCTTGCACGACGGCGCCTTCGTCCAGTCCGGCGTGATTCACTTCCATACCCGGCGACCGCGCCGCGGGCTCTCGGTCCGCGCGCACGCGACTACGGCGAACGAGACCGGCGATCCCGGTCCCTATAAGTACACCGAGCTCAGCACCCCGAACATCGACAGGATAGGCTCCGGGGTGTCCGGCTCGGCCTCCTACAGCACAGGACGCGCTTTCCTCGAGGCCGGCGCACTGTGGCAGGAGCACTTCGTCACCAACCCGCGGATCCGCCAGCGGAACTACGACATCTCGGTCGACGAGTACCCGATCATCAAGCAGAGCGCGGCCTCGCTCAGAGGCGGCCTGCGTTTGGGCAGCACGCAACACTCACTCTACCTGGGCCGCTCCTCGACGCGCGACTACTACTTCCTGAAGCAGTACGGGCGCGAAGTGCCTGTGGAGAGCCCCTTCACTCAATTGGGCATCGATGGGACGCTGCGTCTTCCCGGCGCCACGGCCCTGAGCTACCGGGCCGCCTATTCAGTCAACGAGCTCGATGAGCACGCCAACACACTCGACCTCGACTACGACTGGAAGCTCAGCCGCTCGAGAGTGGATCTCGAAGCGTCGCGCCGCAGCAGCTCCTACAGCGCGCGGCTCGGCGCCGGGGTGGAGCACGCCGCGGCACAGACCAGTTACTCCCTGAGCGACGACGACTTCACGCTGTTCAAGATTTACAGCGAGCTGGGCTATCGGCTCGGCGACGCCAATGACGGAGCCCTCACCGTCCACCTCACCGCGACCGATGAGCTCGCCTGGAAGGCGGTCCTTTACCATCGCTGGCGACCCGGCCCGCGACACGCGCTCGAGGCGTCCCTCTCATACCTCGAGCGTCTGCCCGAAGAGGACGGCCGCATCTGGTACTGGCACCGGCGCGGCTATCGCTTCCTTCCCGACAATGGCGTTCCGGTAGTCATCGAAGGAGAACCGGGTACGGCCCGCACGACGGCGCTCGACCTCGGCTGGACGGGATGGCTCGGGAACCGGCTGCGGGCGAAGCTCGGCGGATACTTCCGCTCGTTCTCGGGCCTCTCCCTCGAGGACCAGCCTTTCCAGTTCGACTCGCTCAGCGGCGTCTTCTCCGGTCCCGTCCGCCTCGCCGCCAGTCAGAGCGGCGAGATCGGTGGCGCCGAGTACCAGGACGTAATCAGCGGAGACGATCTCTTCCAGAACGCCTGGCGCACCGTTCCCAAACACGTGCTACGGATCTCGGCGCTGTACACTCCCTGGCCGAGCGTGGATTTGTGGGGCGCGTTGCGCTACCGGAGTTCGACTCGCTGGGCCGACTACAGAGATGCAGAGGAACAGACGAACGGTGAGTACAGCTCGACGGTCGAAGAAGCGACCGCCATCGACCTGGGGGCGCAGAAATGGTTCTGGCACCGCCAGGCTCGTCTACACCTACAGCTACGCAACATCCTGAACCTCGATGTGCCCCACCATCCCATCGGCGCGGCGTATGGTTTCACATTCATCGTGCAGGCCGAGTTGCTCCTGGAAGGGCTCTAGCACGAAGAACCGAGGACTACTATGGTCGACCCTATACTCATCCCGATACTCGCCATAACGTTCACCGTCGGCGTTCCCGCCATTGCGCTGGCTACCCATCTCGTGCTGCGCCCGCTTGTGCGTGACGTCATCGGCGCCATCCAAGCCAACAAGGCCGGCTCGAGCGATGACGTCGAGCGGCGGCTCGTCCGACTCGAAGACGCCTTCTACCAGTTGGATGAGAGCGTCACCCGATTGCTCGAGGTGGAGACGTTCCGGCGCGAGCTCGAAGAAGGCAAGAAAGAACATCGCGACGACGGGCCTTAGAGCTGGCGGCCCAGCCGCTCGACCGATACGTTTCCCGCTCACGAATCCCAGCCCCATACCGCAACTGTCTCCTATTGAGGGAGGTCATATGCGCAAGCTCACTTACTTCATCGGCCCTCTTGTCCTCGCCGGCCTCTTTGCGGGCTGTCGGGCGGAAGAAGGGAGGATCGAGGCCCGTGCTGTAGCCCAGTACACCATCGAGGATTTCGTAGACAACACCAACGTCTTCGGCTCCTCCTTTTCTCCTGACAAAAGCAAGATCCTGGTCAGCAGCAACGAGACCGGCGTTTACAACGCCTTCGCCATACCGGTCGATGGCAGCGAGCCCGTTCAGCTCACCGAATCGACTACCGACGGGATCTTCGTGGGATCGTACTTCCCGGAGGACGAGCGTTTCATCTATATGGCCGATCGCGGCGGTGACGAGCTCGACCATGTCTACGTCCGCGAACTGGACGGCTCGTCTACCGACCTGACGCCCGGCGACGGCCTGAAGGCGAACTTCCGCGGTTGGGCTCAGGACGACCGCTCGTTCTTCATCACGACGAACGAGCGCGACAACCGCTTCTTCGACATCTTCGAGATCAGCCGCGACGGATACGAGCGAACGCTGATCTATCAGGACGAGACCGGCTACCAATTCGCGGACATCTCGCCGGACAAGCGCTACATCGCGTTCGGCAAGCCCAACACCACTTCGGACAGCGACATCTACCTGTACGATCGTGAGACCGGCGAGATGATGCACCTCACTCCGCACGAGGGCGAGATCAGCCATCAGGCGCTGAAGTTCAGCCCCGACGGATCGAGCTTCTACTACCTGACCGACGAAGGCAGCGAGTTCACCTACCTGGTATGCCGCGACCTCGCGACTGGCACAACCGAGATCGTCGAACAGCCGGAGTGGGACATCTGGTACGGCTACCTCTCGAAGAATGGGAAGTACCTGGTCATCGGCATCAACGCCGACGCCCGTACGGAGATCACGATCTATGAAGCCGATACCATGACTCCACTCGTCCTGCCGGAGTTGCCAGCAGGTGACATCACGTCCGTCGGTTTCTCGCGCGACGAACAGGTCATGGCCTTCTACGTCAGCGGCAGCCGCTTCCCACGCGACCTGTTCGTGTACGACCTGGGCGGCGAGGAACCTCGCAGGCTGACAAACACGCTCAACCCGAACGTCGATTCCTACGACCTGGTCGACGGCGAGGTCGTGCGGTTCACGTCCTACGACGGCGTAGAGATCCCCGGCGTTCTCTACCGGCCGCACCAGGTGAGCCCTGAGGCCAAAGCGCCGGCGCTGGTCTGGGTGCACGGCGGGCCGGGCGGCCAGTCCCGCGTCGGCTACAGCGGGCTGATCCAGTACCTGGTGAACCACGGCTATGTCATCTACGCCATCAACAACCGGGGAAGCAGCGGCTACGGCAAGACGTTCTACCAAATGGACGACCGCCAGCACGGTGAGGCCGACCTGGCCGACTGTGTGGCCAGTAAGGAGATGCTGATCGCTACGGGCTACGTCGATCCGGAGCGGATCGGGATCGCCGGTGGCAGTTACGGCGGCTATATGGTGCTCGCCGCTTCCACCCTGGCTCCAGACGAATTCGCCGTCGGCGTTGACATGTTCGGCATCTCGAACTGGGTGCGAACGCTGGAGAACATCCCACCGTGGTGGGAGTCGTTCCGCGAGGCGCTCTACGACGAGCTGGGCGATCCGGCCGAGGACCGTGAGCGTTTGCTCAGGATCTCGCCGCTGTTCCACGCCGAGAACATCACGATGCCGATGATGGTGCTGCAGGGAGCGAACGATCCGCGCGTGCTACAGGTCGAGTCGGACGAGATCGTCGAAGCGGCGCGCGCCAACGGGGTGCCCGTCGAGTACATCGTCTTCGAGGACGAGGGTCATGGGTTCATCAAGAAGGAGAACCAGCTGGAAGGTTACGCAGCGATCCTCGAGTTCCTCGACACGTACTTGAAAGGCGAGCCGCAGGAGACGATCGCCGAATAGGCTCGGCCAGACGCGAGCAGGCCAAAGAGACGGTGCCGCGCCCTCGCGACGCGGCACCGTTTCTTCAGCCCGCTACCGAAACTCCCCTCCTTCCGCATCCGTACGGGCAAAGAGAAGACGTACCGCTTGCAGTCAGATCAGCGGAGGTGTGACGTGGGAAACGAGGCCGTCCCTATAGTCGCGATATTCTTCACGATCGGCGTGCCGGTCATGGCGCTAGCCGCTCACCTGGTATTGCGGCCGATGGTTCGCGACATCATTGGTGCCATTCAGGCAGGCAAGAGCGGCTCGAACAAAGAGCTGGAACAGCGGGTAGGCAGACTGGAAGAGGCGTACTCACTACTGGAGACGCAAATCACACGCGTGGTGGAGTCGGACGACTTCCGTCGCGAGCTAGAATCCGGGCGAATCGAAAAGTAGTCGGACCCGGCTCAACCCTCATCCCCACCCGTCCCCAGGACCCGACGCGCGGTCTCACGGCCATCCTGGACGCAGTCCGGAATGCCGATACCGCGGTAGCCGGCGCCGGTGACATCGAGGCCTGGGAATTTCGCCAGAACCTCGTCGAGCTCGCGCGCCAGGCGCGCGTGCCCCACGTCGTATTGGGGACCCGAGTCCTTCCAGCGGAAAACGCGAGTGAACAGAGGCTCGGCGGTGATCCCGGCGATCTCGCGCAACTCCTCTTTGCAGATCCGAACCAGCCCTTCATCGTCGGCATCCATCTCTTCGCCCGTGCGATCACCACCGATGAAGCAGCGAGCCAGAAAGCCGTCCCCCGGCGAACGGTGAGCGAACTTGTTACTGATCCAGGTGGCGCCGTTGATTCGCCGGCCCTCGCAGCCCGGCACCAGAAACCCGTAGCCACGTAAGTGTGCGCCAACATCTTCACGACGGTAGGCGAAGAACACGGTCGCCGAGCTGACGTAGCGGATCTTCTTCATCTTGCCCGACAGCTCGGGCGCGATCCCCTCCAGCATCCGCGCCGCGGTCCAGGCCGGTGCCGCCAGGATCACCGACGAGTAACCCTCGCGCCGCCCGGCCAGCGTGTGAAGCGCGTAGCCTGAATCTCCCTTCTCTATCGCTGTGACCGGCGTGCTCAGGTGGATCTGCGCTCCAGCGAGGCGTTCCTCCAGCACCTCGACCAGGCGACCCAGCCCGTCGCGCAGCGAGCAGAAGACCGGAAGCGTGCGGCTACCCGAACGGGTGCTCTGTGGAACGCGCAGCAGTGAAAGCAGGATGCTGCGACGCTTCGCCACCATCTGGGGAAAGCGTGGGAACGTGCTGTAGATGCTCAGCTTTTCAGGATCGCCCGAGTAGATGCCAGCGATCAGCGGATCGATGATCCGCTCGACGGCCTCGCGGCCCAACCGACGGCCGAAGAAATCGGCCATCGATTCGTCCTCTCCGACCGGACCGCGCGGGAGCACCATATCCGCCGCCATCCGCAGCTTGGCCGGCCACGACACGACACCACTCGTCACATAGGCTCTGATTTTTCTAGCGGCGCTCGAACCGGTGCCGTAGGGGAGTGCGCGCAACGCGCCGCGGGAGTAGAGGGCGACACCGCGGTGCTCGTCACGGGTCGGGATGATCTCGTCCTCCAGGCCCAGCTCCACACAGAGCTCGAGCCCCGACGGCTTCAGCGTGAGTATCGCGTCGGGCCCGGCATCGAGAACGTACCCGTCCGCGCGCTCGGTGAGGATGGCCCCGCCCAGTCGATCCGACGACTCGAACAGCTCGATCTGGGACGGCGCGACCCCCCGCTCGCCCGCACCTACACTCAACTCGTACGCCGCGGAGAGGCCGGCGATACCACCGCCGACGATGGCGACCCGCCGTGCTTCACCTGCCTGGCTCATGCGTAGGTCGGATAAGTGGGGGTCTGTAGCTCGTCACCCGGGAGCGACACCACGTCGGCGTGCGCGCCCGACTCCGCCTTGCGTATCACCTCCGCCAACGCCGCGATGTACTTATCGCTCGTCCCTAACGCCGCCGCCCGGTAGAAGGCGAGGCCACGCTGCTCGGCGTCCTTCTTCCCTTCGATGTCGAAGTCGTACAGCGTCTCCAGGTGCTCCGAGACGAACCCGACGGTGCAACACATCACGGCCTTGTGACCTTCCGCCGCAACCTGATCGAGCGACTCGGCGAGCGTCGGACCCAGCCACTGGTCCTTCGTCGCGCCCTGGCTGGTGAACGCGAACCTCCACTTCATATCTTCGAACCGCTCAGCTACTAAACGGCAGGTCTCGAGCAGCTGCTCCTTGTAAGGATCGTTCTCCTTCAGGATCTTCTCCGGCAAGCTATGAGCGGTGAAGATCACCGGAAGGCCAGCTCGCTGTTCTTCCGGCACCTTCGCGAGCGCCTCACGCAGCCTCTCCTCCAGCGCATCGATGAACAGCGGCTCGTCATGATACGATTTGACGCACAGGATGCTGATCGGCACCTCGAGACCGTTCAGACCTTCGCGCACATATCCCAGGTACTGCGCGATGCTCATCGTCGAGTAATGAGGCACCAGCGTTATCGCGACGGCCTCTTTGATCCCGTCGTCGCTCATGCGCTTCACCGCTTCCGGGATGTACGGATGCCAGTGCTTCATCCCCAGATAGGCACGGTACCCACCGTTCGACCAATTGAGTCGACTTTCCAGCGCCTTCATCTGGTCGACGGTGGTCTGATACAACGGCGACGGCCCGCCGATCTGTCCGTAACGGTCCTTCAGGCCCTCCACCGCCTCGTCCGACGGCTCGTTCCCGTGGCGGATATGCGTGAGATAAGGCCGCACCCCATCCATCGTTTCCGGCGTACCATACGCCATCACGAGAAGTCCCTTCACGCCGCTACCCACTATATAGAACTCTCAACTCAATTGCTCCCCTACTCAATTGCTCCCTCACTCTACTAGCGCTCCCTACCTCCCTAACTCCCAAACGAATGGACCGTCTCGATAACCGCGTCCACACTCTCCATCGGCGTCGGCGGCAACACCCCGTGACCCAGGTTGAAGATGTAGCCGTTCTTCGCGTCAGCGTCCGCAAGGATCGCCTTCACCCGCTCCACCAACAGCTCACGCGGAGCCATCAGGAGCACCGGATCGAGATTCCCCTGCACCGCGAACTCGCGACCGATGATCTCTCGCGCACGAGACATGGGCAGCCGCCAATCGACGCCCAGCACCTCGCCGCCCGCCTCCTTCATCGTCTCGAGCAGAGTGGCCGTGTTGGTGCCGAAGTGAATCCGCGGCACGTCGTAGCCGGCCAACCCTTCGAGCACCCAAGCCGAGTGCGGCAACACGTACCGGCGGTAGTCTTCCGGCGACAGGCAGCCGACCCAGCTGTCGAACATCTGGACGGCCTGGGCGCCCGCCTCGATCTGCGCCGCCAGGTAATCGCGGGTCATCTCGCGGACATGGCGCATCAGGCGATCCCACGCCTCCGGCTGCTGGTACATGAACGACTTCATCAGCAGGTAGTTTCTCGATCCGCCGCCTTCGATCATGTAACTGGCCAGCGTGAAGGGCGCCGCGGCGAAGCCAATCAGCGGCACCCGGCCCTCCAGCTCGCGGCGAACGAGCTTGATCGCCTCCAGCACGTAGCCCAGCCCCACCGTTGGGTCGAAGGACTTCAGGGCGTCCACATCTTCAGGGGCGCGTACCGGCTGCTCGATGACCGGACCCTCGCCTTCGGCGAAGTGGAAGCCGACGCCCAGCGGCTCCAGCGGCAGCAGGATGTCGGCGAAGATGATCGCCGCATCCAGATCGAACCTGTTGATCGGCTGCAGCGTGACCTCGGCGGCCAGCTCCGGCGACCGGCACAGCTCCAGGATCGAGCGCCCCGCCCGCAGCGCCCGGTATTCGGGCATGTAGCGGCCGGCCTGCCGCATCAGCCAGACCGGCACGCGATCCACCGGCTCGCGCCGGCATGCCTTCAAGAATGGATAGTCCACACTCATCGCCTTATCGGATAATGCCGTGCACCGGGGGCCGGGCGCGGCACTAGTACGCGTCGTTTCGGGCTAACGGGTGCCAGAAACGAAACGAGGTATTCAACCCTGTCAAGGGAACCGCGGCCCGAATGCCCACTTCCACTTCGACCCCCGGGCTCGTTGATCCCCGGCAGGTCAAGTCCCATCTTGCTAGGGCAATCTTGATCAACCCCGGCCGGTAGCCCATACGATGTCCAACTCAGGACAGCTTCTCCGGGAACTCAAGCGGCGGCGCGTGTTCCGCGTGGCCGCCGTCTACGCCGTCGTCGCCTTCGTCATCTGGCAGGCGGCGGACTTCGCCCTCCCAGCATTGAGGGTCCCCGAGTGGGTCCCAACCCTGGTCGTCGTCCTGACCCTGGTCGGCTTTCCCATCGCGGTCCTCCTGGCCTGGGCGTTCGAGATCACGCCCGAGGGGGTGAAGCGGACCGAGACTGTGGGCGCGGACGAGACCGCCCCGAGGGAGCGCAGCTCGCTCATCGCTGTGACCGCCGGGTCCGCCCTCCTGGTCGCTGTAGTCGCTGTCGCCTGGATACTGCTCTCCGATAGAGCACCTGAAGATGCCAGTTCGGCCGGCCAGGAGAGCAGCCTCCTGGTGATCCCCTTCGAGAACCTCGGGCCGCCGGACGACGAGTACTTCGCCGACGGCGTCACCGAAGCGATCACCGCTCGCCTGGCCGCTCTCGACGGCATGGGGGTCATCTCGCGCCAGACCGCCAGCACGTTCAAGGACAGCGACAAGACCATCCCGGAAATCGGGGCCGAGCTGGCGGAGGAGGACGTAGCTTACGCCCTCGAGGGCACTTTCCAGCGCGAGCGGCCCGGCGACCCCAGCAGTCCGGTGCGGGTGACTGTGCAGCTCATCCGGGTCGCCGACGACCGACACCTGTGGGCGGAAACCTACGACGAGGAGTGGGTCGAGGTTTTCCGCGTGCAGTCGGAGATCGCCGAGCGCGTCGCTCGGGAGCTTGACGTTACGCTGCTCGAACCCGAACGGCGATCCTCGAGAGCCATACCGACCGACAATCTCGAAGCGTACGAGTTTTACCTGCGCGGTACGGAGGCGTGGGGCGAAAGGTTCTGGGACAGGCGTCTTCTTTCGAGCGCGGAGTTGTTCGGCAGAGCGGTCGAGTTGGACCCCGAGTTCGCGCTGGCGCAGGCGGCGCTCTCGCGAGCACTGGTCGCCAAGTACATCCGGGGCCTGAGCGATGACCTCTCACGGGCGGTGGCGGCCCTCGACGCGGCGGTGCGCTTGGAGCCGGACCTGGTCGAGACCCGAATGGCGCAGGGCGTTTACGAGTACTACGGGACACAGAACGCCGAGCGAGCCCTCGAGCGGTTCGAAGCTGTGCTCAGGAGCCAGCCGAACAACTCCGAGGCGCTTGGGACCAGCGGCGGGATCCTCAGGCGCCTGGGCACTTGGGAAGAGGGGATCGCCAGAACGGAGAGGGCGGCGGAGCTCGACCCACGCAACCAGGTCCGCGTCGGATCGCTCGGGACTGCCTACACACTCGTGCGCCGCCACCGCGAGGCGGGCCAGGTCTGGGATCGGATGATCGCCTTAAACGACAGCAACCCAACCTTCTACACGATGAAGGCGCGGAATTACCTCCTTTGGGAGGGGGACCGCGAGCAGGCCCGTCGCGTGCTGGAGCAGGCATCCAACACGATCGGCATCGACCCGGCCTGGATCCTTTCGTTCTCCAGGCTTCTCATCAGGGTACTCGGCGATGAGTACGCTGAGGCGCTGGACCGCCTAACCCTGGAGGAGCTGCGCGATACGATCGACTACTATCAGGCCAAGGCCGAACTAGGCAGCTGCACGGGTCGATCCCAGCTGGCCGCAGCCTACCACGACTCGGCGCGAGCGGTCCTGGAGGTAGCCGTCAGCAGAGGCGCTACGGCGTTCGGCCGCCTCGGCGACGACCTCGCCCTGGCCTATGCCGGCCTGGGCCGCAAGGAAGAGGCGGTTCAAACCATAGAATCGGCGGTGGAAACGGCGCCGTTCTACATGGGCGCCGCCAGAGGTGTGAGTCTGGCCGACGATTTGGCGGAGATCTACGTCCGGGTAGGAGAGTACGAGGCCGCGATCGACCAGCTGGAGTACCTGCTCTCCATCCCTTCAATGATCACGATCCCGCTGCTGCGCGTCGATCCGCTCTACGATCCGCTGCGCGATCATCCGCGCTTCCAGGCGCTGCTGGAGCGCGAGCGCTAGAGCGCTACTCCCTTCTCACTGTTCCGGTCGCCCCGATCTGAGCGCTTCCGAGGCCGGGACCCCTTGATCGAGTAACTCGTAGTCGACCTCGGTGCCCCGGGCGCTGTGCGGGATGAGATAGACCACGACCATCACCAGCGCGCTGATCGCCACCACCGCCCGCGAGACTCGCTGGTCGTTTCGCGCGCGCAGCCAGATCACGCCGCAGGCGGCGATCCAGACCAGCCACATGATCAACACCTTGTTGTCGGTGAGATCGTAATCGAACGGCCAGCCCGTCCAAAAGGCCCCGAACGCGTACTTCTGGGCGATGGGACCGAGGATCATCCCGCCGACCGTCATGACGGCCAGGGTGACCCAAGCCAGCCGGCGCATCGGGCTCGGTGAGAAGATCGCCGCCAGGCCGGCGCGCATCCCGATCGCCAGCGCCAGGAACATCATGGCGATGTGCGGCGCCAGCGAGTACCACGGCACCCTGTCCTTGAACCGGACAATCACGTTCCCAGCCTCAGAGTCGGGAACGCGGATCACGCCGTCCGGCGTTCGCAGCGTCAAGAAGTACTCGAGCTTCCCGGCCGGCGGTTGCACCGGCAGCCAGCCGGCCAGCTCGCCGTTCTCGGCGAGTAGCAGCTGACTGGTGAACCCGTCATCGGTCCTGTATCGCTTGAAGTGCAGCGCGCCGGTCACATCGCCGCCCGGATCGGGGATCGCGACACGGGCTGCTTCCGTGGTCAGGGTGTTGCGAATCAGCCGGTACTCGTAGCCCTGACCCGCGACCTCGAGCGAACCGCCCACCGGATAACTGGGACCGGTGAACCGCTGGTAGCCCGCCGCCGCTACCGTCAGGACGACGGCCAGGATCCAGAGCAGGATTTCGCGTCCCCTGCCCTCGCTCTGCATATCTTTATCGCCGCTCATCTTTGACTTTCTCCTGCGCCAGATCGCCACAATTCGGGCCCGCTTGACGGAGGAAACCTACCGCCCATCTTCCCCGACGGGGAGACTCATGGACATCGGATTCTGCCATATGGTACGACGGCTTCGCCGGGTCCATCCGGCCGCCGCCTCGCTCGGCGCCTGTCTGTTAGTGTTCTGCGCTTGTACGACTGGCAACGATGGTGCCAGCGAGCCTGGATACAGCGGCTGGACCCTTCCGGTGCCGCAGGAGAAGGTCGACTTCACGCTTCTCGACACGGACGGCCAGCCGTTCGATTTCCGGGAAGGTACCGACGGCTACGTCACGCTGCTCTTCTTCGGCTACACCTACTGTCCCGATGTCTGCCCGATCCACATGGCCAACATCGGGGCCGTACTGAGAGATTTCCCGTTCGAGGTGCAAGAGCAGATCAAGGTCGTTTTCGTCACTACCGACCCGGAACGTGACACGCCGGAACGCTTGCGGCTCTGGCTGGACAACTTCGACCGCGATTTCATCGGCCTGACGGGAAGCCGTGAAGAAGTGAACGAGATCCAAACGGCGTTCGGTCTTCCCGCGTCCGTCAAAGAAGAGGTCGAGGGCGGCGGCTATTTCATCGGCCATTCGTCACGTGTGCTCGCCTTCACCAAGGACAACCTTGCTCACGTGGCGTACCCGTTCGGGACGCGCCAGGCCGACTGGGCCACCGACCTGCCGAAGCTAGTCAACGAACGCTGGGGCACGAGATGAGATTCCACTCTGCTACAACCGGCCGCTCGATACTCGCTGCGATCCTGTTCCTGGTGGCAGGGATCATGGGGTGCTCGCCGGGGCGCGAGCCCGAGAGCATCGATCTCGAGGTGACGGCGGCCTTCGCGGCTGAGCCCGCCACCGGAGAGCGTACCGCCTTGTACTTCACGGTCACGAACCGCGGCAGCGATGACGACGAGTTGATCGCCGTATCTACGGAAGTCGCAGCGACCGCCGAGATCCACACCACGGTGCGCGACGGCGAGATGATGAGGATGGAAGAGAAGGACGCCCTGCTGGTGCACGCCGGCGAAGTGTTTCGCCTCGCTCCCGGCGGCATCCACATCATGCTGCTCGACCTGCAGGAGACTCTGCGGCCGGGCGACAGGATCAACGTCACGCTCAGCTTCCGCCACGCCGGCGACATGCTGGTCCGGGCCGAGGTCGTGCCGTACGCCGAGCTCGAGGAAACGCTCGCCGAAGCGAACGACCACGCCGGAACCCGATAGCCGATGCGCTGGTGGTGTACCTCTTCCCAAGGCGTCGCCTGGACCTGGACGTGGCAACCCTACATCGGCGTCTGGGCCTTCATCATCCTGATCGCAGTAGCCTACTGGTGGCAGCTTCGCAGTCTCGATCGCATCGACAATAAGCGAGTCGCCTTCTTCGCCGCAGGACTGATCTCGCTATGGCTCGCCCTCGACTGGCCGATCGGCCCCCTGGGCGCCGGCTACCTGGCGAGCGTGCACATGGTGCAGTACATGCTGATCGCGCTGATCGCGCCACCCTTCCTACTGCTCGGTACGCCCGCCGCCGGTTTCGAGAAGCTGAACGATCACCCGCGGATCCTCGGCACGCTGCTCAACACGACGCAGCCACTCATCGCCTTCTTCATCTTCAACGTTCTGATCACCGTTACGCACTGGCCATCGCTGGTCGATCCGCTGATGAGAACCCAGTTCGGCTCGTTCGTGCTCGATATCTCCTGGCTGCTGGCGGGCTTGATCTTTTGGTGGCCCCTGATCAGCCCGGTCCCCGCCTGGCCGCG
>JBDHHZ010000056.1:0-11752 GCA_039589115.1 Gemmatimonadota bacterium | reverse complement strand
AGCTGCCCGAATGGTCGTCGGTACGACCTGAACGCCGGAGGCACATGGCTGGGGTCGCCGAGATGTTGTCACGCTGGGCGGCAGAGCTGGGACTAGACGAGCGTGACCGGCTGCGCTGGGTGGCGGCCGGCTGGCTGCACGACGGGCTCCGAGATTCCGCTGTCGAGTCGCTTGCGGAACTGGCGAGCGACTATCCGGCACCGGTCCGGCACGGCCCGGCAATGGCGGATCGCCTGAGCGAGGCGGGTGTCGATGACGAGGAGCTCCTCGAGGCGATTCGCTATCACAGCCTCGGCCTGCGCGGCCTGAGACGGCTGGGCCGGTTCCTCTACCTCGCCGATTATCTCGAGCCCGGCCGGAAGTTCGGGCCGGTAGAGCGCGCGGTACTCAGCGCGCGCCTACCCCACGATCACGAAGCCGTGCTGCTGGTCGTCTGCGCGCGTCGCGTCGGCTGGCTCCTCGATCGGCGAATCGCGCTGCGTCAGGAGACCGTGGACTTCTGGAGCGAGCTGACAGGTTCCCAGTGAAGAACTGGCTGCAGGCGGTCGTTTTGGCCCTCGTGTTCATCGTCGTTGGCGCGTTCACGGCGTCGCTGTGGCTGGAGGTACGCCGCGAGACGCCGGCGACGATCCAGCCGCCACCCGGCCGCTGGGAGGGCCGGCGAATACGTGTCGAGGTGCTCAACGGTGGCGAGCAGCATGGTGCGGCGCGCGAGGTCGGCGATCACCTGCGCGATCTGGAATTCGACGTCGTGCACTATGGCAACGCCGACGAGAGCCGCGACAGCTCGGTGGTCATTGCCAGGCTCGATACCGTTGAGCCGGCACGTCGGGTCGCAGATGCGCTGGGTTTGGGGGTCGTGCTTCAGCAGCCCGACCGGAACCTCTATCTCGATGTGACGGTGATCCTGGGCGCCGATTGGTTGGGTCCAGTCGAATCCGGCGTCGACGAGGCCGGCCAGGCTGGAATCTGGTGGAGTCGCATCAAGCGGGCGGCGCGGCGTCTGTGGCCGGGGTAGCTCTTGTTGATGGCGCTTTAAGGCTCGGTTATCTTTACCCGCCTGAGGTTCCTGTGTTTTCTTACGGCTGCACTCCCCCCGTGCTGTGTGAGCTTCTTCGAAGCTGAAGCGCATCACTCTTAGCGAACGGCAATACTGCATGGCGGATTCCCTGTACAAGACATGCTATAGAACGCATACGGCGGGCGAGCTACGTACGGAACACTCCGGTACGCGTGTCCGCCTCGTCGGTTGGATACATCGTCGCCGCGACCTCGGCGGCCTGATCTTCCTCGAGCTCCGAGACCTCAAAGGCACTGTCCAGGTATCCTGTGATCCGGATGTGCTGTCGGCGGCTGCGATGGAAGACGCGCGCCGCATGGGCTCCGAAGTGGTGATATCCGTGGAAGGCGAAGTGGTGGCCCGGCCGCCCGAGGCTGTGAACCGTGATATGGCCACGGGAGAGATCGAGGTCAAAGCCGGTGAGATCTCGATGCTGGCGCCCGCCGAGACACCTCCCATCCTGGTGGCCTACGGCCCCGATGAGGAGTTGGCCTCGGAAGAGCTGCGCCTCCGATATCGTTTCCTCGACCTGCGACGTCCGGAAATGCAGCGAAAGTTCCGCCTTCGCCACCGCATCATCCAATCGATCCGCTCCGCGCTGGACGAGTTGGAGTTCGTCGAGGTCGAGACTCCGATACTGACACGGCCGACTCCCGAAGGCGCGCGCGACTACTTGACGCCCAGCCGTGTGAGTAAAGGCGAGTTCTACGCTCTACCACAGTCGCCGCAGCTCTACAAGCAGATCCTCATGGTCGCTGGTTTCGATCGCTACTTCCAGATCGCTCGGTGCCTGCGCGATGAGGACCTGCGCGCCGATAGACAGCCCGAGTTCACCCAGCTCGATCTCGAGATGTCGTTCGTCGATGAGGACGACATCTTCGCCGTGGGAGAAGCTGTGATGACCAGGGTGTGGGAGGGGTGTGCGGGCCGCACTATCGAGCGTCCTTTCCCGCGCTTGAGCTACCGCGATGCCCTCGAACGGTATGGGACGGATAAGCCGGATCTCCGGATCCCATGGCTGCTCGTCGACGTCAGCGATGCCGTGCGCGAGAGCGAGTTCCGCATCTTCCGCGCTGCCTTGGAAGCGGGTGGCCGGGTGAGAGGCTTCCCCGTGCCGGAGGGCGCTCAGCTCAGTCGCAAGTCGCTCGACGAGTTGGATCGAGTCGCCCGCGACGCCGGCGCGCCGGGTGTGCTCTGGACCAAGATCACGGAGTCGGGGGTGCAGGGCGGTTTCGGCAAACAGCTCTCGGATACGGAGGCCGGAGAATTGGCGAGCCGTCTGGCTGCCGGACCTGGTGACCTGCTCGTGCTGGTCGCCGGGGCCGATGCCGTTTCCAGTCCCGCTTTGGACGCCGCGAGGCGGCACCTAGGCTCGGTGATGGGTGCGGTGGAGGAGGGTGACCGCTTCCTCTGGGTGACGGAGTTTCCGCTCTACGAGCGTGATCCCGGGACCGGTGAATCTGTGCCGAGCCATCATCCCTTCACGGGGTTGAATCCCGAGGACCTGGACTTGCTCGAGACGGAACCTCTGGCAGTTCGCTCGCGGGCCTACGACATGGTGTACAACGGCTCCGAGTTCGGTAGCGGAAGCATCCGGATAAACGAGCCTGATTTGCAGAGGCGCGTGCTGTCCGTCCTGGGTATCGGGCAGGAAGAGGCGCAGAAGAAGTTCGGCTTCCTGCTGGAAGCGTTCAGGTACGGAGCGCCGCCCCACGGTGGTTTCGCGCTGGGGCTGGACCGCATCGTCATGCACCTGACGGGGAGCGCCTCTCTGCGGGAGGTGATCGCATTCCCGAAGACGACGGCGGCTCGCGCCCTAATGGAGGGTGCACCGGCGCCGATGCCTAACGAGGAACTCGCGCAGCTGGGAATCAAGCTGGTTGGACGGTCCGATGCCTGATCAGACCACTGACGCTTCACAGATAGTCCAGCATCGTCTTCCCGCCGAGGGCGCCGATCAGTTGATCCTGGCGGGTGTGAATGACGCTAACCTCCAGGAGCTGGCCCGCATCAGTGGTTGCCGCGTAGTGCTTCGCGATGATCAACTGGTCCTGTCGGGCTCGCTCGGCGATGTGGAGCGCTGTATCCCGATCGCTCGACACATGATCGATCTGGCGCGACTGGAGACTCCTTTCGCGGCTAGCGATATTCGGCAGTTCGCCGATTCGGTGACCGAGAGCGAGGGTCTGGCACCGAGCGCTCTCGAGGTCAGCAAGATCATCCTTCCGGGTTCGCGAAACATCATCACGCCGAAGTCCGGGGGCCAGAAGCTCTACATCGATGAGATCGTCCAAAACGAGATCGTGGTCGGGATCGGACCGGCCGGGACAGGGAAGACCTACCTGGCCGTCGCCATGGCCGTCGATGCGCTGCACAAGAAACGTGTGCGCCGCATCGTGCTCGTGCGTCCGGTCGTTGAGGCCGGCGAGCAACTCGGCTTCTTGCCGGGCAGCGTCGAGGAGAAGGTCGATCCCTACCTGCGCCCGCTCTACGATGCGCTGGGCGACATGATGCCGCCCGACCAGATGCGGCGGGCGCTTGAGAACCGTACGCTGGAGATCGCTCCGCTAGCCTATATGCGGGGGCGAACTCTCTCCGACGCCTTCGTCATCCTCGATGAAGCGCAGAACACGACTACGCTTCAGATGAAGATGTTCTTGACGCGGTTGGGCCTGAGTTCGAAGGCCGTGATCACCGGCGATAAGACTCAGATCGACTTGCCGCGCCGCGAAGACTCCGGGCTGCTCGAGGTCGAGCGGATACTGCAGGGGATAGATGGGATCTCTTTCGTCTATCTGACCGAGGTCGACGTCGTCAGACATCGCTTGGTCAAGGAGATCATCAAGGCGTACGCCAAGTCGCGTCCCAACAACTACGAGTCGCGGAAGAGCGAATGAACCCAGGGCGGCGACACCGAAGCGCCATTCGGTTGCGTTATCTGTGGAGACAGCTATCGAAGAGCCGCGGTGCGCAGGCGATCGGGCGGGTCTCCAGGAATTTCTACCGTCTGGCCCTATTGGTCTCGGCGGCGATCGCCATCGCCTTGGCGTTCCCGGGCGGCTCGGCGCGGGATATCCCCGTGCTCGAGGAGGGGATGGTTGCACCGGAGGACGTGATCGCTCCCGTCGAGTTCCCCGTACACAAGTCGGAATCGGAGTTGAGTCGCGCACGGGCCGACGCCGCTGCCAGCGTATCGCCGATCTTTGATTACGAGCCGCAGCTGGCGGACAGTTCCGTGGCAAATGCTGCCGCCTTCTTCGATAACGTCCAGGCTGCCGCTGCGGGTGCGGTCGGAGAGAGCGAGAAGCGTGATGCGGTGAGCGAAGTCCTGGAGCGGCACCGAATCGCGGCGTCAGAGAATCAGCTCGCACTGTTGGTGGCTACTGAGTCGCGACAGCGTTTACAGGAAGCTGTGGCATCGACTTTCCGCCGGCTTCTGCAGCCCGGCGTGGCGGCGCGCGCCGAGCTTGGCGATGCTGGGGCGAGTGGGATGATCCTTCGCAACACGGGCGACAGGAGCGAGCGGTTGGTGCGGCGCGACTCGCTCACGACGATGGAGCAGTTCTACGACGCTGCAGCGTCGCGATCGCCTTCCGAGCTCGGTGTCGACGCGCATCGCCTGTATCAGAACATCGTCGTTCGCTTCGCTGAGGAGACGATCAAGCTCAATCAGGACGCGACGAACGCGGTGCGCGATCAGGCCCGCCTGGCTGTCGATGTCGTGAAGTACGATGTATTGGAAGGCGAACTGATCGTTGGCGCCCACGAGCGTGTGGGTGCAGAGCAGGTCGAGCGCCTGAGTGCCCTACAGGCCAGGCTCACCGAGGCGGCTGAATCGCGGGGCTGGCGAGCCTACCTAGGCAGCATTCTCTACAACCTGCTGCTTCTCCTCATCTTCGGCCTGGTCCTCAAGTACTTCCGGGCCGAGATATTCGCATCCGGCCGTTCGCTGGCGCTTGTCTGGTTCCTCGTCCTGGCGGTTGTCGGGGCCGCTGCCGCGATATCGAGGACAGGAGCGGCGTGGCAGCTCATACCTATCGCCTTCGCCGCGCTGACCCTGGCAACGCTTTACGATGGCCTTTTCGCCATGATCGCCGTATTCGTGCTCGTCGCGCTCGTTACGGCACGACCACCTTTCGCCGGCGTGACCGTGCCGTTCTTCACGTTGATGGGCGGGGCGGCTGCGGCGCTCAGCGGCAGGGTCGTGCGGCGCCGGGCGCACACCTGGGCGTTCGCAGCGGTCATTGCAGCAGCCTACGTACTGGCGGCGTTGAGCCTGGGGCTCAGCGGGCTGCAAGACGCGGAAGGTGTGCTGTCCAGCGTGTTCTGGGGTACCGTAAACGCGGTGGGCTGCACGCTGCTGGCCACCGGCATTCTTCCGCTGGCGGAATCGGTCACGCGCATCACGACGGACCAGTCGTTGCTCGAGCTGGCCGATCTCAACCTTCCGTTGTTGAGGCGGCTGTCGCTGGAAGCGCCCGGTACGTACGCGCACTCGATAAACGTGGCGAACCTGGCGGAGGCCGCCGCTCGTGAGATCGACGCCAACAGCTTGCTGGTAAGGGTCGGCGTGTACTACCACGACATCGGAAAGGTGAAGAAGCCTCAGTACTTCGTGGAGAACCAGCCGCCCGGATGGAACCCGCACGACAAGCTGAAGCCCGCCACCAGCGCCAACATCGTCCGTGAGCACGTGAAAGATGGCCTCGAGCTGGCCGAGGAAGCCCGGTTGCCTGATTCGGTGGTGGCTTTCATCACCGAGCATCATGGGACGCAACGGATCGGGTTCTTCTGGGAGAAGGCGAAGGAATTCGACCCGGATGCCGAGCTTGACCCGGCCGACTTCCGCTACTCGGGCCCGAAACCGCAGAGCCAGGAGACGGCCATCGCGCTGCTCGCGGACTCGGTCGAGTCGGCCGCACGCGTGCTGCAGGATCCGACTCCCGAAAGCATCGAAGAGCTGGTCGACCGCATCGTCGGGTTCAAGATGTCCGAGGCGCAACTGGACGAGGCGCCTTTGACTCTACGGGAGATCGATGCCATCAAGCATCAGTTCGTCAAAGTGCTCACGAGCATGTACCATCACCGCCTCGACTACCCGCTACAGAACCAGAACTCCCAGCAGGCCGGGGAATCGGCAGCACACGAAGCGCCGTGACATCCGACGGAATCCTCGTCCACGTCAATCGAATCGAGACCGCCGAGCCGGTAACCGCCGATCAGGTCAAACGGGCGGTGCTGGCTACTGCGGAGGCGACGGGCGTGGAAGATGGAGAGATCTCGATCACCTTCCTCGACGCTACGGCGATCGCGGCTCTGAACGAGTCGCACCTCCAGCGCCAAGGGCCCACCGACGTCATCGCCTTCAATCTCGCCGAACCGAAAGAACCGCTAGGTGATGTGTACATCTGTCCGGACATGGCCCGGCAGTCGGCGGAGGAGTACGACGTGGAGCTGCGCGAGGAGTTGATGCGCCTGGTGGTACATGGGGTGCTGCACGTGTTCGGTTACGACCATCCGGAAGGCCCCGACCGGGAAGAGAGCGAGATGTTCCGACGCCAGGAGGCCATCCTGGCGCGTGTATTGTAGTCAAACTGGCAGTGAGGACTGTGGGAGTCCGGTTGCCTGATTCCGTGTTTGCTGGGGGTCGGAGCCGGGGGACCGCTCGCTCCGGCCGACCTGACGTCGGAACCGGGGGACCGCGCGCTCCGGCCGACCCGACACGCTGGGTTCCTGTTATCTGCGATGGCATCGTGCTACCCACCCGCATACCCAACTTCAGGATCTGAGTCGGGTCGCTAACCCCAGCTCCGCGCGCCGGTCCCCCGGTTCCTCCTATGTCAGATTGAGAGGCGTGGGGGCGGTCCCCCGGTTCCTCCTAAAGCCAGATTGAGAGGCGTGGGGGCGGGTCGTCGAGCGGAGCTGGGGTTAGCGACCCCGCGGTCACGGCGCAGCCGTGAGCGCGGGGGAGGCCGGAGCGAGACGACCCGCTCCCCGCCGTCCGTCCGTGAGCGCGGGGGAGGCCGGAGCGAGACGACCCGCCCCGACGCCAATCCCTCGATGCTGGGCTATCATACCCCGCCCGCTGTAGACGAAACGCGGTCATCTAGATAAAGTTAGGCCGGGTGAATCGCCATGGGAAAGGAAAAAACGATCTGGCAACTGCTCAGGCGCTATTTCCTCACCGGCATAGTCGTGATCGCGCCGGTGGGCGTGACGGCGTACGTCCTCTATTGGATCTTCGCCAGGTTGGACGCGATCCTCGGCAGGCTGTTCTCCGTGATCGGCATTCGCATCCCCGGGCTGGGTCTCATTGTGCTGGTTGCCATAGTGATCGGCGTAGGCTGGGCCGCTCATCAGGCGGTGGGACGCGAATTCATCACCCTCGGCCGCAACTGGCTGAAGAAATTCCCTCTCACGCGCACCATCTACAGCGCGGCGAGCCAGATCGTCGAGCAGATCATCGGCGAAGATCGCAAATTCTTCAAAGCGTGCGTGCTAGTGGAGTACCCTCGGTCCGGCTGCTGGGCGATCGGATTCCTCACCAGTGAGGCCGCTGATGAGATCAGCGACACGGCGCGGGAGGATTCGGTCTCCGTGTTCCTGCCGACGACACCCAACCCGACGTCGGGCTACATCGTCTTTCTGCCGCGCAATCAAGTCAGAAGCCTCGATATGAGCGTCGAGGAGGGATTCAAGCTCGTGGTCTCGGCCGGCGCTGTGACCCCCGACCTCGTGAAGCAGCGAGGCGGTCGAGATGTCTAGCCATGGGGGCGGTGCCCGGGTGACCGACGCGCAGACGCTGGAAGCCAACGTCGAGCGAATTCGCCAGCTGCTGGATGCCGGCGAGGAAGAGAAGATCCGGCGCTACCTGGAGGCGTTCCACCCCAGCGACCTCGCCGACCTGATCGAAACCCTCGACGAGGAGGAACGTCCGGCCGTGTTGCGCGTCCTCCCCGATGAGCTCGCCTCCGACACCCTCGCCGAGATGGAGGAGGAGGAGCACCCGGAGGATCTGCTGCTGGCCGACCCCGAGCGCGTGGTCGAGCTGGTACGCGAGCTGTCGGACGACGACGCCGCGGACATCATCGGCGATCTGCCGGAGGAGAAGCAGCGCGAGGTCTTGGCGCAGCTGCCGGACGATGAGGCGGAGGAGATCAGAGACCTGCTGGCCTACGACGAGGAGTCGGCCGGCGGCGTCATGACCACCGAGGTGGTCACCGTGCGGGAGAGCGCATCGGTGAGCGAGGCGATCGATGAGATTCGCAGGCAGCTGACAGAGGTTGAGGATTTCTACACCGTTTTCGTCGTCGATTATGAGAACAGACTGCTTGGAACGGTCTCGTTCCAGGACCTGATCATGTCGCAACCGGCTACACCGATCCGCCAGTTGACCGAGCCGCCGGTGGCTGCCGTGCCGGAGACGATGGACCAGGAGGAGGTAGCCCGCGTCATTTCGCGCTACAACCTGGTGTCGTTGCCCGTGGTCGATCCCGCCAATCGACTCGTTGGCCGGATCACCTTCGATGACGTCATGGACATCGTCGAGGCCGAGGCGACGGAGGACATCCTTCGCTTCTCAGGTGTCTCGGAGGAGGAATACCTGCACGGCGGTGTCTGGCAGGCGGTCAAGAACCGGCTGCCCTGGCTCGCTCTGGCGCTCGTCACGACGTCAATCGCGGCCGCAGTCATCTACTTTTACCGCGACACCGTCCAGCGTGCGGTCATTCTCGCTGTCATCATGCCGGTGATCGCCGCCCTCGGCGGCAACGCCGGGACCCAGGCGCTCGCCGTCACGGTGCGCAGGCTAGCCGTCTCGCCGGAGCGGGCCGGGGCTTGGAGAGTGGTGGCGAAGGAGGCTGCGGTCGGCATCATCAACGGTGGCTTCATTGGCCTGCTCGCTGCCGTCGTCGGATACCTGCTGCCCGGTGGCAGCGCTTATCTGGGCTTGGTCGTGATGCTAGCCATGTGGGGCAACCTGATGGTCGCCGGGTTCGCCGGCGCTTTCGTACCGGTCCTCCTCGAGAAGCTCGGCGTCGACCCCGCTGTGGCTTCTTCTGTCTTCTTCACGGCGCTCACCGACGTGTTCGGGTTCTTTCTGCTCCTAGGCCTGGCCAGCTGGATCCTGCTCCCGCAGCTGTGATCCTCAGGGTCCGGCAGGGGTAGGAGAGCCTCTGCAATCGGCTTATTTTTCATGTGGTAACCATAGAGTCGGGGTCGGTGTGGATCTCAAATCCAGCGAACGAGAACTGCTGAAGGCGTTCGAAGCGGGCGAAGCCCGGGCTCTGGCGCGGACCATCACGTGGGTCGAGAACGCGCGGCCGGGCTTCGAGGGCCTGCTCAGCGCTCTGCACGGGCGAGTCGGCCAGGCGCACCGCATAGGGATCACGGGTCCGCCGGGAGCCGGGAAGTCCACGCTGATCCACGCCCTCGCCAAGCTGCTGAGAACGCGTGGAGAGCGGATCGGCGTCGTGGCGGTCGACCCTACGTCGCCTTTCACCGGTGGGGCACTGCTGGGCGACCGCATCCGCATGACCGGAACGGCCGGCGACGACGGTGTGTTCATCCGGTCGATGGCCAGTCGTGGGTCGTTGGGCGGCCTGGCCACGACGACCCGCGAGGTCGCCGATCTGATGGACGCTTACGGCTTCCAGCGTGTCGTAGTGGAGACCGTGGGGGTCGGCCAGTCCGAGTTGGAAATCGCCGAAGCGGCGGATACCACGGTGGTGGTGCTGACACCCGAGTCGGGCGACTCGATCCAGGCGATGAAGGCCGGCCTGATGGAGATCGCCGACGTCTTAGTCGTCAACAAGGCGGACCGGCCCGGAGCCGCGCGGGCGGCGGGCGAGTTGAGAACGATACTGCGCATTCGCCAGGGACAGGTCTTCGACCGCGTGCCGGCTCATCACGGCGTCGATCTCACCGAGCTTGCAAAACGCCAGGCAGAGAAGGGGAAGGGAGGCGACGAAGCGGGGGGATCCGTCGAGGCAACGCCAGGGACACCGGAGCCTTGGGATATCCCGGTCCTGATGAGTTCCGCGCACAAAGGCGATGGGGTTCCGGAGCTCCAGCAGACGCTGGACGCGCACCACGAGTGGCTGCGGGAGACCGGCCAACTGGTGGAGCGCCGCGCCCGGCGGCTGCTGGAGCGAGTGCGGGCGGTGGTCGAGCGCGGCCTGCGCACGCACGTCTGGCAAGATGGGCCCGGAGATGCGATCCTCGAGGGGGCCCGCGCGGATCTGGAATCGGGGCGCCGGACGCCGTACGATGTAGCAGCGGAGATACTGAGGGGGACGGTGGTCGGGGATCGGTAACAGGTGATCGGGAATAGGTATGGGTGAGAGCAAAAAGAGACCGTCGCTGGAAGCGCTTTCTGCTGAGAACGAGCAGTTGAAGGCGGAGCTCGAGAAGCTGCGGCGCGATCGGGCAGCGTGGCTTGGCAAGCACGGTTCGATGCCGAAGCGGGACGAGGTAACGTTCGATACTCTTTCGGGTCGCGAAGTGGCGCCGCTCTATACGCCGGAGGACGTTGGCGTCTATGACCCCGAGTACGTGGAGAGAGCTGGTTTCCCCGGCGAGTACCCTTTCCTGCGCGGACCTTATACGACCATGTACCGGACGCGTCTCTGGACGATGCGCCAGTTCTCCGGGTTCGGCACGTCTGAAGAGACGAATCAGCGCTACAAGTATCTGCTGGACCATGGCCAAACCGGCCTATCGGTGGCGTTCGACTTCCCCACGCTGATGGGCTACGACTCCGACGACCCGCACTCGGAAGGCGAAGTCGGCGTCTGCGGTGTGGCGATCTCCAGCCTCGCCGACATGGAAACGCTGTTCGACGGGATCCCGCTCAAGGATGTCTCCGTCTCCATGACGATCAACGGTCCGGCGATGATGCTGTACTGCTTCTTGCTGGCGACGGCGGAGAAGCAGGGCGTGGACCTGAAGGAACTCCGCGGTACTATCCAGAACGACATCCTCAAAGAGTACATGGCGCAGCACGCCTGGATCTTCCCGCCCGAGCCGGCGCTGAAGATCATTGCCGACATCTTCGAGTGGTCGTCGGCTAACGCGCCCAATTTCAACACGATCTCGATCAGCGGCTATCACATTCGTGAGGCGGGCGCTACCGCGGTGCAGGAGCTTGCCTTCACGCTGAAGAACGGTCTCACCTATGTGGAGAAGGGGATCGAACGCGGCCTCGATGTCGACGAGTTCGCGCCACGGCTGTCCTTCTTCTGGGACGTTCACAACGATTTCTTCGAGGAGGTCGCTAAGTTCCGGGCCGGCCGCCGCATATGGGCCCGCCACGTGAAGGAGATCTACGGGGCCAAGAACCCGGACAGCTGGCTACTGCGCACTCACGCGCAGACGGCGGGCGTCTCGCTGACCGCCCAGCAGCCGGAGAACAACATCGCGCGTGTAGCCTATCAGGGCTTGGCAGCCGTCCTCGGTGGCACGCAGTCGCTACATACCAATGCCCTGGACGAGACGTTGGCGTTGCCTACGGAGAAGGCCGTGCGCATCGCGTTGCGGACCCAGCAAATCCTCGCCTACGAGACGGGCGTTGCGAACGTCATCGACCCGCTTGCCGGCTCCTACTACGTCGAGTGGCTGACCGACAGGATGGAGGAGGACGCCGAGCGGATATTCGCGGAGATCGACGAGATGGGCGGCGTTGTCCACGGGATC
>JBDHHZ010000055.1:0-12011 GCA_039589115.1 Gemmatimonadota bacterium | reverse complement strand
CCTTTTCGCACGCGGCCTGGCCCGTGCCCACTCGATAGACATCGGGTTCGAGCCCGAGGGCGTTCACGCCCTGAGTGTCGAGATCGATGCGTTCAGCTATGCCGACCTTGACGCGGGTCAGTTCTACGGGGAACTGCTGGAGCGTGCCTTGCAGCTCCCGGGAGTCGAATCGGCCGGGCTGACCGACCGGCCCCCGGTCACTCTGGGAGGGCAGAGCACGACGTACGCGGTGGCGGGCGGCGAGATAATCGAAGAGGAGGATCGCCCGAGCACGGACTTCGCGCGTGTGAGCCCCGGGTACCTAGAAGCGTTTCGCATTCCCATGCTCAGAGGACGGAGCTTCAGCGAGACCGACCGCGATGGCGGGGCATTGGTCGCGGTCGTCAACGAGACGTTCGCGATGCGCGCCTGGCCCGGCGAGAGCCCGATCGGCAGGCGCGTGCAGTTGGGTTCGCTGGACGATGCCGAGATCGAGGTCGTCGGTGTGGCCCGCAACGCGAAGTACCGCACGCTGACGGAGAGCCCGCGGGCGATGGTCTACGTCCCGTTCCAGCAGTGGCCCGCCGGCTCGATGGTCCTGGTGGCCCGGGTCGGCAGGGCAGGGGCCGGCGTCGCCGGTCCGTTGCGCGAGATCGTTCGTGATATCGACGCTACCATGCCCGTCGATGCGAACGTCGCTTATGTGGACTTGATGAGTATCGCCCTGCTACCGAGTCGCGCCGCCGCTTTCTTCGCCACCCTCTTCGGTGCGCTCGGGCTGGTCCTGGCGGCAATGGGTCTCTACGGTGTGCTCGCCTTCGCGGTGGCGCAGCGCACGCGCGAGATCGGCATCCGTATGGCGCTCGGCGCCGAGCCGGGGACCGTGCGCGGGCTCGTCCTGCGGGATGGTGTGAAGCTGGCCGGGATCGGGCTGGCGATCGGAGTCGCCATCGCTCTCGCGCTGACGCATCTGCTGCGCGGCCTGTTGTATGGTTTGAGTCCCACCGATCCGATCACGTTCGGCGGAATCGTGTTGCTCCTGCTGGGAGTGGCGCTGGCGGCCAGCTACGTGCCCGCCCTGCGTGCCACGCGCACCGATCCCGTGGAGGCGTTGCGGACCGAGTGACGGGAACGCGCTCTACGGCTTCCGCGCTCTGGTGATCACGAACTTGCCGGGTATCTCGTAGCCGCCGCCGTTGCTCTGGCTGGGCTGCCTCGTGCTCGGGGTCGTGGCGGCGCTGCTGGCGCTGGCCGGGCCAAGGGCTAGGACGAGTTGAGCGATCAGCGGTTGGATCGTCAGCGAAGAAGTATGAGGGATCCGATGAAGCTCAGGTACACGACAGCGGAGATCAGTTCGTGGAGGCTCGGGCCAATATGGGTGGCGAAGCCGCCGGAAACGATCATCGCTTCGCCACATTCTGGACAGGTGTCAGGAAAGGTTTTCAGGCTATTGATGACTCCGTTAAGATAGCCGTGAAAGAAGGTGTAAGCGAACCAGTGAAGCACGAAGGACAGCAGGATAGCCCACCAATGGGTCCCAAGGATCTGCATGGTTAGGGACGCCGTCAGGACAGTACTCGAGAGGACTGTCAGTGCGATGAGGAAAGAGAATCCCCAGAAGTATATCCTGTACTCGATCTTGCAGTTATCGCATCTTCTGATCCTGAGGCGCCCGTCAGCCATTTCTGGTCCTGGATGGTTTGGGCGGAGGGGTCTTCGCGGTCCGACAAACATTAGATACGGCCAAGGTTCGGAATGGTTCCCTCTGGACAAACGGGGCTCTACGTGATTGACTTCTGATCTCTTTGCCACTGTGAATTCGACGCTTTGAAAGGATAGCGGATGAGGCAGCGATCGCTGGGCTGGGCCTTGCTGACCGTCGCTCTGACGGGTTGCTCCGCCAACAGTCCTGGGGACGGGTCTGAAGTCGCGGACACACCGGCGCTCACCGAGATGCTGGTGTTGAGAGCGTCGGGAAGGCTCGGGCCCGGCCGGACGGTCTCGGTAGACCTAGCGGACATCTCTCAGGACAACCGCGTCGCCTACTATGTGCGGGGCGCGCGATCCGGCACCGTCTCGCTGGACGTGCTGGGCCCCAGCGCGGGGACGATGGTGGTCGCGGCCGACCGGCTGAACGTGCGCAGATGCCGCTCCAAGGGTTGTTCGGTGGTGGGCTATGTGTCCCGAGGTCAGCGGGTGGAGGTGCGCGACTACGCCGACCTCTGGTATCGCGCGAAGATCGACGGTGAGGAGATGGGCTACATCTTCGCCGAGCACCTGCGCATGCCGCTGGCGATTCAGGGAGGCATGCTGGCCGAGATGGAGAGGCGAACCGCCGCCTACTACGACGGCACCCTGAAGGCTACCTCGGTCGACGGCTACGGCTCGGTGTTCAGCGGCTACGATCTGAAGTTGGAGGACGGCATGCTGAGCTTCGAGTTTTACACGCCGTTCAAAGAGGGCCCACCGCTCGTCGCCATCTGTGACGCGATGCGGGGGATCGCCAGCTTTGTCAGCGGGCTCATCGCGAATGCGCCGTCCGCGGCCGTCCCCGCCCACTTCGCTGGCGTCTACCTCGACTCCGCCGAGACTTCCGGTGACGATGGCGACGCGGTCATGGTGGCGGGTCTCGCCGCAGAAGACGATGTCTATTGTAGAGCGGAGTAAGAGTTGGAGTGCGAGAAGGAGTAGGATTCAAGTAGGAGTATGAGTAGGAGTAGGATGGAGTAGGATGTCCCTGCTCCTACTCCTACTCTTACTCCTATCTTACTCCTACTCCCACTCCTACTCGGACTTACCTGAGTGGGCGATTTGTAGCCCGACCAACCGCGCAATCATCACGACGAGGAAGAGCTGTCCGGCGACCGCCTCGAGCACCGCCAGAGAACGCGCCACCCGGCTCACGGGCGTGATGTCGCCGTAGCCAAGCGTTGTGAGCGTGACCAGGCTGTAGTACATGCCCTCACCCGACTGCAGGGCCCTGCTACTGGCCCCGCCGGCCAATGCCTGGACTTCCCCGTTTGCGACCTCGATGATGTCGAAGCCCAGCCCGCAGATCCAGCCGATCAGCATGTAGACGCATATCGCTGCGAATATGATGTCGGCGTTGACGCTGCGCGCTACGATGATGTGGAGCAGGATCAGCCAGGTCAGGTAACAGAAGAATACGACAGCGAACACGGTGCCCAACGTGTCTAGCGTCAGCGACCCCACCGCCTCACCCCACCAGCTCAGCACGAGCGCCGGAGCGACCATCGCCGCCCCAATCATGAAGTGCGTCCTCTCGCTGACCACCGCGAACAGCCCAGACAAGAGGACGGCTGTCAGCAAGACCGCGAAGATGATCGAGACCAGCGGTCCGCTCGGCAGCAGAGGCGGGATCGCGATGGCCAGCAGCAGGCTCAGGAACAGGAAGCCGAACTGGCTCCGCAGCGACTCTCGAACGATGTATCCTCCCGAGATGTCAGACATCGTCACACCTCTCCTCCGCTGGTAATAAGGGAAGTCCTAGTGCGCAGCTTCAGTTATACGGCGCGTACAGCGCGGGGTCGAGAGCTATTGCGATTTTGAAGCTGATTCGGTGATTCGGCGATTCGGGGGGCCGGGGAAGTCTAGGGGCTACCAAACCCCCGGCAGCAGTCGATAGCGGACGCGGCGCGTGTAGTCGGCGTAGCCGTGGAGCTCGTGCTGCAGCGCGTGGTCCTCGAGGCTGGTGCGGAGCACGAAGAGACCGGCGATGATGCTCGCCGGGATGAAAGCCCAGAGCGAGCCGAGGATGAGCGGTGTGGCGAGGTTGAAGGCGAGGCCGCCGGCATAGCCGGGGTGGCGCACGAAGCGGTAGGGTCCGTCGGATACCACGTGGTGGCCCCTCTCCTTCTGTATCCTGAAGAAGAGAGAGAAGAACTCGTTTGACTTCATCGCCCAGTTGGCCAGGGCGATCCCTGGGACGGCGATCGCCAACGTCCCCAGCTGAAGCTGGAAGGGCAGCGGCGCCGACCAGCCGTGCCGCAGGTCGAGGCCGGCGACGACCCACATCACCATCGGTACATAGACGACGACCAGCGGGGCGAGGGCCTTATCCCACTCCCTCACGTCTTCCTTGATCCCGGTGCGTTCGGCCAGGAGCTGCGGATTGGTGAGAATCAAGATGAGCGAGCTTGCGATCGATGAAGCGGTGAACAGTCCGATGTACAACCAGGCCATCGACCAGCTGGCGTGGCCCGACGAGATGAACAGGATCGCCGCCATGACGGCGGCGAAGGTGCCGATCTTCAGCAGGCTCCTCCCGGTGAGCCGCGGGTCCATTCTCCGGCGTGGCGGCCCGAGCGCCACAGCGACGCTTCGGACTTCGAGCGATTCCACGCCAGCAGGGGCGCGCGAGCTCATACCAGGAAGACCGGGGCTGACAGCCAGACCGACATCTCAGTATCCATGGGGTTTTTCGGGGCGGGGGAGCCGCGCCGACCGGGTCGGAATCCACAAGATAACAACTTTCCCCCGGACCGCCAAAGGCGCGTATGCTGTCGCCTTGCTCACCGTGCGGCCACCGCTCAGTTTCATTGGCGATGCCGCGAGTTTCTGGAACGTTGAGTTGGGGAGCGCCCTAAGGAGGAAGCCATGAGTTTGCAGCCTGCAGGAGAGATTTCCCGCAAAGACTTCCTCAAGCTGGCCGCGGCCGGCGCCGCCGCTCTGACTTTCGACTGGCGCGAGCTGGACGCCATGGAGGCGGAGCTGGGCCCGGCGAGCTATGAACCGGTCGTCGTGATCGGCGGTGGCCTGGGCGGCCTGACCGCTGCCGCGCACCTGGCGCGGCGCGGCTCCCCGGTCACGCTCGTCGAGCAGCACTTCAAGCCCGGCGGCTACGCCACGACGTTCCAGCGGGGCCAGTTCGATTTCGATGTCTCGCTCCACCAGACGAGCAGCGCCCAGGGCGGGTTGCGGGCGGTCCTACAGGCGACAGGCATAGCCGACGAGATCGAGACGATCGAAACGCCCGAGCTCTGCCGGATCATCACGCCCGATCACGACCTGATCTGGCCGCAGCGCGATCCCGACGCGATCGTCGCGGGCCTAGTCGAAACGTTCCCCGAAGAGGAGGATGGGATTCGCGACTTCTTCGGCTCGATGTTGGGCATCCTGGACGAGGCGATGAAAGGCTTCGATCCCGACTCCTGGTGGGCTAAGGCCACCTTCCCAATCACCCACAGGAAGATGTGGGCTGTTCGTAACAAGACGCTGGGCGACATACTGGACGAACACGTTCAGGACGGCAGGGTCCGCTCGATCCTCTCGACCTTCTGGCCCTACTACGGGCTGCCGCCGTCCAAGCTGTCGGGCTTCTACTACAGCGTTGCCACCGCTTCGTACCTGCGCTTCGGCGGCCACTACATCCGTAATCGCTCCCAGGACCTGAGCGATGCTCTGATGCATGCCATCGAGGCTGAGGGCGGAACCGTGATGCTTGGAACGAAGGCCTCGTTCATCACTATGGAGAACGGCGCCGTAAGCGGAGTCACGCTGAGCGATGGCCGGCACCTGGAGGCGGCGGCCGTCATCTCCAATGCGAGCGTACCGACCACCATGGAAATGATGGGATCGCGCCCGGCCGCAGAGTATGAGGAGGAGCAACGAGAGTACCTCGAGAAGCTCGAGACCTACCGGCCCGCGCTTTCGACCTTCCTCATCTTCCTGGGGCTGAACCGCGAGATCCGCGGCACGATCCCCGGCTACGAGATATTCGTCCAGAACGGCTACGACCCGGAGAAAGTCTACGAGGCCTGTCTGGCCTGCGATCCGCTACAGAATGATCTGGCGGTGACCATCTACGACAATGCCTTCGAGGGCTACTCGCAACCGGGCAGCTCAACTGTCGCGCTCCTGATGCTCTCCGGCTATGAGCCCTGGCGGAAGTACGAGGCGGACTACTTCGCCGGCCGCAAGGATGAGTACAACGCCGAGAAAGAGCGCATCGCGCGGGTCCTCATCGAGCGCGCCGAGCAGCGGGTCATCCCGGGGCTCAGCTCGATGATCGAGGTCATGGAGATCGGCACGCCGCTCACTAACGTGCGATACACGGGCAACCCGGGAGGCGCCATCTACGGCTACGAGCAGTCGATGGCCAACTCCTACATGAATCGGCTGCCTAATGAGACGCCCTTCAAGGGTCTCTACTTCGCCTCCGCCTGGACGAACCCCGGCGGCGGCTACCAGCCGTGCCTGCAGTCGGGCATCACGGCGGCGCAGCGATTGATGAAGGATTGGGGTGTCGAAACGTAAGAGGGTGGAGGAGATGAACGGGTAAGGGCGGGTCCCGAATGTAGAATGTAGGATGTCCAATTCTGGATGCTGAAGGACTTCAGAATTGGCAATTCAGCATTCTACATTCAGAATTCGGGACGCGCAGGTCCGAGATGGCGGCCCTATAAGTAGCCGGCAGTGCAGCCTCTTCTTCCTGGCTGACCCAAACGCCCGTCGTGGGGCTGCCGCCAGGGGGAGGGGACGGACCGCCGGGGTCGTTCGGGTCCAGCGGGCCCTCCGCTGGTTCTCATGCACGCAGCCAGGAACGACAGAAGCGAACTACCCTGCCGGCCCCTCTCTCCTCCCACTCCTACTCGTCATCGATGACTCACGACCAGGGCGATCACCAGGCGGCTCGCGGGGTACATTATTGAAAGAGCTTTCATCGCTGCTTATCGGCTTGGAGAGTACACTCACCGGGGGCTGAGGCGATGCAACTTGCACGCCGCCGCCGCCCGAAACCGAAGTGGTTCACGGCCACGGGGTTACAAATCGGGCGTGATGCGGCGCCCGGCCGGGCAGGCCAAATTGTTGCCAGCCCCGAACCTCTCTTCACTGGGCGGAGGCCGGGTAGGCTGTTGACCGGAGGCGCGCTCCGGAGGCATTTGGAATTCACGAGCCGAGTTCGGCGATAAGGAGGTGCGGAGATGATTCAGCTCGATCTGACCGACGAGGAAGTCGAGATCCTGACCGAGGTGCTGGAGAGCGCCCATTCGGACCTGCGCATGGAGATCGCGGACACCGATCGCATGGACTTCCGCGACATGCTGAAGGGCCGTAAGGCGGTCCTGGCGAAGACGCTCGAGGCGCTGGGTGCCGGCGGTGGGCGGCAGTAGGTGAAGGTCCATCTGGTCGACGGGACCTACGAGCTCTTTCGCCACTATTTCGCGCTGCCCGAACACGTGAACGCCGCCGGCCAGGAAGTGGCGGCGACGCGGGGCGTGCTACGCTCGATGCTCTCGCTGCTGGGGGAGGGCGCGACCCATATCGCCGTCGCCACCGACCACGTGGTCGAGTCGTTCCGCAACGAGCTGTGGGAAGACTATAAGGACGGCAGCGGGATCGCCGAAGACCTCCTATCCCAGTTCCATCCGTTGGAGGATGCCCTCGGTGCGATGGGGATCGTGGTCTGGCCGATGGTGGAGTACGAGGCCGACGACGCTCTGGCCGCCGGCGCGGCCATGGCCGCCGCGGACCCCAAAGTCGAGCAAGTGCTGATCTGCACCCCCGACAAAGACCTCACCCAGTGCGTCGAGGGCGAGCGCGTGGTGCAACTCGATCGCCGGGTGCGCTTGATCATCGATGAGGATGGGGTGGTCGAGAAGTTCGGCGTCTCCCCGGCCTCGATTCCCGACTACCTGGCGCTGGTCGGCGATGACGCCGACGGCTTCCCGGGCCTGCCGGGCTGGGGCGCCAAATCGAGTGCCTCGCTGCTGGCCCGCTACCGCCACATCGAGGACATCCCGCTCGACGCTGGCGACTGGGCCGTATCGGTCCGCGGGGCGGAGCGGCTGGCGGCGACTCTGGCCGAGGGGCTCGATCGGGCCATCCTGTTCCGCCGACTGGCCACGTTGCAGGGCAACGCGCCCGTCAGCCCGGGCATCGAAGAATTGGAGTGGTTGGGGCCAACGGATCGCTTTCCCGAGGTCTGCGAGACGCTCGATGCGCCCGAGTTGGCGGCCCGGGCGGCGGCTCTGGCGGCTCGTTGACCTGACGGCAGGGGCAAGGAGATCCGCCCATCGCGGGCGCGGGGGAGGGCGAGGAGAAGCGGATGGTACGGGATTCGTTTGTAGAGTATGTGCTCGACCAGCTGCACCGGCTGGGCCCGGTGGAGGCCCGCTCCATGTTCGGCGGGCACGGGCTGTATCACGAGCGGGTCTTCTTCGGCATCATCGCCGGCGGGCGGCTCTACTTCAAGACCGACGAGACGACGCGTGGAGAGTACGAGGACCGGGGGATGGGGCCGTTCCGCGCCAGCCAGAAGCAGACGCTGACTAGCTATTACGAGGTGCCGGTGGATGTCCTGGAGGATGACGAGGAGCTGGCCGCCTGGGCGCGGCGGGCGCTGGCCGTCGCGGAGGCTTGACCGGTCACCGCCGGCGGCTAGATTTGCGCCGCATCTGGGGCTGTAGCTCAGCTCGGTTAGAGTGCCGGTCTGTCACACCGGAGGTCGCGGGTTCGAGTCCCGTCAGCCCCGCTCTAGCATTAGGATCTTCCGTATCTCATCTGCTGTATCGGCGATGCCTCGTCATTATTTATAGGGGAGGTCGGCTTGATTACGCTGGATAAGGTGACCAAGTCGTTCGGTCAGACGGTCGCGGTGGACGACGTCTCGTTCACGGTCGATCGCGGTGAGGTCGTCGGGTTCCTGGGCCCGAACGGGGCGGGGAAGTCGACGACTATGCGCCTGATCACGAACTATCTGGAGCCCGACTCCGGGGCGGTGCTGATCGACGGCGCTGACGTCCGGGCGGATCCAGTGGCGGCCCGGCGACGCATCGGATACCTGCCGGAGAACAACCCGCTCTACACGGAGATGCTGGTCTCGGAGTACCTGCGCTTCGTGGGCGATCTCAGGGGCGTGGGAATGGATGGGCCGGGCAGCGCGCTGGACGATGCCGTGCAGGCGACGGGCATCGCCGAGGTCTTCTACCGGCCGATCGGCGAGCTGTCCAAGGGATACAAGCAGCGGTTGGGCCTGGCGGCGGCGACCCTGCACCGGCCCGACTTCCTGATCCTGGATGAGCCCACCGAAGGTCTAGACCCGAACCAGCGTCAGGAGATCCGCCGGCTGATTCGCGAGGTTGGCAAAGAGCACACGGTCCTGCTGAGCACCCACGTGCTACCTGAGGTGGAGGAGACCTGCCGGCGCATAATCGTCATCCACGAGGGCCAGATCGTCGCCGATGCATCGACCGAGGAGCTGATGACTCGCGCCCGTGTCATGAGCACCAGCCGGACGATCGTGGTCGAGATCGAAGGCGACGGTGTCGAGGCGGAGGTCGCGAAGTTGCCCAACGTCGACGAGGTGACCGACAGGGACGAGCGCGCCGGCCGGACGCGTTTGACGCTGGCGGTGGGGTCCGGGCCGGACCCGCGGCCCGAGATCTTCAATCTGGCGAAGTCGCGGGACTGGGTGCTCTGGGAGTTGCACGAGGAGATGGCCAGTCTTCAGGACCTGTTCAGCCAGCTGACGCGGTAGGAGGGCGGGGCGATGCGAAACGTATGGACGATCGCGCGCAAGGAGTTGCGCTCCTACTTCGATCACCCGACCGCCTACATCCTGCTCGTCGTGTTCCTCGGCATAAATTTCTTCTTCTACTTCCGGAGCGCCTTCCTGATCGGCGAAGCCTCGCTTCGCCCGATGTTCGACCTGCTGCCATGGATCCTCCTCTTCTTCGTGCCCGCGGTGACGATGGGGACGCTTGCCGAGGAGTACCGGCACGGCACTCTGGAGGTCACGCTCAGCCATCCCATCTCCGACCTCGAGTTCACACTCGGCAAGTACACCGGTAACCTGCTCTTCCTGGCGATAGCTCTGAGCGCGACCCTGCTGCTGCCGTTCACGTTGCTGGCCGGCGGGGCGCCCGACTTCGGCGTGATCGTCGCGCAGTACGCGGGCGCCTTCCTGCTGGCGGCTGCGATGGTCGCCGTCGGCATGTTCGCTTCAGCGCTGACGCGCAACCAGGTCACCGCCTTCATCGTCGGCACCGCCACCTGCTTCGTCTTGATGATGTCGGGCACCGAGGTGGTGCAGATCGGTCTGCCGTCATGGCTGGCGACGCCGGTCCGCGAGCTGGGGATCCTGCCCCACTTCGCCAACGTGGCCCGCGGTGTCATCGACCTGCGCGACATAGTCTACTTCGTCGCCGTCGCCGTCGCCTTCCTGGCGCTCGCCTACTGGCTGCTGCTGCGCCAGCGCCTGAGCCACGGTTCGCGGCTCTACCGCAACTTGCGGCTCGGCACGCTGACCATCGTTGCCATCGCCGTGTTCCTGAACTTGTTCGGCCGGCACATCCCGGGCCGGCTCGACCTGACCGCCGAGAAGCTCTACACCATGTCGAGCGGCAGCCGGGCCATCCTCGGGGACCTGAACGATGTGGTGACGATCACGTTGTTCGCCTCCAGGGAACTGCCCGCCCAGGTGAAGCCGCTGGAGCGCGATGTGAACGATGTGCTACGCGACTTCGAGCGCTACGGCGGCGGCAACATCCAGATCGTGCGACTGCATCCGGATCGGAGCGAGGAAGCGCGCCAGGAGTCGCAGCAGCTAGGCATCGCGCCCGTGCAGTTCAACGTCGTCCGCCGCGAGGAGCTGCAGCTCAAGCAGGGCTGGCTCGGCCTGGCCGTGCAGTACGCCGGCGATTCCGAGGTCATCCCGTTCGTCGGCGACACCCGCAACCTGGAGTACCGGCTCGCCTCCAACGTCTGGCGGCTGACGCGGCTGGAGGCGCCGCAGGTCGCGTTCCTGACCGGGCACGGCGAGAAGACGCAGGCGGAGTATGCGGGGTTCAACCGGGAGCTGAGCCGCACCTACGAGGTGACGAGCGTTGATTTGTCGACGGAGGACGTCGCCCTGGGGCTCGATCTTCTGATCATCGCTGGGCCGAAGACCGCGATCGACGCGCGCGCCCGCGCGCTGATCAGGAACTACCTGGCGGGCGACGGGCGCGTTCTCTATCTGGGCGAAGGCGTCGACGTCAACCTGCGCTACCTGTTCGCCGCACCCGTTCCCGATAGCGCTCGCGACGCCAGCGAGACGTTCGGGGTCCGCGTCAACGGCGACATGGTGTTCGACCTGCGCTCTAACGAGTCGATCACGGTACCGGGAGAGGTCTTCAACTACGTCGTGCCGTACGCGTTCTGGCTGCGAGCGTTGCCGGCCGCCGAGCACGCCATCACCAGGAACGTGAATAGCCTGTTCCTGCCCTGGGCCTCCTCGCTCGACACGTTGCAGACCCTGGGCGATCGCAGCTTCACCCCGCTGCTCGCTACCAGCGAGTTCGCCGCGCTCCAGCGTGGGACCTTCGAGATCCGGCCGGACCAGGATCCTCTCTACATGCCGGGCGACCTCCGAACCCATCTGTTGGCGGTCGTCGTGGAAGGTGCGGTGGGCGCCGGTCGCGTCCCAGTCCCACCACCGCCGCCTGACAGTCTCGATCTGGTGGTGTTCGACACGATCGGCACGAACGGCGGCCCGGCCGAGCCGGCCGCCCCGGCGGCGCAGGACACGCTGGCCCGCGTGCTCGGCAGCGAGACGCACGAGGGGCCGGCCACCGGCCGCGCCGTCGTCGTCGGCGATGCCGATTTCATTACCGATCAGTTCGCCCGCAACGCGCCGGAGAACATCCTGTTCGCGCTCAACGCCGTCGACTGGCTGACCCAGACCGACGCGCTGCTGGCCATCCGCTCCAAACAACCCACGCCGCGACCGCTGGTCTTCCAGTCGGACCTGGCGACGCAGATGGTCAAGTACCTCAACCTGGTCGGCGTTCCGCTCGCCTTTGTTCTGTTCGGTGCGGTGCGCCTCGTACGGCGGCGGAGTATGACTGGAAGGAAGTACGGAGAATGAGCGATCGACTGCTGAAGAGCCTGCTGATCGTTCTGGCCGTCCTCGTGGTGGCCTGGGCGGCGGTACGCTTCCTGGGCGGCGACGGCGATGAGCCGCAGTCCGCGCCCTTCAGCCTGGAATCGAGCGCGACGCTGACGTTCGACAGTGTGCTCATCGCATCGTC
>JBDHHZ010000054.1:0-12151 GCA_039589115.1 Gemmatimonadota bacterium | reverse complement strand
TGACACGTTGCGCCGTCGGTCGAGGCGTATGCGTATGGGGGCAGAGCGCGGCGGATCCGCCCCGAGCAGGGGTGGAAAAAAGCAGCACTGTCAAACGTCTGACGGCCTCGACCGTTGGGGGCAGGACGCACGACCTGCCTTCAGCCTATGACAGCGAACGGACGATTATAGGGGGGAGGGGAGTTCCGAGGCAAGCACGAGTCGAGTCGGGGAACCTTAGGCCTCTTACCGGGGTCCACGATTGTAGACTTGAAACTGTGGGGAAGGGGGGCACGGTGAAACTGGGAGTTGCCGCGCGCAGGCTGTATGTCGCGTCATTAGGCTTGGCGCTGTTGAGCGCCCCGGGAACGTCCGAGGCTCAGCGCGCGGTGGATGTGCAGGTCGGCAGCTGGGAGCTCGACGGTTCCGATCCCACCCTCTACTCGGCGAGCCTTTGGTGGCACCTCACCGGGCCGCTGAATTTCGGCGTCCAGGGTCTCGCCGTAGTCGACCCGAGCCCTCTCGACGCATCGCTCTACGGGCTCCTCCCACAGATCAGTCTGTTCCGTGGATCGCGGAAGATCGCACCCTACGGCGTGGGCGGCCTGGGCTTCGCCCTGCGGGCCGGGGGCTCGGACGAGTTCGTCGCTATATGGAACTTGGGCCTCGGGGTCGAGCTGAACCCGGTCAGCTGGTTCGGATTCGCGCTTGAGGCTGCCCGCTTCGTCGAGGACGAGGGCTTCCGGGGTTTTTGGAATCTCGAGGAAACAGATCGCCGCGGCTGGATGATCAGCGCCCGCGCCTCTGTGCGATGGGGTGTTCCCTCGGGAGGGACGACTCGACCCACGGCCAGTCCGCCGCCGGTTTATCATGACCCTCAACCGTCTGAGCCTCTCAGCGATGCCGGCCTAGCCGTCGCCGGCCAGATCGTGGCGACCGCGCTCGCTGCTATGGGTGAGCCGTATCGCTGGGGCGGGACTAGCACCGACGAAGGCTTCGATTGCTCCGGTCTGATCTACTACGCGTACACCACCCACGGTGTGAGCGTACCGCGCGTCAGCCGCGACCAGGCCCGGGCCGGGCGTGCCGTCGCTCGCAACGCAGCGACGCTCGAGGCGGGCGACATCCTCTCATTCGCCAACAGCGGCAGCGGCGTGAGCCATGTGGGTCTGTACGTGGGGAACGGCCGCTTCATCCATGCGACCGCATCCGGGGGTGTCCGGGTCAGCAGGCTGGAGACGAGCGATCCCGATAACCGCTGGTGGTTCGAGCGCTGGGTCGGCGCCCGGCGCGTCTTGAGGTGACTCAGCGCTCGAGCTGGCGCTAAGCGTCCGTCAGTAGAGACTGCTTCGACATTCGACAGCCGACGCCCGACGAGGGAGCCAACGATCGACTTTCGACGCTCGACGTTCGGCGTCCTATCTAGAACGTCGAGAGTCGAGCGTCGGTCGTCGAGATGTACTCGGAGGTCGATTGTCGACTGTCGGCTGTCGTATATCCTTCCCCCTTACCGTGTGGCACCCTCAACTAAACCAGCCCGAACCGCTAGCTGCCGATCGCTGGCGTCCGCCATCGGTTCGATCCGATACTCGAGCCGGGTACGCGTACGGATCTCGGCGCTTCCGGTCATCGTCTCGCCGTTCCGCAGGAACCCGACGGTGAACGGCACGCCGGTAGAGTCGGAGTAGACCTCACGGAAGATCGGAGCCCAGCCCTCGCCGTTCACTTCGACGTGGCCGACTCGAAGCAGCCGGTCGCCGGCCTGCAGGCCGACCTCGAGCGCCGAGCTGCCGGGCACCGTGCCATCCACCAGGACGATCCCCTCCTGGCTGTAGTCCGGGTAGATGCCCAGCAACGGCTCGACGAAGGTATCGACGTTGAAGCTCATACCGGCCAGCTCCAGCACCTCCGCGTACGGTAGCGGCAGGCGGCCATCGATATGGTCGTGATAAAACCGCTTCGTGTCCTCCAAGCCGATGTACTCGGCGACGTAGTGTAGGAAATCTTCGGTAGTGAAGCCAAGGCCCTTCATGTAGTGCTCGTGGAACAGCCGGTACATCACGTCGTCCATGCTGTGCCGGTTGTCCGTGGCGTCGCGGATCTTGATGTCGAGCAGCAGACCGATGACCGAGCCCTTGCTGTAGTAGTAGCCCCCACTGATCGGGATGGGATCGATCCAGGTTGAGAGGCTCACGTCCTCGACCGACTCCTGGTAGGGCTGGCTCTCAACGCTGCTGATGTTGCCCTGCATGGCACGCCAGAAGGTCTCCTCGTCGGTGAGCCCGGACCGCGCCAGGATGAGCGGACCGTAGTAGCTGGTGAAGCCTTCCGACACCCAGAGCAGCGGCGTGTACTGCTCAGTCTCGTAGTCGTAGGGCCACATCGCGGCGGGCCGGATCCGCTTCACGTTCCAGGCGTGGTAGTACTCGTGGGAGAACAGCCCGTACAGGAACCGCTCGATCGGATTTACCGAGTTCTGCAACATTACCGACGCGCCGATATCGAGCTGTGAGTTCGCGTGCTCGAGACCGCCGCCGTAATTCGGCTCTCCCTCGTAGAGATAGAGGAGCGTCGTGTAGCGATCGTAAGGAGGTTCGCCGAACAGGTCGTGCGCGTAGTCGGCGATCGTGCCCAGCGCCTCCAGCGCCTTGCGCCGGTCGGCCTCCGGTACGGCGTCGGCAGGATAGACCGCCAGCCGGGTCCAGCGGTCGTCGACCTCGACGCTGTCGATAGCGAAATGGCCGACGAACGTTGGGTTGTCCACCAACTCGTGGAAGTCTTCGGCTAGGAAGACGCCGGGCTCATCGCTCTCTTTCAGCTCGGTGGCGATGCGCCAGCCCTCGGGCAGCTCGAAGCGGACCCGGGCGGGGAAGTCGTAGTCGCCATCCGGGAAGAGGAAGAGGTTGGTGCCGTTGAAGAACCCGAAGTCGGGCCTCAGCACGCTGCCGGCCAGCGACATGTTGTCGGCCAGGAAGTCGAAGCTCACACGGACCTGGGGCGCGCCCTCACAGAAGATGCGCCAGGTATCCTTGTCGGCCTTCTCCCAGCGGAGCGGTGTTCCGTCGCCGGCGCTGGCGCTGAAGTTGCGCGCGTAGCGGGCGTAGTTGTGGATCTCGTAGTAGCCCGGCGTCCAGGAGGGCAGCGAGACGAGCGTCGCCGGGCCGCCGGCCGGCAGCACGGCCTCCACGTGGTAGAGTTGGGAGCTCGGATCATCGACCCGAATCAGGTAGTCCACCGGATCCTGGGCGCGAGCGGCTGCGGCCACAGCCAAGAGCGCGGGCAATAGTAGGCATACCGACCCTGCTTTCATGCGTCATCTCTCCTTCAAGGGGATAGCATTTTGCTACCATTGAGACGGTCGTACGGGGACAAAGGTTTGCCGTGATTTGGATATGTATCCGTACGCGGGTCGGCTGCCTGCGGTGTCATGGGCTGGCGCCGGGCATGCCACTAATAAGAGAGCCCGGAAGGTCACCCCCGGGCTTCGTGCTGGTGTCTGGAATCAGTCCCGATCAGCCGGACGACACGCGGTTCTTTTCGTAACGGAGGTTTCGCGGCGCGACGAGCCACTCGGACGTCTTGGTCACCAGCTCGCCGTGATTGACCCGCGGATCGGTGCGCGTGGCCCGGACCGTAACGACCACTTTCACGGAGACTATGTCGTCGAAGTCGTTTGAGTAGTCCGTGTCGTTCGGGTTGGCGCTGTCCAGCTCGTCGCCGTCGTCGAAGATGAGCGAGACCTCGAACTGCTCGACGTCGTAGGCGACGACCATCCCCTTGGGTGAGCCGTCCATGTTGAGGGCCTCGGCTCGCATCAGGCGGTCGCCGTCGAGGTAGTAGATGACTGGGATCAGTTTCTGCACCCAGGTCTCAGGGACCAGCACCTGTACGTTGCCGGCGGCCAGGCCGGCCGGCTGGTGCAGCAATGTGTCGGCTTCGGTCCAGGAGAGCTCCCACTCTTCCGTCCCGTCGACCCGGAAGTCGTCGATCAAGATCAGACGGCGTACGCCCTCGGTCTCGATGCGGGCCAGGTCTCCCACGCCCAGCTCCTGTGGCGCTGCCAGCTCGTACTCCACCTCGATGCACCGAACAGCACAGGTGCCCTCGCCGACCGGGGGTTGCGATTCGGTTGGCTCGACATTGTGCTTGGGCGCCGGTTGAGGCTGGTACGGCACGTAGAGGATGACCAGCGTATCGCCGTTCGTGCCCGGCCAGGCGCCGACTGTGCCGTAGGACGTTTCGCTCTTGATCTCGATCCCCGCCATCTGCAGGTCACGGCGCAGCAGAGCCCCGATGTAGCGATCGTTGCGGGCCACGTTCTCCCGAATGTCGCTGCCCTCCAAGGACCGCATGTGCGTTATCAGAAACGTGATCGCCGCGCTGAGGATCAGCGTTCCCAGCAGCAACGCGATGATCATTTCGATCAGCGAGATCCCCTCGTCCGACCTCCACCGCCGCATCACGAACCCACTCCCAGATAGATGATCGTTGCCAGCTCCACCTTGCCCATCACCGTGCGCCCCCGCGGGTAATGCACCCTGACCGTGATGAGCTTGGACTTGGGATCGGGTCCCGTCTGCACGATCAGCTCTCTCAGAAATGGAGCAGGATCCAGCGCTCGGCCGACTTCGTTCACCGCGGTCTGCGATTCCGAAGCCAGAGACTCCGCCGGCCGCGTCTTCACTTCCTCCAGATACGTCACCGCTATCCCCATTGCGGTGGAGCGGACCCGAGATTCCGTTTGTAGCGACAGCACGTAGACGGTCGTGCCGGAGAGTGCCACGATCGCAATGCTCACCAACACCACAGAGACCAGCACCGTCAGGATGCTGAAGCCGTCTTCACAGGCCAGGACGCGCTGTGCGGACTTCATCGCTACTAAGCTCTTCTCTCTCGTAGTAGTGCCAGACCTCGAGCACTCAGGATGGCCCGAGACCGGTACTTCGCTTCGATTCTGCGGGGGCTGGGCCCCCTCACGGGGTCCTGCCTATGCATCCCTTGTGCCGCCACCACATGGGCTCACAACCGTTGTCTCATAACGAATCACGGCCTCCGGATGCCAGCCGTCCGTCGAAATCGTGGCGCGGGCCCGGTCATTTTGACCTGCCTCCGGGCGCCTTTCCTTCGGATACTGCCGAGCGGCCGCCGGGCCCCGGGACGCCGGTGCGACGTCGCCCTTGATTTGACTGAACTTAGGGGGGCGGTGAAATGCGAGAGATACGGCGGAATCGGTCTGCTTCTTGCCCCTTAGTCTGAGCGGACGCAGGTGCCGCCAGGCCCCGGCCGGTGGGCCGGTCTGGAGGCGACCGACGTAAGTACTTATGGCATAGAGAGATGAGAGCGGTGAACCAGTTTCTCGTGCGGAAGTTTTCACTATCGCCGGTGAAGGGAATCGGTATGGCTGACCGAACGCGCGACCGCGCGGGCTTCGCGCTCGTGGCGACGATCATGGTGATGACGCTTGTTTCGATCATCATCGCCGTGGCGGTATCCGGTTCGATGACCGTGACCCGAACGGTTGCGTCAGACTATCACGCGACGCGGGCCTTCTACGCCGCGGAGGCGGGCGCGGAGGCGGCGCTGAGCCAGATCGAGGCGGCGATCCAGAACGACGGGGTGGTCACCGACGACGAGCTGGCGGACATCAGCGCGCCGCCCTTTGAGGGGTACAGCTTCGACGAGTTCATGGTGGTGAAGGACGGGCCGCAGAAGACGGAACAGCTGGGCGATGGACCGTTCTCCGGCATGTACTCGATAACTCAGAACTTCTTGATCACATCGACTGCGGAGGACCGTGGCGGCGCCCTCAGCCGGGTGGTCCTGGGTGCGAAGGGCCAGGCGATCCCGATCTTCCAGTTCGCCATCTTCTTCGAGGGCAGCCTAGAGGACTATGCCGGTTCGCGGAAGGACCACCTGGGGCGCGTCCACACCAACGGCAGCTTTTACCTCGCAGCATCGGATCTCCGTTTCCACTCGATGGTGACGACGCCCGGCGCGATCCATCGCGATGGCATGTTCTGGCACACACCCTTGGGCGACATAAACGTCTACATCAAGGACAAATCCGCCACCGACGTATTGCTCACGTTCGACAGCGAAGACACGCCCGACCCCGAAGCGTTCAAGGCGAAGAGCGAGTCGGACTTCGACTCGCGGCTTCGAACCGGTGCCCACGGAGTGGACAGCCTTAGGCTGCCGCTGCCGGCCGGGATGTCGGCTCACGCTCTGGTCGAGCCGCGGGACCCGGGCAACGACGCGCCTTCGACGCGGGCCACCAAGTTCGCCTGGAAGGCCGACCTGCACGTGACCGTCGATCTGGGTGACCAGCAGGACAAGAACGCCGTGTGCGGTGGCAGCCCGCCGACCGGTGCGCCGGCCAAGCTGCCCGTCATCACGCTGGAGCGGCCGTCTGGATTGTCGGTTCCCGGCGACGTGACGAAGTGCGAGATCTTCGACTTCAGGTGGGAGCAGTTCTACGACAACGATGAAGAGGGCTGGCTCGATGTCATGAACGTCGACATCGCCGAGCTACGCTCCTGGGTGAACGGTGGCGGCGACCCCGTCGAGATCATCTACGTCGACATCAAGCAGTCGTCGGTCAAGAACGGTTCGGTGACCGACTATCACAACGATGGAGACTACTTCGATAACAAGTACTTCCCCGTCCTCAGGTTGCGGAACGGGGCAGAGCTGCCCGGTCCGCTTACCGTTGGCAGCCAGTATCCCATGTGGATTCAGGGCGACTACAACACGACCAACTGGCAGCCCGCCTCGGTGTTCAGCGATCGGATCGGCACGCTGTCCAACACCTGGGACGACGCGCAGGCCCAGACGGATTACAGCAACCCGGGCACAAGCTGCAAAAACACAGGTGACAGCAGGTGTAATTACGTCACCTTAGACGTGAACCAGTTCGTTGCCGTGATCACCGGTACCGGCGAGGGCAACGTCGGCTGCTATCACGAGGACCCGGGCTGCACGCTCCCTCCCTACAGCGGCTCCGGCTGGTGGCGGCTTCTCGAGAATTGGAACACTTGTGGGGGTCGCTGCGACATGAACATCGTCGGCTCCTACATCTCGCTCTATGCGCCCCAATTCGCCAAGGCGGCCGGCAACGGTTATGGCGGTGGCGCCTACGTCAGGCCCAACCGTAATTGGAGCTTCGACAACCGCTTCGAGGTTGCCGATAATCTGCCACCCGGCACACCTGTTGTGGGACAGGTGTTCAGGGCGGCGTTCCGGGAGTCCTACTGACGAAACCGCAAGCACTGCAGCACGTCTGACCGAAGCCCGGAGGATTTCCTCCGGGCTTGGCTTTTGTGGGCCTATCAACGATCTTCTAGCCCCAGGTGTCTAATCAGTGGGCGCGCCGCTGGCGGCGCGCGGCCCCAACGTTCGCAAAGAAAAACTCCACAAGAAGGGAAAGCGATGAGAGAGCCGTCCGTTCTCGCGGAAGCGGCGTGCGTATGCATCCGGCGCCGCGTCCACCGGTACCTCGCCGTGCCGGTCCTCTTCGCGGCGGCGCTCGCCGCGCTACCGTCGGCAGCCGCCGGCCAGGCGCCGAGCGACCGCCCAAACCCGCCACCTTTTTTTGCCATCACTAACGCTCGCATCGTCACCGTCTCCGGCTCCGTGATAGAGCAGGGTACGGTGGTGATCGCTGACGGGCTGATCGCCGCGGTCGGCACCAACGTTGACCTGCCGCCGGAGGCGTGGGTGATCGACGGCGAGGGGCTCACCGTTTACCCGGGCCTGTTCGACGGCCTCTCGGATGTCGGGCTTGAGCAGCCCGAGTCCGGCGCCCGGGGGGCGGCCGCTCCGGCCGGCGCGAGCGCCACGTTCGACGGGCCAGAGGACCGGCCGTCCACCTTCACGTGGCGGTCCGCGGCCGACGGGCTGACGACCGACGACTCCCGCATCGCGACTTGGCGCGAGGCCGGCTTCACTACCGCCATGACGATCCCCAGCGATGGGCTGGTGACGGGGCAGGGTGCTGTGGTGAGCCTGAGCGACGACGAGCCGCGTGAGATGGTCATCAGGACACCGGCCGCCCTCCGTCTCAACCTCCGTTCGCCACGCGGCTTCCGCGGCTATCCCGGCTCGCTGTTCGGTGTCATCGCCTATCACAGACAGCTCTTCCTGGACGCCGAGCACTACGCTCGCGCCATCGCCGCCGACCGGGCTCGGCCCGCCGGACTCGACCGGCCGGCCTACGACCGAACCTTGGAGCCGCTGGGGCGGGCGATGACCGAGCGCTGGCCTGTGCTCATCCCGGGCGACGAGAAGCGCGAGATCATACGGGCGCTGGCGCTAGGCGCCGAGTATGGCGTGAACACGGTGGTCTACGGCGGCCAGCAGGGCTACGAGGTGGCCCCCGCGCTGGCCGAGGCCGGGGCGGCGATCCTCGTGAACCCCGATTGGCCGGAGCGACCCCGGGATGCGGACCCGAACGCCGAAGAGTCGCTCGCATCGATTCGCAACCGTGCCTGGGCGTCATCCACACCGAAAGCGCTACACGAAGCTGGCGTGCTCTTCGCCTTCTATTCCGGTGGCGCCGGTTCGCCGCGCGATATGCTGGCCAACGTCCGTGCAGCGGTAGAAGCGGGGCTGCCGGCGGATGCCGCGTTGAGAGCGCTGACCCTCGGGCCGGCGGAGATCTATGGCGTCGCCGACCGACTGGGCAGCGTAGAGCGTGGCAAGATCGCCAACCTGGTGGTCACCGACGGCGACCTGCTCGATGAGGATACGAAGGTGAAGATCGTCTTCGTCGACGGCCGGAAGTACGAGAAGCCGGAGGCGGAGCGACCCGAGGAAGCGCCGGCGGTCGATCTGTCCGGTACGTGGACCATCACAGCCGAGTCGCCACGAGGTACTCAGGAGTCCACGGCGGAACTCACCATGGCCGAGGACGGAGACCTCTCCGGCAGCGTCCGCGGCGAGCGCGGCGAGGGGAGCGTGACTGAGGGATGGGTGAGCGGCGATCGCTTCGCCTTCACCGTCAGCATGACCATGGGTGGCCGCTCCATGGAGGCCGAGTATAGCGGCACCGTCGAAGGCGACGAGATGACCGGAAACGTCTCCTTTGGCCGCTTCTCCATGGAGTACAGCGGATCGAAGACGGCGGATGCCCCGGCAGTCGCCGCCGCGCCAGATGCGGCCGAGGCGGCTGAGACCGAGGCGCAGGCACCGGCGACCGCTCCCGCGGTAGGTGCCCTGGCCACCGTCGATTGGGGCGCGCCGCCTCCGACGCTCTTCATCCAGAACGCTACGGTGATGACCGTCACTCAGGGGACGTTGGAAGGGACTTCGATCCTGGTACGCGACGGTAAGATCGCGGCGATTGGGACCGACATCCGCATCCCACGCGGCGCTACGGTGATCGATGCGTCAGGCAAATACGTGACGCCCGGCATCATCGATGCCCACGCCCACGTCGGCACCGACGCGGTCAACGAGGGAAGCATCGCCGTCTCGGCGATGGTGCGGATCGAGGACGTCATCGATCCAAGCGACATCAACATCTATAGAGAGGCTGCGGGCGGAGTGACCACGTCCCACGTGCTGCACGGGAGTGCCAACCCGATCGGCGGCCAGAACGCGACCATCAAGCACCGCTGGGGCGCCGACGCCGAAGGCCTGCTGTTCGAGGGCGCGGCACCCACCATCAAGTTCGCGCTCGGCGAGAACGTGAAGCGCTCGAACTCGCCGTCGACGCCGGGGACGCCGCGACGCTATCCATCTAGCCGGATGGGGACGATGGACGTGATTCGTCAGGCGTTCATCGACGCCCAGGAGTACAAGCAGCGATGGGACGACTACGAGGCGCGCCGCCGCTCCGATCGTAACATGGTCCCGCCGGCTCGCGACGTGAAGCTCGAGCCGCTGGTCGAAGTACTGGAGGGAACGCGCCTGGTCCATGCCCACGGCTATCGGGCCGACGAGATGCTCCAGATGATCCGCATCGCACAGGAGTTCGGATTCACGATCGCCACCTTCGTGCACGGTCTTGAGGGCTACAAGTTGGCCGACGAGATCGCGGCGAGCGGGTTCGGCGTTTCGACGTTCTCCGACTGGTGGGCCTACAAGGTCGAGGCCTACGACGCGATACCCTATAACTCTGCCATCCTGACGAGACGTGGCGTGCTGGTCTCCATCAACTCCGACAGCCAGGAGGAGGCTCGGCACCTGAACCAGGAGGCTGGGAAGACGATGAAGTGGGGTGGCCTCTCGGAGGACGAGGCTCTGGCGCTCGTCACACTCAACCCGGCGATTCAGCTCAGGATCGACGACCGGGTAGGCTCCATCGAGGAGGGTAAGGACGCCGACCTGGTGATCTGGGAGAACTACCCGCTCTCCGCTTACGCGAAGACGCTGACGACAATCGTCGACGGTCGGATCGTCTTCGACGTCGAGCAGGATCGCGAGCGGCAGGAGATGATCACCGCGGAGAAGGACGCCCTTGAGTCGGTGGCCGGTGGCCGGTAGCCGGTGGCCAGTAGCCGGTGGCCGGTAGCCAGTGAATAGAAACTGTGCACGAAGGAGTGAGAAAGTGTTTAGACAGAATAGAAAGATGACTAACGGCGTTCCCATCGCCATCGCCATCGGCATCTCGTTGGTGGCGGCGCGAGGTGTGGTCGCCCAGCACGACCCACACGTCGCGCCCGCCGGCGCGTACGTCATCAGTGGTGCCACAGTCCACACTTTGGCGGGCGACCCGATCGAGAACGGCTCGGTGGTGCTGCGCGATGGACATATCGTGGAGGTGGGCGCGGACGTGACGGTCCCGGCGGACGCGTCGGTGATCGACGCCACGGGTCTTCATCTCTACCCCGGGATGATCGACGCTTACAGCCGCTTGGGACTGACGGAGATCGGGTCCGTCCGGGCGACCCAGGACGCGGCCGACCTGGGCAACTGGAACTCGCATCTGCGCGCCTACGACGCGATCCACCCCGCCAGCGAGCACATCCCGGTGGCCCGCGCGAACGGTGTCACGCACGCCGTTAGCGCACCGGGGAGCGGCGGCGGGTTCCGGGGCGGTGGTTCCGGCGGGATCCCCGGTCAGGCGGCGCTGATCCACCTGGACGGGTATACGGTGGAAGAGATGGCCATAGTGCCGTCGGTTGGGATGATCCTGCAATGGCCGACTATCCAGACCCGGAGCTTCGACTTCGCCACATTCCAAGTTAATGAGCGGCCGTACACGGAGGCGAAGAAGGAGTACGACGAGCAGGTGCAGGAGCTGGAAGGATGGTTCGAAGCCGCCGAGCACTACAAGCAGGCCGTCGAGCGGGGCGACCCGTCGAAGTTCGACCGCGACCTGCAGCTTGAGCACTTGGCCCGCGTACTCGGTGGTGGCCTTCCCGTCATCGTCGTGGCCAACGACAAGTTGGCGATCGAGACCGCGGTAGAGTTTGCCGAGCGCTTCAACCTACAGCTCGTCCTGGCCGGCGCGCGCGACGCTCGTAAAGTGAAGGACCTCCTGGTGGAGAAGGGGATCCCGGTTATCCTGGGTCCCTCGCAGGCGCTGCCCGCACAGGAGGATGACCCGTACCACTACCCGTTCTCGCTGGCCGGCGAGCTGCACGAGGCCGGCGTGCTGATCGCGTTCGGCACCTTCAACTCCGCCGACTCACGGACGTTGCCTTATGAGGCGGCGAACACGGTCCCGTTCGGACTGCCGTACGAGGAAGCGCTCAAGGCGGTGACGCTGAATGCCGCCGAGATCTTGGGCGTCGCCGATCGCCTGGGCACTATAGAGCCTGGAAAGCTGGGGAACCTGATCGTAACCGACGGCGACCCGCTCGAGTTCCAGACCCAGGTCGTCCACGTGTTCATCGATGGGATACCGGTGGACACTAACAACAGGCACCGCCGGCTGTGGGAGTATTACCGGGCTCGCCCGACGCCGGAATAGAGAGTACTCCACTGACACCGCCTCCGGGCACAGCAACGGGGGCTAGCTCGTGAGAGCACGCGGCCGGCTTCGCTTGCGAAGCCGGCCGTGCTACTCCGGTCGCATCGCTTGCATCGGATCGACCCGCGTCGCACGCACGGCCGGGATCCAGCTCGCCGCGAGGGCCGTGGCAACCAGCACGGCGATCGCGCCTGCGAGCGTCGCCGGGTCGGTAGCGGTCACTCCGAAGAGCAATCCTTCCATTACACGAGTGAG
>JBDHHZ010000053.1:0-17416 GCA_039589115.1 Gemmatimonadota bacterium | reverse complement strand
GACCGTCTCCAGTTCGGTCTCGAGACCACGCGCCTCTTCGACGGTGATCACGCCGTCCTTGCCGACCTTCTCCATCGCCTCGGCGATGAGATCGCCGATCTCGTCGTCGTTGTTCGCCGAGATCGCGCCTACCTGGGCTATCTCCTTCTTGCCCTTGGTCTCGACGGCGATGCTCTTGAGCTCCTCGACGGTCCGATCGACGGCCTTGTCGATGCCGCGCTTCAGTGCTCGAAGATCGCCTGGGCGATGACGGTCGCGGTGGTCGTGCCGTCACCCGCGACATCGCTCGTCTTGCTGGCTACCTCACGCACCATCTGGGCGCCCATGTTCTCTACCGGCTCCTCGAGCTCGATCTCCTTCGCAACGGTGACACCGTCCTTGGTGATCGTCGGGCTGCCGAACTTCTTCTCGAGGACGACATTACGACCCTTGGGACCAAGCGTCACCTTGACGGCTTTGGACAGGGCGTCAACCCCTGCCTTGAGCTTGGTCCTCGCCTGGGTGTCGAATTCAAGCAACTTCGCCATCTCTTGAAACCTCCTGCTTTACCCGTTCAGTCTGTGCAGCGCCGGCGCCGCAGGGCACTTGGCGCTCGTGCTCGTGAATTGGAATGCAGCCTTGCCTACTTCTTACCGTTGGGGACGACGGCGAGGACGTCAGCTTCGCGTAGAATCAGGACTTCCTCATCGCCGACCGTCACCTCTGTACCGCTGTACTTCCCGTAGATCACACGGTCGCCAACCTTCAGCTCGACCTCGATCCGCTTCCCCTCATCGCTGACGCGGCCGGGGCCAACTGCGACCACCTCGCCCTGCTGGGGCTTCTCTTTGGCCGTATCCGGAATGTACAGGCCACCCTTCATCTGCTCGGTCTCCTCGAGCGGCTTGACGACAACTCGATCGGCGAGCGGCTTGATCTGCATTGGCGCTTTCCTCCTCCCTCGAATCTTTGTAAGCTTATGGATCGTATATACCGGAGACACCCGGCCCAATCTGCACCAGGGCCGACGCGCGGTCGTTGGCTTCTCTCGGGTTTGCTCCGTTAGCTAGCCTATAAATCTGGCATGAAGTGTGCCAGCCGTAAAGGGGGGTCGCGCCTGTCAAGCTGGCAGCACTCGGCCGTACGGCCTGCACTTGTGGCCGACCCCACCCGGGGGGATCCCGGGAATTGAAACCTTGTCCTGGTCTCGCGCGTATAGGGTATTAGAAGGCCAGTGGCGCCCGCCGGGAGTCGGGGCGGTGCTGTGGTCCCATGTTTCGCCAATGAGGAGGAGGAGAATGCTGAAAGGGATGTTCCGACTGGGCGCGTTGCTCGCAGGCGGTTTTGTGGCTCTGGCGGTTGCGTCTTCACTGCTGCTGCCGGTCCTGGGGCTACTGACGGCGCTCCTGGTGGCCCTTATCAAGCTGGCGTTCTTCCTAGCAGTGATCTACTTCATCGTGAAGCTGATCAGCCCGGAGACAGCCGACCGGGCGCTTGAAAAGATACGTTCGAAGGTAAGGCGGGCCGCCTAACCCGCTGGAGTAGGCCCTACACTTCCCCAGCTTCGCCGAGCAGGCGGTCGGCGATAGCGAGCCCGTATAGGGTGAGGTAGGGCTCTATTGCGTCCACCGTTTCGCAGTAGGGAGCGAAGAGTGCCGCCAGGCCGCCGGTGGCGAGCACCAGGGCATCTGGCCGCTCCCATTCCGATTTGATCCTCCTGACCATCCCATCGATCGCGTCCACGATAGCGTAGAAGCATCCCGATCTCAGGCAATCGTCCGTCCGGCGTCCGACCACGGCCTGGGGAGGTACGAGGTCGATGTAGGGGAGCTTGCTGGCGCTGTGGGCGAGGCCCTCGATTCCAGCCCGCGGCCCGGGGGCGATGACGCCTCCAACGAAGACCCCATCCCCGGTGATGCAGTCGAAGGTGGTCGCCGTTCCCAGGTCCACAGTGATGACATCGACCCCGTAGAGCCGGGCGGCGGCCAGTGTGTTGAGCATCCGGTCGGCCCCGACGGTAGTGGGCTCATCGACGTCGAGGCGAATCGGGAGCGGTCCTCCGTCCTCCAGCAGCCGAGCCGGATTGTTGATCAACCTTGGCTCGCTGCCGAAGGCGCGGCGAAAGGCCCGCGTCAGGATCGGGTCTAACGCGGGCACGACCGATCCGATGACGCCGTCGATGGGACCGTCGATGCCGTGGTCCGCCAGCAGGTGGGCGAGCAGGTGGGCCAGCTCGTCGGGAGTCTTCCGGACATCGGTAGAGATGCGCCAATGGCGGACCAGCGCGGTCCCGCGAAATAGTCCGAGCACGGTCTCCGTGTTTCCCACATCGATGGTCAGTAGGGTTCTACTCATTTCAGTAATCCGGCGTGGGAAGCTCTTCTACGTTTATGCGCTCCGAGGTCAGCCGTCGCAGTGCGCCCCGATCAGGGCGAAACAGGAGCGCCCCGTCGGGTGCGATCCCCACTGCCACGCCGGCCACGGAGGTCGACCTTGCCTCTTCAGTGGCACAGCGCCGGTCCCTGAGCCAGTCGTAGGCATCGAACTGCCGGAGAAACTCGCGATCGAGCATGTCGGGCAGGCTAACGCAACGCTCCTCGACCTCCGCGATGATACGATCCGCCAGCGCCAGGCGCGATACGGATCGCCCGGCCGCCATGTCCAGCGAGGTCGCCACGTGCCGCAGGGCCGGCGGGAAGTCTCTCGGCTTCTGGTGCACGTTCACCCCGATCCCCAGAACCACGAACTTGGGCTGTGATCCCGCCCAAGACGCCTCGCTCAGCACGCCACCCACCTTCCGGCCCGCAACGATCACGTCGTTCGGCCATTTGACACCTATGGCGGACCCGCCGATCAGTCCCTCGATGGCACGTGCCACTGCGAGCCCCGCCAGGATAGAGATGAGCAGGGGGTTCGGCGCCTGCTTCGGCCTGAGCACGAGCGACATGTAGAGCCCCGCGCCTTTGGGCGAGTGCCAACGCCGCGTCGCCGCCCCGCGGCCCGCCGTCTGCTCATCGGCGAGAACGATCGCCCCGGCCGGCGCATCCTGCTCGGCCAGCTTGACGCCCTGAGTGTTGGTGCTGTCGACGCTAGAGTAGAGGTGGACGTGCGCCCGATCCCAGCGTTCTCTCAACGCCACGAGCGTCAGTCCCTCCCACCTCGAGCCTTTGCGCGTCATGGCTCCTATTTCTGGATACGCAGCGAGAGGTCGAGAGCGGGCGCCGAGTGTGTCAGGGAGCCCACCGAGATGTAATCCGCGCCGGCCTCCGCCAGCGCGCCGGCGTTGCTCAGAGTGACACCGCCCGATACTTCGATCTCCGGCTTGTAGGCGTTTTCGGTGATCAGGGGGATCGCTTCTCTCACCTGCTCCACGGACATGTTGTCGAGCATGATACGGTGAACGCCGGCATCCAGCGCGGCGCGAACCTCGTCCAGATCGGTCGTCTCGACCTCTATCGCCAAACCCGGCCGGTTCTCCTCGTAGACACGCTGAACGGCTTTCTCTATTCCACCGGCACAAGCGAGATGGTTGTCCTTGATCAGAATCATGGTGTCGAGGCCCCGCCGGTGATTGACCGCACCGCCCGCTCGCGTCGCCGACCGTTCGAGCTCGCGCCAGAGCGGGGTCGTCTTCCGGGTATCGGTGATTCGAGCCCCCGTCCCCTTCACCGCCTCCACATACTGCCGTGTGAGCGTCGCCACGCCTGATAGGTGTCCGAGGAAGTTGAGGGCCGTTCGCTCGGCGGTGAGTATGGCACGGGCCGGACCGGTCACGCGAGCGACCGTATCGCCCGCCGCGACCTCATCGCCATCGTTGAGGAGCGGCTCGAACTCGGCGCCCTGAAGCCGGAATACCTCCGCCGCAGCCGCCGTTCCCGCGATCACCCCGTCGGCTTTGGCGATGACCTCCGCCTCAGCCCGGGCCGCGCCTTCCACGCACCATTCGGTGGTCCAATCCCCGTCCCCAACGTCCTCTCTCAGCGCCTCAGCAACTCGACGCCGTGCTTCGTTGGATAACGCGTCCATAATCCGTTCACCTCACACCCGTGACTAGTGCATAGAGCATATAAGCACCGCCCACTGCCCAACAGTAATAGGCGAATCGGTGAAAGCTGCCGGAGCGAAGCCAGCGTACGAAAAGGACGATCGCTAGCATTCCAGCAGCAAAAGCGCTTAGCGCCGCCGCCAGCAGCGTGGTAGCACCGATCCCGACCTCGGCGCGCAGCAGCCCAGGAAGCTCCAAGGCCGAGGCACCCAGGATGGCCGGGAGCGAGAGCAAGAAGCAGAATTCAGCGGCCGCCTCGCGCCGCGTCCGCGAGTGCAGCGCCGCCACCAACGTGAACCCGGACCTGGAGATGCCCGGTAGCAGCGCAGCCGCCTGGGCGATCCCGACGCGCAGCGACCCATACCACCCCGGATCCGACCGCTCGCCCCGCTGCACAAGCCAGCGCGTGGCATAGACGACGACGCCGGTGATCATCAGGTTCAGCGCCACGATCAGCGGAAGATCGAAGAGTCGGGAAATCGTGCCCGACAGCGTCGTTCCCAGCAGAGCCGCCGGGACCGTGGCCACCGCCAGCATACCGAGGTAGCCGAGCTCGCCGGACCCTCCGCGAGCCGCGCCGACCAGTAACTCTAGCAGGCGGCGCCGGTAGAGGACGATCACCGAAAGCGCCGTAGCCAGGTGAACCAGCACCTCGAAGGAGACGCCCGGCGGATTCACTCCCAGCAGCGTCTGGGCCAGCACCAGGTGGCCCGAGCTGGATACGGGGAAGAATTCCGTCAGCCCCTGCACCAATCCTAGGGCAATCGCCTCGAGAAGCGTCATCGCATCACCCAGGCGAGCACCTCAGCTCCCCAGTACTTCCTCGTAGAACGCCTCGTACATCGAAACGATGCGTTCAACGGAGTACTTTTCGTGTGCCTCGGCCCGCCCGGCGCGCCCCACCTCACGCTGCCGTTCCGGGTCGGCCAGTATCTCGATAGCAGCCTCCGCCATCGCGTCCACCGCCCCGACAGGCAACAGGCGGCCGGTGATCCCATCTTCCACGAGCTCCTCGAGCCCGCCACAACGGGTGCCGACGACAGGGACCTCGCTGGCCATCGCCTCCAACGCCGACAGCCCGAACGATTCCGACTCGCTCGGCAACAGGAAGAGGTCGGCGCAGGCCAGCAGCTCGGCCACCGATTCTTGCTTGCCCAAGAAGACGACTCGATCACCTATGTTTTGGTCGCGCGCCTGTTCCTCGGCCAACGGCCGGTCGGGGCCGTCGCCGACGAGGATGAGGCGCGCCGGGATCTTCTCCATCACCCGGGCCGCCACCCTCACCACGTCATTCACTCGCTTCACCGGCCGGAAGTTGGAGATGTGCATGAGGATCTTCTCGTCCGGGTTGGCCAGGGCGTTGCGATTGCCGCGCCGCCCGCCGTCCGTTTCCCGCCCGAATGCCTCGGTGTCGATGAAGTTCGGGATGACGCGCACGTCGCAGCCGGCGCACCCGAACGCGGCGATCGTTTCTCGCCTCAGGAACTCCGATACCGCAGTCAGCTTGTCCGAGCGCTCGATGGAGAACTTGACGATCGAGCGATACGACGGGTCCTGTCCGACCAGCGTGATATCTGTGCCGTGCAGCGTCGTGACGATCTTCAGTTCTTCCGGGTCCTCGAGCATCTGCTTGGCGAGCCAGGCCGATGTGGCGTGCGGCACCGCGTAATGGACATGGAAGAGATCGAGATGCCGCTGCGTGGCCACCTCGTGCATCGCGACCGTCGCCGCGAGCGAATAGGGCGGATACTCGAAAAGCGGATAGCGGGAGACCTCGACCTCGTGGAAGTAAGTATTCTTGAGAAATCGCGGCAACCTGAAAGGGTGCGCGTACGAGACGAAATGGACCTCGTGGTCACGCTGGGCCAAGCGCATCCCGAGCTCGGTCGCGACGGCGCCGCTGCCGCCGTAGGTCGGATAGCAGGCTATTCCAATTCTCATGCGGGTCCAGTCTTGTCTACGCCACACCGTGCAGCTTCAATATCCATCAGCCAACACCCGACACCCAAGCGTCAAATGGGAAACCAAGTTTCGACCTTCAATCATCGAGACCCAAGACCCAAAGATGGCGATGGTAGATGGATATGGCTTCTTGATCATCGACACTCGAGAACCTCTTGAACATCTGGTAACTGGGTGTCGGTTATTGGATACTGAGGTTTCTCAGGCCCAAAAGCTATGCTGGCGTCTCTCAACCGGCCAGAGGCTCCGTGCGACCACGCCAGGCCCGGACTACCTCGTCGGTCAATTCGGCCAGAGGCCGATCCGCCGCTAGCCAGACTGTGTCCTCCGGCAACTGGTGCCGGAACCAAGTCAACTGGCGGCGCGCGAAACGGCGCGTATTGCGCTTCGCTTCCTCGACAGCCTCCTCCAACGTGCACTCACCGCGTAAGTGAAGGACGAGTTCCGCATAGCCGACGGATTTCAACCCCGGTGACTCGGCCGGAAACCGCTGGAGCAACCCGCGCACTTCCTCGAGCAAGCCCGCAGTCAGCATGCGCTCGTATCGTTCGTCGATGCTCCTGTACAGCTCTTCACGCGGCAGGCTGAGGCAGAAGACGCGAGCCGCGAGTGCGGTTGTCTCTGCGGGCTGCGCGAACCACCAGGAATGACTGCGTCCCGAGGCCAGGACGACCTCCAGAGACCGGGCGAGACGCTGGGAGCCACCCTCGTCGCTCAACTGCCTGGCCCGTTGCGGATCGAGGCGGCCCAGCCAGGTCTTCAGCTCGTCGACCGGACGGTCAGAGAGGTAACGACGGAGGCGGGCTCGGCGTTCCGGTTCGCAGACGGGTTCGGGCCCTAGCGGAGCGAGCAGTGCCCGGATGAAGAAGCCCGTGCCGCCGACCAGAACGGGCAACCGGTCGCGCCGGCGGAGCTCGGCTATACAACGCCAAGCGTCCGCGGCGAAACGGCCGGCGCTGTAACCGTCATCTGGATCGAGCTGATCGAAACCGTGGTGCGGCACCTTCTCGCGCAGCGCGCGCGGAGGTTTGGCCGTGCCGATGTCCATGTCTCGATAGAGCTGCCGCGAATCAGCGGAGATGATCTCGCCGTTCAGACGCAGCGCGACATCAACAGCGAGGTCGCTCTTTCCCGTCCCCGTGGGGCCGGTGATGACCAGCGCTTCTGCTGAGGCGGCCGGACTCATGGCGGCGTCGAGTCGATCTCAGGTGCGGCCGAAGCGGCGCGCGAGCTCGTCCATCGAGAGCCGGAGGATGGTGGGCCGGCCGTGAACGTCGTGACCTGGTAACTCGGAGGCGAAGAGCTTGTCGAACAGCTCGGCCATCTCGAGTTCCGATAGAGGCTGGCCCGCCTTGACGGCCGCCTTACAGGCGAACGATTTGGCGACCCGCTCGTGCTGGTTGCGAGCCGAATCGACGAGCGGTGACCCGAGGGCTAGCTCCGAGATCATCTCGCGGAAGCAGCGTTCCGCGTCGAAGCGGGGGTGCGGGTTGGGAACGGCGTGAATGATGATAGTATTGCTGCCGAACGCCTCGAACTCGAAGCCCACGCGCTCCAGGATCCCGGATAGCTCCCGCGAGGCGTCGGCTTCAGTCGGCGAGAGGCGGACGGTTATCGGGAAGAGCAGGCGTTGTGATGGTGCCCGCCCCTCGTCGAAGTCGCGCATCAGTTGCTCGAAAAGCACCCGCTCGTGCGCCGAATGCTGGTCCACGATGATCAACCCGCTGCGCGTCTCCGCCAGGATGTAGGAGCTGTGGAACTGCCACATGGCGCCGGGCCGAATCATGTGCCAGGCGGGCTCCGACTCTTGCCCGGCTGGAGCCTCGGCAGGCGCCGCCCCGCCGGGCACGAACAGCGCCATCTGCGCGGCGCCCGGCGCGGTCGTCCCCGAGCCGCGCTCGGCCGTTCCAGGGATGGAGCGGGAAGTCAACTGGATCGAGCCTCCGCGGTCGTCGCCGAGACTCGGCGCGCTTTCCAGTCCCTCCAGCCCGGCCCGCACCGCCTCCGTCACAGTGGCCTCCACCTTGATCTTGTTGCGGAAGCGAACCTCCGCCTTGGCCGGGTGCACGTTCACGTCGACCTGATCGGGTGGCAGCTCCAAGTAGATGAAGAGGGCCGGGCGGTAGCCGGCGGGCACGGTCGTGCGATACCCCTCCTCGGCCGCCCGCAGGATGAAGCGATCGACGAACGGCCTGCTGTTCACGAACGTGTAGGAACGGCGCGTCCCGGGTCGCGTGTCCGCCGGCCGCTGGATGAGGCCGGCAACGCGGATGCCGTCCGAAACGTAATCGATGGGGATCAGCTGCGCGGCCAGCTCATCACCCCAGATCGCCGCCACCCGGGCAGACAGATCGCCGGTGCGCGGGAGGTCGAGAAGCTCGCGGTCGTTCGATCTCAGCCGGAATCCCGTGCTCAGATTGGCCAGCGCCAGAGCGATAGTGGCCTCTGAAATCGCTCGCGTCTCCGCCGCGGCGGAGCGGAGAAACTTCGCCCGGGCCGGTACATTGAAGAAGAGCGAACGGACGGTGACCGTGGTACCCGGTCGCCGAGCGATCTCGTCGACGGCCACCACGCGGCCGCCTTCGATTTTGATGCGAGTCCCTTCCCCACCTTCCGCCGATGCCGTTTCCAGCTCGAAGCGGGACACGGCCGCTATGGAGGGGAGCGCCTCGCCGCGGAAGCCGAGAGTGCTGATCTTCCGAAGGTCTTTCTCGTCTTTGACCTTCGAAGTCGCATGCCGATCGATGGCCAGAAGCGCGTCGTCCCGTACCATGCCTTGGCCATCGTCCGCCACCCGCAGCAGCGACTTACCGCCGCCCTGGATGTCGATTTCGATCTGACCGGCCAGTGCGTCGAGCGAGTTCTCGACCAGCTCCTTGACCGCGGAGGCGGGTCGCTCGACGACCTCTCCCGCCGCGATCTGATTGGCGACATGGTCGGGCAGGATGTGAATGCGACGTTGCATGCATCGAAGCTATCGGGCACACCGGCTGCTATCAAGCGACGTCCGGGCTCTTAGACGAAGATCCAGCGCAGGATGGCGAAGATGACGGCAGCCAGAACGGCCGAAGCTGGTAACGTGATGATCCAGGAGTTCACGATGTTCCTGACCACCTTCAGGTTCAGCGCGCTGATCCCGTGAGCGAGGCCGACGCCGATGACGGCGCCTACGAGAGTATGGGTGGTAGATATCGGCAGGCCGAGTAGCGAGAAGACCAGCACGACGCTGGCGGCTCCGAATTCCGCGCTGAACCCGCGAGATGGCAACATCTCGGTGATCTCGCGCCCTATGGTGCGTATCACCTTGTAGCCCCAAGTGGCAAGCCCAACCACTATTCCGAACCCGCCGAGCATCAGCACCCAGAACGGAACGGGGACGGCTCCCGATATCTCACCGCTCTGCGCGATGTGCACGATCGCCGCCAACGGTCCGATGGCGTTGGCCACATCGTTGGCGCCGTGCGCGAACGCTACGAAGCTGGCGGTGAGGATCTGAAGCCAGCCGAAGATCCTCTCCACGTACTGATAGGGATCGGGGGCGATCCGGGAGGTTCGCTCGACGGCGACGCGGGCTCCTGCCGCCGCCGCGATCGCAACGAGCGCAGAGCCTGCCAGCACCATCCACCACGCTGGATCGTGGAGCACGTTCTTGAGCCCCTTATAGACGAAGCTCAAGAAGAGGATCAAGACGACGAGGCCAACTAGAAGGGGAGCTTGCCGGCGCACCCTTTCGGCGGGGTCAGAGTGCCTCAAGATCGTGCGCCGCAAATAGACGAACATGGCGAACCCGAGCAGACCGCCGGCGGCCGGCGAGATCACCCAGCTAGCCGCGATGCGAAGGACGGTCAACCACTCGACGCTCGAGATGCCGGCAGTCAGGACTCCGAAGCCAACCACCGCGCCGACGATCGAATGAGTAGTGGAAACCGGGAGACCGTATGTGGTCGCGAGCTGGAGCCAAATCCCCGCAGCGAGCAAAGCCGCGACCATGCCCAGCATGAGAAGCAGGGGTCCATCGGCGCCGAACATGCCCACATCCGGAGCGAAGACCGCCGTGTCGAGGATGCCACTGCGGATGGTGCGGGTGACACGGGACCCTACGAGCACGGCGCCGCCGAACTCGAAGATGGCGGCGATAATCACCGCTCCCGCGAGCGTGAGCGCACCGGAGCCTACGGAAGTGCCCATGGCGTTGGCGACATCGTTCGCGCCGATGTTCCACGCCATGTAAAGGCCGGCGGTCAAGCCGACGATGAGGACGATCAGCGTGACCGTCGTCATCGAGGTCTCCAGCCGATCAGCTGATGGATCACGTTAGCGCAGCGCTCGCCCATCCGCGAAGCCTGTCACGAGCTGGCCAGCATGAGCTTCAAGATATCGCCGGTGTTCTCGGCGTGGTCGGCAACATCACCTAGCACCTCGGCGATACGCATCCACTGAAATACGCTTATCGCATCGATACGAGACTCATTCGCGAAGACCAGCTTGCTGAATTCGGCCTGTAGCCGGTCCGCCTCTCCTTCCGCCTCGTGGATCTTGGCGACCATCTTCTGCACCTTCTTGACCTCGGGGCCGGCGAAGGAGGCGGACTGCAAGGTCTCTATTGCGCGGGCTGCATCGAACAGAAGCGCCGCAGCATGGATCACCTGGTCGACGAGCTTCAACAGATTGGGCTCGAACTCCGGCAGGCAGGCCGGTGAGCGCATCGCCAAGATCACGCCTACATCCTCCACCGCGTCGGCGATTCCGTCCTGCTCCTTGACGTAGCCCATGATATCCCCGCGGTTGACGGGCAGCAGGACCGACTTGGGGAGCCGAGCTCGTACCGCGTTCTTGATCTTGTCAGCCTCGTGCTCCGTGTCGTCGATCTCCTCGGAGAGTTCTTGCACCCGCGCCGTGTCCCCGGCAAGAAACGCCTCGATCAGCGGGCGCAGGAGCTTCACCGTCTCCTCCACCTGGGCGGCGTGCTTCACCATCAACCCGAAGGGGGACTTCGCGAATAGTTTCAGTATCCCGCGCATGACTAGCTACTCCCTACGCCGTAAAGTTCGCAGGCGTTCTCGTATGTCACGTCAGCGACCCGATCAGGATCTTCTCCTCGCATCTCCGCGATGCGCTTCACCACGTGCCCCACGAAAGCAGGCTCGTTTCTACGCCCTCGCATCGGCACCGGCGCCAGATACGGACTGTCCGTCTCCACCAGCAGACGGTCAAGCGGCACGGCCTCGACGTGCCGGGCATCGCGGAAGTTCTTGAAAGTAACCATCCCAGAATAAGAAACATACCAGCCAGCTTCTAGGCCCACCTCGAGGAGACCCGCGCCGCCGCTGAAACAGTGCAGCACACCCACGACACGACCGGCATACTCGCGAATCACCGTGGCCGTCTCCTCGTCCGCCTCGCGGGAGTGAACCACGACGGGCAGCTCGAGCCGCTCCGCCAGCTCGACCTGTGAGCGGAAGGCGTCCAGCTGCAGGTCGCGCGGCGCGTTGTCGTAGTAGAAGTCGAGCCCTGTCTCGCCGATAGCGACGACCTGCTCCGCAGCGGCGAGCCCCTCCAGTTCGGCGAGCGCCTCGGGCGAGCAGCGTTGGGCCTCGTGGGGATGGATCCCGGCCGTCGCCCATACCCGCGGGTCGGCAACCTGCCGCGCCAGTTCGATCGCGGCGCGCGCGTCGTCCAGCCGGCTAGCGATAGTAACGACGGTCTCCACACGCGCCTCCGCCGCACGGGCCAGGACAGCGTCCAGGTCCGAGGCGAAGCTCGGGTCCGTCAGGTGTGCATGTGAATCGAAGAGCTTCACGCGTCAGCGCTCGGTCGCCGCCACCTTCCTCCGGTCGGACTTGCTGCGCACGCCGCCCGAACGCCGCTCTACTTCGAGCAAGGCCGGCGAAGCGACGAAGATCGAGGAGTAGGTCCCGATGATGACACCGGCGATCAGCACGAAAGTGAACTCGCGAATGACCGCGCCGCCGAAGATAGCCAGGGCGAGCAGTACGGCGAGCGTCGTGCCACTGGTCATCACGGTACGTGGCAGCGTCTCGTTGATCGAGCGGTCGAGAATCTCGATATACGGCAATCGTCGGAGCTTCTTCAAGTTCTCGCGGATGCGATCGAAGATGACGATCGTGTCGTTCAACGAGTAACCGATGATCGTGAGGACCGCAGCTACCGTCGGCAGCGAGATCTCGATGTTCAGCAGCGAGATGACACCAAACGCGATCGTCACGTCGTGTACGGTGGCGATGATCGCCGCCAATCCGAATCGCCACTCGAAGCGGAAGCCGACAGGGTGAGGAAGAACGAGATCAGCACCGCGCCTATGGCACGTTGCCTCAGCTCGCCGCCGACCTTGGGCCCCACGGCTTCGGTGCGAACGACGGTGTACGAGCCCTCGCCGAAGCGCTCGGTCAAAGTCGCGTTGACGACGTTCGAGAGCTCGCGGTCGCCGCCCTCGGCGAACTCGGCGAGACGAATCAGGTACTCGCTCGTACCGCCGAAGTCCTGGACCTGAAGATTGGTGAGCCCGGCGGCGCCCAAGGCGCTCCGCACGTCCGACGCGGACACGCTCACTTCGAAGCGGACCTGAAAGAGCGTACCGCCGGTGAAATCAACGCCATAGTTGAGGCCGCCGTGAATGGCGATCGAGAGGACGCCGAGGGCGACCATGATCGCTGAAACGACATAGGCCTTCCGGCGCATGTCGAGGAACTTGTACTCCGCCTTGGCAAACAGCCGCATCGATCGGGTCCCCTTGCCTATATGCTAAGCTCGGCGCTCGCCGGCCGGGTCTCCAGCCAGATGAGCATGAAGGTCCGCACCACGAACACCGCGCTGTAGAACGACGCCACGATACCGATTGAAAGCGTGACGGCGAATCCCTTCACCGGTCCCGTACCGAACTGGTAGAGGATGATCGCCGTGATGAGAGTTGTCAGGTTCGAGTCGATGATCGCCGACAGTGCGGCCTGGAAGCCGCTGTCCACAGCCGTCCTCGGCGTTTTGCCGCCCTCCATCTCCTCTCGAATACGCTCGAATATCAGCACGTTGGCGTCCACCGCCATGCCGATGGAAAGGATCAAGCCGGCGATGCCGGGCAGCGTGAGCGTTGCTCCCAGGCCGGCCAGTCCACCGAGAATGACGATTACGTAGACCAGCAAGCCTGCCACCGCCAGGAGGCCAGCGACCCGGTAGTAAGCGATCATGACCACGACGACCAGAGCGATACCGATCATGCCCGCCATTTTGCCCTGGTCGATGGAGTCCTTACCCAGCGAGGGTCCAACCGTTCGCTCTTCGATGATCTCCATCGGCGCCGGGAGTGCACCGGCCCGCAAGACGAGCGCTATGTCCTGCGCCTCCGTCAGCGACGCGCCCGTCGTCAACTCGATCTGTGCCCGGTCGCGCAGCACATCGCGGATGACCGGTGGCGAACCCTGCACGCGCCCATCGAGGATGATCGCCATGCGATCGCCCACGTGCTGGGAGGTGCCACGCTCGAAGATCCGGCCGCCCTGTCGCGTGAGCTGGAAAGGCACGATCGGGGTGCCGAACTGCGGGTCACGGATCGCCTGGGCGTCCACCAGGTACTCACCGGTGATCAGGGGTTCGGCCTCTACCACGTAGAGCGGCGTATAGGTCTTGCCGGCGATGGCTCTGGTCTCGGTACCCCAGTGCAGGGTGACTTCGTCCGGGATGCGTGACACGACTTCCGGCAGCGCCAGGTAGCCCTGCACGGTCTCTACCTGCGGCCCTTCGATGAGGAAGAGGCCGGGCTCTCCCGAATCGAGCAGAAGGCGTGTAAGTGGCCGCAGTTCAGTAACTTGCGGCTCGGGAGTCGCGGCCTCACCGCTGTCCCGCTGCTGGAAGAGCTCCTCCAAACCGGGCGCCCGATCGACTCGTGCCTCCTCCGGGAGTCCCTCCTCACCGACCGCTATGACGACCATGCTATCGAGGGTCGCCAGCCGGTCCATGAAGGCCTGGCCATCGGTGACGATCTTGAATTCGAGGAACGCGGTCTGTTCGATGATGCTCTTGGCTCGACCCACATCCCCAATGCCGGCGAGCTCGACTATGATCCTGTCGATGCCGACGCGCTGGACGGTAGGCTCCTTGACACCGAACTGGTTGACTCTGTTGCCGATGATCTCACGCGCACGGTCCGCCGCGTCGGCCCGCGCCTCGGTGGACATGGCCCCCTCGGGGTCTTCCACCTGCAGGACCAGGTGGGTGCCACCTTCGAGATCGAGTCCCAGTTTGATCGGGCGACGGTCTTCCGGGCTCGTCGCCGTCAACAGCGGCCCAAACAGCGCCCACAGACACATGGCGCACACGCCCGCGATCACGAGCAGTCGCCCACGTATTCCGGAGAACATCCTATCTAGATCCTTCCTTCGTACCGCGTCCCGTTCGGCGGTCGCCGATAGCGTGCGATGCCGCCCACGCCAGGCTCTCAATCGGGCTCAGGACGGAATCCGACTCTGGCCGGAGCGGCCTATGAGCCGGACGAAAGTTGCGAATTCCGAAGCGAGTAACGTGGTCGGGGCGGTGGCCCTTGTCAATGCTGCGGCGCGTGTTGAATCGGAGTCGATTCTACCAGACGAGTCGTTGCTCGCAGGTGGGACAGAAGACAGCTCCGAAAGCGACCTCGGACTCGCAGCGGCTACAGCAGGGCGGCCTATCCTGGCGCGGTCGCCAAGCTCTGGAGGTCCCAACGGAAAGTGCCGCGTAGAGAAAGCAGGCGGCGAGCGTGAGGCCCAGCAGGAACAGCCATGTATCCCCCTGCATCCCCGGCACCGTCTGATACAGGGCTCCCCCGGGCTCCAGGGCCTGCTCCAGCGCCACCGGGTCCGAGCCAATGGCCGCCTGCAGGCGACGCATGCTGATCATCCAGGGGACCATCATGATGAACCCGAGCGCGGTCAGCAGGCTGTAGACGAAGCGTCGAACGGCGACGGTCATGGTCTCGAACCTTCCTCGGCCTTCGGTGAGAGTCAGTTGCTCTTGCGTCGTGTGAACTTGAGCCCGGCCCAGACCGAATCGATGGCGCACACTTTGTAATCGACGAGGCCCGACGCCAACCCGGTCCGCCGGACGATGTTCTGCGAGAGATCGGTATCGATTCCTGACGCCTTCTTCGGCCAGGCGATCCATAGGCCGCCGGCGCCAGCCAGGGCTCCCATCCGTTCCACGCGACGCTCCAGCTCCGACTTCGAGCGGGCGAACCAGATGACAAGATCGGGTCGGCCCCGCGCCTGTTTGCGCAAGCTCACGCCCTCCGGCAACTCGCCGAGTGTAATTTCGAACCCCGGCGGCGCTCCCACCAGGGCGACGACCGAATCCGCTTTGATGCCGAGCTTCTTGGGCAGCGGCGTGCCTGAATAGCCGTCCAACCGCGAGCTCGGCACGATCGGAGCCTGCGGAGGATGGGCGATGGCCCGCTTCAGCGAACTGCGGATCCGTCGCCAACTCGTGTATGCCGCGTCGGGCAGGTTCTTCTTGACGCGCGCCACCTTTTCCGCGTCACCCTCGACGAAGACTATGGGCACGTATCGAGTGGACTTGTACTCGCGGACGGCGAGGGCCAAATCGCGCCCTTGCGAGGGCAGCCGCGACAGGTCGATGATCAGCGCGCTGGGCGGACTCTGCCGCAAGCGACGCATGGCCGGGGGGCCATCGAACGCCGCCGCGTCCACCTGGTAGCCGGCAGCCTCGAGGCGGTCCGATCGGTTGCAGGGAGGAGCACTTGAAGTCCAATGGGCCCGGCAGGACTCGAACCTGCGACCTACCGATTATGAGTCGGCTGCTCTAACCAACTGAGCTACGGGCCCGAATCGTTGCATCTTTCTGCCACGCAACGTGTTTGCGGTTTGGCCTGTTGGGGCCGGATCGCGGGGTGTGTGAGTTTCTTGTGAGAGTTTCTCCCCTCATCATCTCACCTCCCGCAACTCCGCATCGTGCGTGACAACCTTCAACATAGTCCGTTCGTCCGGTTGCTGGTAGGCCGACTTGAGCGCTTGCAGGCTAGACCAGCCGCCAGCCTGAGCAACATCGACATCCGGGAGGTCCTTCCTCGCGCTGGCCCACAGACGCCGGTAGGCGTGGAAGACGTGGCCCTTCACGGGCTCAAGCTTCGCTTCCTTTTCCGCCGCCCTGAGCCAGTCGCGGACGGCCTCGTACCGGACGTGACTCTCGGGGTCGAACGGGCCGGGGAAGAGGTAGCCGCGCCCGACGTGGCCGAGTCGCTGCCGCTTTCGGATCGCGCCTTCCAGCGCCTCGCGCACCTTGGGACTGACAGGACAGCGCCAGCACTTCCCCATCTTGTCGGTGTCCTGGGGCCACACGATCGCGCCCCACGGCGCGGCTTCCGTTTCGGCCAGGTCGAGGTCCTCGACGCGGAGCCTCACCACGGCCCCGATCCGCCGGCCCGTGCCGACCCCGATCTCGAATACCTCGGGTAGGTAGGACTCGACTTCGCGGCGTTTCCCGCCACGCATCACCCGCATGGTCACGTTGCGGTAGACGTTGCGGATGGCGTCCACCCGGTCGTGTGTGGCCACGTAGCGCGAAGGATTTTTCTCGTGCGGGGAGTCGAGGCCGCGGGTGGGATCGTTCTCCATGAGCAAGCGGCCGTCTGCGTCCCGCCACTCGCACGCCCAGCCCACGACGGTTCGGAGGAACAGCAGATCCTTCTCGACCATGCGGTCCCGGACGGGTGTCCGGTCATCGGGGTTCGCGATGGGTCTCCCGCGGGCGTCGATCTCACCGCTCGCCCGCTTGCGTGTGAAGCCCTCCCACTCCCTGCGGCCGAGCCGTGAGAGGTCGAAATCGGGCCCAAGGAAGCGCCGCCACATCTCACACTGCCGCCGATCTTCCTTCCGCGCTTTCTCGCCGCGCTTGTTGGGTGTGCGGTGTGCCTCGTATTGGCCGAAGATGCGGCGGGCTGTCGGCCTCGCGGTGCGGACCCGGTCCATCCCCTCGCGCAGCTTGGCCGCCTCTTCGATCGCGTAGGATTCGGCCGCGTCGTGGTCCGTGTGGCCGAGCGAGCGGCGCACCTCCCGGCTCTCGCCCGGGTCCCATGCGGCCGCGTACAGCATGCCGCCGGGCTTCCGTTCGTACACGCGGACACGGTAGGGCCGCTTCCCCGCCGTGTACCTCCACTTTTTCCGTTTCGCCATGCTCAACCCTCCTCCTGGTTGGCCGCCCGGTCGAGCCGGTCCGCGAGTTTGAGTAAAAGGTCCGCTCGCCGGCGCAGCGCATCGGCTAGCGCGCGAGCCGCAGCCGGAGTCGCATTACGCGCCCCGATCTTGAAGCGGGCGAAGCTCTTCTCGTGATAACCCGCCTCCTCGCTGAGTTGACCCTCGCTGACCGCGGCCTTCTCCAACACCCGGGCGATGATACGGTTGAGTTGTCTCATGGCAACCAATTTACTGC
>JBDHHZ010000052.1:0-22974 GCA_039589115.1 Gemmatimonadota bacterium | reverse complement strand
GGGACTGGCGGACTGCGACGGCGACACCATCAGCGGCGAAGTGCTGAGAGAATTACTCACCGCGAGCACTATCCCGCTCCGCTCGGCGTTCGTCATCTATGTATCAGGAAGTGAGACGGAAGAGATACCGATGGAGAGAGTCGCCGTCATAGAGCGGAGATCGGGTACCGGCAGGGTCTTGGGTACGATCGCCGGTCTCGCCATCGATATTGCGGTCGTCGCAGCGTGCACCGCATCGGATTGCCTGGACCTTGATAGGGAAGACGTGCAGAGCGGTGGCTTTGAGCTGGGCGACCATTGGAGTGCCTATTTGGAGACCGAACTCCTCGAGCGAACTGCGGGTGATCAGCACCTCGAAGCTCAAGCCATCCGACTCGAGCCGCAGGCGCACGAGCCCGGCCTGCGGATGTAGGCGCGTCACCACACAGTCGAAGCGGTTGCGGGCGCTGGTCACCGATGGGTCCGGCGGACTGATCACGACATCTTCGGGCCGGTAGGCGACCCTGACCCGCGCGCCGACATCGCCCGGCCCCGCCGTCAGCAGCGAGTGGCCCGAATCGAGCTCGACGAGCACCGTGCCCTCTCCCGTCTCTTTGATACGACCGCTCAGCATGAACTCGGCGCCGGTGAACGAGGCGACGAACGCCGTTGCGGGCGACTCGAAGATGTCCGCAGGCGCCCCCGTCTGAACTATGCGGCCGTCTTCCATGACCGCGACTCGATCGGCCAGCGCGAAAGCTTCGCCCGGGTCGTGCGTGATGAGCACGATGGCCGGGGCCGTGCTGTGGGTGATCCGCTCGAGATCGGCCAGCAGCCGGCGGCGCACCGTCACATCGAGATCGGCCGTCGGTTCATCGAGGAACAAGATCTCCGGCTCCAACGCCAGCGCTCTGGCGAGGGCGACGCGTTGTGCCTCGCCGCCGGAGAGTGTGTTGACGGGCGCATCGGCGAGCCGCGCGATGTCGAGGGTCTCGAGCGACGCGCGGATTCGGCTCTGTCGCTCGTCCGAAGAGAGACGCCGCACCTTCAAGCCGAACTCGACGTTCTGCGTCACCGTCCCGCGCCACAGGTAAGGCCGCTGCAGCACGGCCGCCGCCGCGCGCCGTAGTCCGGGATCGTCGCGCGCCACCTCGCGCCCCTTATATAGGATCACCCCTGCATCCGGCGACTCGAGCCCGGCGAGCAGCCGCATCAGCGTCGACTTCCCCGCCCCGTTGGGGCCCAGCAGACCCAGCACTTCCCCGGCGTGCACCTCGATCCTCTCGACATCCACTACCTGCATGCCATCGTAGGAGCAGGTGAGGTCCTCGCCCAAGAGCAGCGGCTCAGCCGCCTGCGAGCCCTTCGCCGTGGCTTCCATCAGCTGGTCAGCGGCCGGCGGCGCGGCCCCGCCTGTTGAACTCGAGTGATGAACGCGTTGGCGGCGAAGGCGATCGCCAGGAGAATCAGACCGAGGGCCATGGCGGTGGCGAAGCGACCGCGCCGCGTCTCCAGCACGATGGCGGTGGTGATCACCCGCGTCTCTCCGTGGACGTTGCCGCCAACCATCATCACCGCGCCGACTTCCGAGATCACGGCGCCGAACCCGGCGGCCACCGCTGCCATCAACGAGAGTCGCGCCTCGCGCAGGTGCAGCATTAGCGCCTGCCAGCGGCTGGCGCCCAGGGCGCGGGCCTGAAGACGGAGCACCGACTGGACCGCGGCCAACGTGATGGCCGCGACGTAGGGCGCGGCGAGCACGAACTGGGCGGCGATCATGGCGCTCGGCGTGTAGAGCCAGCCGAGCCCGCCCAGCGGGCCCTGGCGCGAGAGCATGATATAGACGAACAGCCCGACGACGACGGGCGGTAACGCCAGCCCCGTATTCACCAGGGCGACGGCGAACCCGCGGCCGGGGAAGCGGGCCAGCCCCAGCCAGGTGCCCAGTGGGATACCGGCGAGCAGACCGAGGGCGACGGCGAGACCCGACACCTGGAGGGAGCGGAAGATGATGCTCCACAGGTAGGCGTCGCCGGTCAGCAGGAGGCCGAAGGCCTGTCTGATTGCGTCTAGGAATACGTCCATCGTTGGGTGTTTGGGCTCCGAATATAGAATGTAGAATGCTGAATGCTGGATGATGAGATCCGGCACTTGGGCATTCGGTATTCAGTATTCTACATTCAGAATTCGGAACGCGCTCGTTGACCAACGGCAGCGTTCGGCGTGAACAGCCGCATCCCGAACTGCTGCACGCCATATCGACCGATCAGCTCCTGCGCCGCAGCCGACGTGATCCAGTCGGCGAAGGTACGAGCGCCCGGGGCGTTCGACGCTCCGTGAACGACGATCACCGAGTACTGGTTCAGTAGCCGCGGATCGCCTTCCACCAGAACTTCGAGCTGCAGGCGATCGCGCAAGCTGAGGTAGGTGCCGCGATCGCTCAGCGTGTAGGCCCGCTTCTCGCTCGCCATCATCAGCACCGCCCCCATTCCCTGCCCCGCTTCCAGGTACCGCTCGCCGCCCGGCTCCACGTCCACGGCGGCCCACAGCTCGCGCTCCCTCGCGTGGGTGCCCGAGTCGTCACCGCGCGAGATGAAGGTTGCGCCGCTCTCGGCTATGCCGGCCAGCGCGGACGCCGCGCTCGAAAAATCACATGCCCCGGATCCGTTCTCCGCCGGCCCGACGAGCACGAAATCGTTCTGCATCACAGGGGTTCGCGACTCGCCGTGCCCGGCCGTCATGAACTCCTCCTCGGCCCGCGGCGAATGGGCCAGCACTACGTCGGCGTCGCCGCGCGCGGCCAGGCGCAGCGCCTCGCCGGACCCGACGGCGATCACGCGGATCCGGTACTCGGGGTGTGCACGTCCGAACGCTGGCAGCAGGTACTCGAATAGTCCGGAATCTTCAGTCGATGTTGTGGAGGCGAGCACGATCTCTCGCGGGCGCGGGTAGCACGAGGAGATGGAGATGGAGATGGAGATGGAGATGGAGAGGGCAAGGGCGAGGGGACGGCGCATGGGACGGGGGGCTGGAGGGGCGGACCTGGGTCCTACTCGTCCTCCTCGTCGGCCGACCCCATATGCTGGGCGCGGAGCTCCAGGTAGGGCTGGCCGTCGCGGAACTTGGCTGCGAGCCGCAGGCGCATCTGACCGCCGCCCTTGGCGGGGAGCGAGATGATGCAGCCGTTGTAGCTCGCGGCGAAGATGAGCTGCCAGTCACCCTCGATCGCCGAGCCCTCGAAGAAATCCTTCAGTTGGGCCGTGTTGTGGGCGCTCATCTTGCTGATCAGCGTGGTCTGTTTGTCGTCGACCAAGTATCGCTCCTCCCTCGCGTGGCGGTTGCCTCCAGCAGGCTAACGGCGCAGCCAAGCCGAAAAGAAGCTAATCGTATGTTTCCTGGGTTACAAGGCCCGGCGCTCAGTCCTCGCTGCGGTCCTGGACCGTGTGCTCGGTCCCGTCGTAGCTGAGGACGATTGGCCGGTCGTCGTCGCAGGTCTCCAGATGGACGGGCCGCTTCCAAATCGCGTAGAGGCAGCGGAGCACGTCCTGCGCGTAGTCGAGGCGGAGCGGCACACCCTCGTAGCGGTGCCACAGCACAAGCTCGCCGCGGTTCAGATGATTGCCATCTCGCACGTAGACCCAGGGCTGGCCGAAGTTGGTGAGCTGGAACAGCAAGCCCTGCTTGATCTCGTCGAACGAGCGGCTGGAGATCTGATACTGTTTGGTCGATTCGTTGTAGTCGTAGACGAACAGCTTGTGCTTGTGGCAGAACTCCGCCGTCAGGAACTCGTCGATGAAGTTCACGTCGTTGTAGAGCGCGCGCACCTGGAAGATCTTCTCGCGGCCCTCACCCGCGCCGGTGTCCCAGCTCTTGCGCAGCTCGTAGTCGTCGCAGGCCTCCCATTCCGCCCCGTGCCGCCCTTTATTCCAGCGCTCCTCTATGTCGCGCAGCAGTTCGAGCCCCAGCTTGTAAGGGTTCAGCCGGCCCGGCTGGGTCGCTACCGTGCCGCTGTGGTGGTCGGCGTAGTCGATTAGCTCCGAGTCCTCCAGGGCCCTCTGCGTCATGATGGTCGAGTGCCAGTAGCTGGCCCAACCCTCGTTCATGATCTTGGTGCGGCCCTGCGGCGCGAAGTAGTACGCCTCTTCGCGCACAATCCCCAGCACCGATCGCTGCCAGTTCGTCATCGGAGCGTACTCGAGCAAGAAGAGCAACAGATCCTTCTCCGGCCTGGCCGGGAAGAGCTCCTCCTTCTGGCGCTCCTCCTGCATTCGCTCGACCTCCGCTTTCAGCACCTCCTCCGGATTGATGTAGTCCTCCATGTACTCCTTGGCATCTATCCGGTGCGGCTGCGGCCGGCGCGACGGGTGGCTCGGGTCGGTCGCCGCGTCTTCCAACCGGCGCCGCCGCTTGATGTGCGGCGCGTTGTAGTCGATCAGGTTCTCCAGCGAGAGGCATATGTCGAGGAACCCTTCGACCTCGTCCTCGCCGTAGCTCTCCATGTAGCGGCGGATACGAGTGGCGTGGTTCGCCATCTCGTCGACCATCTTCCGGTTCGTATGCTGGAACGAGTAGTTGTTCTTGAAGAAGTCGGCATGGCCGTAGACATGAGCCATCACCAGCTTTTGGTCGACCACCGGGTTCGCTGCTAGCAAGTACGCATAGCACGGGTCGTTGTTGATCACCATCTCGTAGATCTTCTGTAGCCCGTACGCGTAGCCCCTGGAGAGCGCGTAGTACTCCATCCCGAAGCGCCAATAAGGATAGCGCGCCGGGTAGCCGCCGTAGGCGGCGACTTCGTTGATCTCCTCCCAATCGAGGACTTCGAAAATCACATCGAAGAAGTCGAGCCCATAACCGCGGGCATACTCTTCGATCTCTTTCTGAAGCGCCTGCAACTCGGGGCTCAGCAGCTGCGGCATCTACTTGCCCTTGCTCAGGAAATCCTTGATCGAATCGAGAATGGCCTCGCGGTCGGCGATGTGCGACAGCGCGAGCTTCTCGTCCTCGATGTTCTCACGCAGCGCTTCCAGGAACTGGCCGGACCCGTAACGGCTCTCGACCTGACCGTAGCCGAACAGGTTCGCGACCGGCAGGATACGCTCGTTCAACAGCTCGAAGCACTTCTCGTCGTCCCCACCGCCCCAGTTGTCGCCGTCCGAGAAGTGGAAGCAGTAGATGTTCCACTCTTGAGGATCGTACTCACCGGCGATGATCTTGGCGGCCATCTCGTAGGCACTGGAGATCCGAGTACCACCAGATTCGCGTGTCGTGTAGAACGTCTCCTGGTCCACCTCGTGGGCGGCGGCGTCGTGCACTATGTAGCGGTTCGCTATGCCATGGTAGTGGGCGCGGATCCAGGCATCGATCCAGAACGACTCGATCCGCACGATCTCCTTCTGCTCGTTACCCATCGAGCCGGAGACGTCCATCATGTAGATGATCACCGCGTTGGCGACGGGCTCCGGCTCCTCCTTCCAGGAGCGGTAGCGCATGTCCTCACGCACCGGCGTCACCATGGGGCGCTTGAAGTCGTAGGTCCCCGAGGCGATCTGCCGCTTCAGCGCCTGCCGGTAGGTCCGACGAAACGAGCGCAGGCTCTCGGGGCCGGTCTGACGGATGGTCTTGTAGCGGCTGCGGCGGCTCTTGATCGTACGGTTGCCACGCGGCTCGATGCGCGGTAGCTCCAGCTCTTCGCCGAGAAGCTCCGCCAGCTCTTGGATCGAGATCTCTACCTCACGCAGATGGAAGCCTGGCTGGTCGCCGGCGCCGCCGGCACCTTCGCCTTCGCCCGCCCCGATCGGCGTGCCCTCTTCGCCATCGCCCTGGCCCACGCCGCTCATCTGCTTGCGGCCGTACTTGAGGCGCGGGAGCTCGATCTGCGGCATCGGGATCGACACGACTTCGCGACCCCGCTTGCCGATCAGCTCGCCGCGGGTGATGTGTTTCCGCAGGTCCTGCTTGATCCGGCCCCGGATGATGGCATCGAACCGCTTCTTGTCCCGTTCGATCCGCCTGATGGACGAGAAGCCGGTGAACGAATCTCTAGTCACTCTTCCTGTTCTTTCACGTCCCCACGCGCGAAGATGCTGGCCACGAAATTGAGGACGTCGGTCGCACAGATGTCGCAGTATCCGTAATCGCGAACCAGGCGACCTTTAACAACGTCGATCTTCTCCTGCGACTCCTTGTCCATGACGGAGGAGACCAGGCTGGTCAGCTTGATCGAGTCCTTTTGGTCCTCGAACAGCTTCAACTCGAGCGCCTTCTGCAGACGCGAGTTCGTCGAGTAATCGAACTTCTTGCCCTCGACGGCGAGCGCGCCGATGTAGTTCATGATCTCGGCCCGGAAATCGTCTTTGCGGCTCTCCGGGATGTCGATCTTCTCCTCGATCGACCGCATCAAGCGCTCATCCGGATCCTCGTACTCGCCGGTGTACTTGTTCTTGACCTTTTCCTTCTGCGTGAAGGCCTTGACGTTGTCGATGTAGTTGGAGCACAGTCGCGTGATCGCTTCCTCGTCGGCGCTGATCGCTCGCTGCACCTCGTTCTTCACTATGTCCTCGTACTCTTCACGCACGACCGTCAGCAGCTCGCTGTAGAACTCCCGCTGCTCCTCGCTGGTGATCAGCGAGTGGTGCTTGAGGCCGGACTCGAGCTCCTTCATCACCATGAACGGATTCACGCAGCCTTCTTCGATATCGGCGACGAGGCAGTTGGAGATCTTGTCCTGCACGTAGCGCGGTGATACTCCCTGCATACCCTCGCGCTCCGCCTCCTTGCGCAGTTCCTTCACGTTGTCCTCGGTGAAGCCGGGCAGAGTCTTACCGTTGTAGAGCTTTAGTTTCTGCAGCCGTGTGAGGTTGACTTTCTTCGGCTCCTCCAGCCGGGTCAAGACGCTCCACATCGCGGCCATCTCGATGGTGTGCGGAGCGATGTGCTTGCCGCGCACGCGCCGCTGATTGAAGTCGCGCTCGTAGACGTCCATCTCGGCATCGAGCTGGGTCACGTACGGGATGTCGATCTTGACCGTGCGGTCGCGCAACGCCTCCATGAACTCGTTGTTTTGCAGGCGCCTGTACTCGGGCTCGTTGGTGTGCGCTATGATGACTTCGTCGATGTCGGTCTGCGCGAATTTCTTCGGCTTGATCTTGTGCTCCTGCGACGCGCCCAGCAGGTCGTAGAGGAACGCGACGTCCAGCTTCAGCACCTCGATGAACTCGATCAGCCCACGGTTCGAGATGTTGAATTCGCCGTCGAAGTTGAAGGCGCGCGGATCCGAATCCGATCCGTAGAGCGCGATCTTCCGGTAGTTGATGTCACCGGTCAGCTCGGTCGAGTCCTGGTTCTTCTCGTCCTTCGGTTGGAATGTGCCGATCCCGACCCGGTCTTGCTCCGTCATCAGAAGCCGCTTCACCCGGATGTGGTCGATGACCTTCGTCCAGTCGCCTTCGTAGCGGTTCATGTACTGGTTGAACATGAAGCGGCAGGCCGGGCACAGGTCACCCTCGACGATGATATGGCGGTCGTCGGGCGCGTGCTTGTTGATGTGGTCGAGGTAGACCTCGCGGAAGTTCGCCGGCACCAGGTGCAGCGGCTCCTCGTGCATCGGGCATGGCATCCCCTCTTCCTGAGCACGCGCCGCCGCCTCCGGCGAGGCAAGCTCGTCCGGCAGCCTGGGGGCCGTCGCCCCTTCACCGACCCAGCGGAACGTGTAGAGCGCGCCCTCCGGCGTCCGCGAGTAGTGCTCGAGACCCTTCTTCAACAGCCGCACGATGGTGGACTTGGCGCTGCCAACGGGCCCATGCAGAAGTATCACACGCCTTTCCGGCCCATAGCTCATCGCCGCGGCTTTTATCGTCTGCGCCAGCTTCATCAGCGGGATGTCGAGCCCGAACACGGCGTCCCTACCGTCCTCGAACGGGTCGGCGAAGAACTTGTAGCGGGTGATCTTCTTCTTGTACTCGGTGTACTCCTCCATCCCATAGGAGACGATCATATCGTACAGTCTCTGGAAAGAATTCCGCGCCACCAGCGGATTCTCATGCACGATACCGAGGTATTCCGGGAACGTCCCGTCCCAGTGAAGATCCTGGTATTGCCGGGCATCCTGCTTCTCGCGGATCAAGCCGATAATGTCGATTCCCTGCGCGGCCATCGTCGATCAGCCCCCTTAAGTGATACTTCCTACAGTTCTTAGCTCGTCCGCCCTCATGACGGTCATCTCTCTATCGCACCCAGGGCGATTCCTCGCCGGTAACGTCTATCCTCTCACCCACGTTCCCCTACCCAAGCCCCTCGAGCTAGTTCCGCCGGTCGACCAGCTCAATCGGAGAGAGTCTCGTCGACGGCCTGGCGGAGCAGACGATCGATCGGAGTGGGAAACACCGGGAAGAAATAGCGGTCGGATACCCTATTCAGAGCGCGACGTACGGCGCTGAACCCGCCGGCGACCTCCCGATATATGGCAGCCAGGTCGTAGCGACCTGCGAGCTCGGACTCGCTCGCCATGCGATAGCCGGTAATACCCAGGTCCTCGTAGTACTCGATACCGGGCGCGCCTTTCCGGTGCACGCGAGCGATCACGTAGTCGGGAAAGATCCCCGACATCCAGAGGGAGTAGTTGCCGAGATGAGCGTGAAGCAGGAACTGCCTGCGCTCCGAGTTCCCCTCCTCGAGATCGGCGACCAGATCGACGAGGTAGCGGTAGGTGGCGTCGTCGTATCGCGCGATCTGCTGGGCACGACCTTCGATGGCAAACTCCACCAGCAGCGCGGCTACGTAGTCGGCGATGATGGGATCGTCCAACCCACACTCGAGCAGCGTGTGCCGAACCATCACATAGAACGTGAGCCCCGGGGGGATGGTACTCACTCGGCCGCCGGCCATCACCGCGCTCAACGTTTCCGGGTGGTCGAGCAGCGAGTCCAGCCCCTCCTCGGCCAGCTTCCCTTCCAGGAAACGCCGGCTGCGCCGAGTTCGCTGCTCCAGCATGTGGAGCAACAGCTCGATCTCGTTCGACCCGAACGAGGCGCGCACGTTTGGCAGAATCACCGACTACCTCCGAAACCGTGAAACAGCGTATCCCGCCTGCTCTTCATTTCCGTACCCATCACGGTGTGCGGTGTGCCGTATGCGGTGTGCGATTATTGGCTACCGCCTACCGGCTGATCGCTGCACTGATGCTCCCGACCGTACGTACTCCACGCACATCAGACATCCTTGCTGCGACAACGGTTTTCACTACTTCGAGAGGAAAGAACGTCGGAGGGATGGTGCCATTGCTCTCAGTATGAGCGTACACCCGAGGAGCGTCAAGGTTCGGTGTGCTGTGTGCAGTATGCGGTGTGCGGTTCCCATTTCGCCATTACCGCATACTGCATACCGCAAACCGCTTACCGGCCTCCAGCCACCAGCTTTTCGGCTGCTTTCTCCAGCGTCTCGATCGTCTTACAGAACGCGAACCTCACTTGAGTGCGCCCGTCCTTCGGATCGCTGTAGAAGCTGGAGCCGGGCACCGATGCGACGCCGCGCTCGCCGGTCAGCCATACGGCGAACTCGTCGTCGGGCAAGTCGCTGAGACTAGAGAAGTCGGCAAGTATATAATAGGAGCCGTTGGGCGGCTGGCAGGAGAATCCGGCCGCGACCAGGCCATCGTACAGCACGTCGCGCCTGCGGCGATAGTTGTTCGCCAGCTCATCGTAGTAACTGTCCTCGAGTTGCTCGATGCCGGCCGCGCACGCTTCCTGGAGCGGCGCCGGCGCGCCGACGGTCAGAAAGTCGTGCGTCTTCTTGATGGCGTCCGTAAGCTCGGGCGGCGCTACGATGGTGCCGACGCGCCAACCTGTGACGCTGAAGGTCTTCGAGGCGCCGCTCACGGTAACGGTCCGCTCGCGCATCCCGTCTATCGTGGCCAGCGGTATGTGTTCGCCTTCATATATGATGTGTTCGTAGATCTCGTCGGTGAGCGCGATAGCGTCGTGCTCGATGCAGAGCCGCGCGATCGTCTCCAGCTCGTCAAGGCCGAACACATGGCCGGTGGGATTGTTCGGCGTGTTGAGGATAATCCCGCGAGTGTTCCGGCTGAAGGCAGCGGTCGTCGCTTCCACGTCGAGGCCGCCGCCCTCCAGCGTCGGCACGAACACGGGGTTCGCGCCACAGAGTATCGCGTCGGGCCCGTAGTTCTCGTAAAACGGTTCGAGGATGACTATCTCGTCGCCGGGATCGACCAACGCCAGCGTCGCGGACGCCATCGCCTCGGTGGCGCCGCAGGTTACGGTGATCTCGCGCTCCGTGTCGACTTCCATGCCGTAAAAGCGCCGGTACTTCTCGGCCAGGGCACGACGGAACCGGGGCGCGCCCCAAGTGATGGCGTACTGGTTGATGTCGGCGCGAATCGCCTCGACGGCCGCCTGCTTCAGCAGTTCCGGCGCCGGGAAGTCGGGGAAGCCCTGGGCGAGGTTGATTGCGCCGTGCTCGTTAGCGACGCGGGTCATCTCGCGGATCACCGATTCGGTGAATGAGTGGGTTCTACGGGCAGTCTTCATGTTGGACTCCACGCTTGTGCCCAGCATCCGGGGATTGGCGTCGTGGCGCGTCCTCTCCCTCCGGCCTCCCCCGCGCTCACGGTCACGGACGGCGGGGAGCGGGTCGGCGGGGGGCGGGTCGTCTCGCTCCGGCCTCCCCCGCGCTCACGGCTGCGCCGTGACCGCGGGGTCGCTAACCCCAGCTCCGCTCAACGACCCGCCCCCACGCCTCTCGATCTGGCCCAGAAGGAACCGGGGACCGCCGAGCGGAGTTGGTTTTAGCGACCCGGCTCCGATCCTTAGGCTGAATCTGCGGGTGAGCTGCAAAATGACCTCGCGGTGCCAACTGACGCTGACCGCCGGGTCGACCGGAGCGAGCGGTCCCCCGGTTCCGACCCCTCCCGGGTCGACCGGAGCGAGCGGTCCACCGGCTCCTCCCTTCAGCAAACGCGGAATCACGCAACCGGACTGCCACTGTGTTCACCTTCTCTGGCGGCCGCGATCCCCGCCTTTTCATCGACGAAGAGCAGCATCACCAGGCCGATGACGAAGAAGACCACGATTGATGCCATGGCGATCCGGTGGCTGCCGCTGGCTGCGACGACCGAGCCGTATACGAAGGGTCCGGCCACCGACGCCAGCTTCCCGGAGAAGGCGAAGAAGCCGAAGAACTCGCCGTGCTTGTCCTCCGGGATCATCACACCCAGCAGGCTGCGACTGGCGGCCTGGTTCGGCCCGACCATCAAGCCGATCCCGACGGCGGCGACCCAGAACCCGGTACGCGTCTCGGCCGTAGCGCCAACGAGCCCCGCGACGATCAGCACCAGCAACGTGATGACGATGGTCCACTTGCCACCTATCCAATCGTTGACGAATCCGAGCGCGAAGGCGCCCACCGCGGCGCACAGGTTGAGCGTTATGCCGAGCTTGATGACGTCGGCCGTCTGCATGCCGAAGACGGCACTGGCATATATGGCACCGAACGAGAAGACCGTGACCAGGCCGTCATTGTAGACGAGCCTGGCGAGCAGCAACTTCGCCGCTTCGCGATACCGCTTCAGGTGGCGTACGGTATCGAAGACGCGCCGGAACCCTTCTTTCACATACGTGCCCTGCTCGACGTGCCGCGAGACACCGCGCTCCCGCAGGTAGAGGAAGATCGGGATGGAGAAAACCGCGAACCAGGCGGCGACGAGCAGGTTGGTCGAGCGGACGTTCAGGTACGCGTCTTCCGGGACCCAGGACTGCACCATCTGCAGAGCGATGACCAGCGCGGCCAGTCCACCGATATAGCCCAGCGCCCAGCCGTAGCCCGAGATACGGCCGATGTTCTTCGAGGTCGCTATCTCGGGCAGGAACGCGTTGTAGAAGACGTTGGCGCCCTCGAACCCGACGTTGGCGATGACGAAGAGCAGCGCCGCCATGAACGCCATGCCGGGCCCGACGAAGAACAGCATGACCGTGAAGATGATCGTCTGCAATGTGGCCAGTAGCAGGAACAGTTTCTTGCGGCGCGAGAAGTCGGCTATGGCACCGAGCACTGGGGTTGAGAGCGCTACGATGATCGCCGATATGTTGACCGCGTGGCTCCAGATGACGGTGCCGGAGATGTTGTCGGCCGCGATCACTCGCGTAAAGAACTCACTGAAGATGAAGGTGACGATCAGAGTGGTGAACGCGGAGTTCGCGAAATCGTAGAGACACCAGGAAGTGATCTCGCGCCGCCGGACGGGAGGGTGCGACGCGACGCTCACGCCACCGGCCTCCACTCATCGCCCCGCGCTTCGAGCTCAGTGTGGCGCTCGGATTCCAGCTCGTCGAGCTCCGCGGCGAGGGCGCGACGCTCGCCCGATAGCCGCTCGCGCAGTCTGGGTCGACGAACCACCTGGAAGAAGAGCTTCACGTCCTCCCACACCTCCTCGCGGCGATGACTCCAGGCCAGCGCAGCGAATCCGAGCGGCGGAAGCGCCAGCGCCGTGATGACGGCGGCCAGCGGGCCAGCGGCAGTCGCAGCCAGCGCCGTCCAACCCACATACGTAGCGGGGTAAGCGACCACGGCGGTCAGCAGCTTCGTCGTCGCGACGGTTTCGATGTCGGGCTTCATCAGACGGCAGGCCAGTCGTGCCACGAAGTACGGAAGATACCAGGCGATCGTCCCAAGTGCCGCGAGCGGGAACCCGATGCCGAGTATCGCACCCTCGCGCAGAACGTAACGGAGGACTCGGGCGACCTCGTAACGCGGCGGTACGTCGGCCTCACCGCTACCGAGTCGCTGCAAGCGATCGGCATAGCGACGCAGCTCGCGCGCCAGCCGCTCGTAGCGCTGCGGGTCGCTGGCCCTCAGCCAGGCGAAGAGCTCGGCGAATCTTTGCAGCTGCGGCAAGCGCGCGGCAAGCGCCTGACGTTCCCGCCAGCCGGCTCCGCCCGTCACCCTGGAGTGGAGGGTCTCGGCGGTCTCTACCAGCTGGCGGTCCGACTCGTCGGCCAGGTTCAGCGTCTGGCGCTCGAGGCCGCGAGCGATCGCCTCGGTCAGCGATCGAATCGCAGCCGGCCGATCGGTTTCGTAGGCGTCGCGCCAGTCGCTCACGGTTATCGGCTCTCCCACCCCGGCCACGACGCGGCTGCGGAAGATGTGCTTGCGATGGTAGGTGAGTCCCAAGGGAACGACCTTCACGCCAAGACTCCAACCCGAACCCTCTTCCGCCGCCAACGTCATGCGCGCAGCGCCCGATTTGAGTGGAGCGAGCGCCGGCGCCCCGTGGCTCTTCCCTTCCGGAAACGTCAGCAGAGTACCACCGGCGCACAGCGCGTCCGCCGCTTCCTCGAAGGCGAGCCGGTTGCGGTGCAGCTGCTCGGGATCGTCCTGCACCCGGTAGAGCGGCAGGCCGCCCACCGATCTCAGTACCTGTCCGATGACGGGTGTCTTGAAGAGCGGAGCCTTGGCCAGCGTACGCACGCGCCGTCCCGCGGTCCGCAACGCGAGCAGCGGGTCCATGAGCATGTTGGGGTGGTTGGTGACGATGAGCACCGGCCCCTCCGGCAGCTCCGGCCCCACCCGCTCGACGCGGTAGAAGATTGCCGCCGCCCAAGCCGTCGCTCCTGTCACCGCTCGCCCGATATAGCCCATGGCCCAATGAGTTGAGCCGCAGCGCGCCCATCGCGCAAGTGGCAGCCGCCATGCACCCTGCGCCCGGCCGCCACCCCGATTATCTTCACCGCATGACGAGTGTGCAGGACCTGAGAGACGCGGCGAATCTACCCGCCGCCGATCTGGCGACCCGAGTCGAGGCGGCGCTGGCCGACGCAAAGCAGCGGGAGTCGCGCTCGTCCAGCGGTCCCGCGCGCGCGATGAGATCCTCGAGAAGCTCGATCTCGAGAGCCTGGCGGGTTTGCTGGAGCGCTGCGTCGACCGGCTGGAGGACGGTGGAGAGCCGCCGGACCTCGAAGCGCGGGCGTCGACTTGGGATGTGCTGGATCTAGTTCGACGCCCCACGGTCCTGGGACGGATCGGCTCCAGCGGCGACACCGGGCTGTGGACCCAGAGGATCCTGTCGGCCGTCGAGGCATCGCACTTCACCGTGGGCCCGCTCTTCCGGCAGCGAGCGGCGACCTACGCGGACAAAGTCCTCTACGAGATCCCGACCAGGTTCGGCGGCCAAAGCATGACGTGGAGCCAGGCCGCGGCGCGCCTCCAGGTCCTGGCGCGCGGGCTGCTCGCGCTTCACGGCGACGGCGAGCCCGCCCCGATCGCCATCATCTCGGAGAACCGGCCGGAGGTGGCCCTGCTCGACCATGCCTGCCTCACCTCAGGCCTGATGAACGTGATGGTCCCCGCCAACGCGACCGACGCCGACGTCGGCTATATCCTGCGGCACGCGAAGGTCGGCACCGTCATCGTCTCCGGCCGCGAGCAGCTCGACAAAGTCGAAAAGAACCGGTCTCAGTTGCCTGACCTCGCGTACGTGATCACTCTCGAGCCGCTCGCCGATGCGGCCGCCGGCACGATGACATTGCGCGATGTCGAGAAGCGGGCGGAAGAGGTTGCTGCGACCATCATAGAGGAGAGATCGAACGCGGTACGGATCGGCGACCTGGCCACTGTGATGTATACGTCTGGCACGACCGGGGTGCCGAAAGGAATCCAGTACTCGCACAGGAACCTGGTCTTCAAGCGGTTCGCCCGGGCGCTGGCGCTGCCCGAGATCGGAGACCAGGACGTCTTTCTGTGCTACCTCCCGCTGTTCCACACGTTCGGTCGCTTCTTCGAGCTGATGGGTTGTGTCTTCTGGGGCGCGAAATACTGCTTCCTCACCGATCCTAAAGTCGAAGCTCTGATCGACCTGATGCGCCGCTACCAGCCTACGATCCTAATCAGCGTCCCCCGGAAATGGATCCAGCTCCACGAGGCGATCACCAAACGTGCCGACCCCCTACACTCTTCGGACGAAGAGGTCCGGGAAGCCGCTCTGGACCTGACAGGCGGAAGGCTGGGCTGGGGACTCTCCGCCGCCGGCCATCTCGACCCGGAGATATTCCGCTTCTTCCACGACCAGGGCGTCCAATTGCTCAGCGGCTATGGGATGAGCGAAGCCACCGGCGGCATCACGATGACGCCCCCGTCCCGGTACAAGGACAACTCGCTGGGTATCGCCCTGCCGGGGATAGAGCTAAAGCTCGCCGATGATGGCGAGCTGTTGATGCGTGGACCGTACGTGATGATGGGGTATCTCGATCCGCCGGACGGCGGACCGTCGTTCGACGAGCAGGGCTGGTTTCACACGGGCGATCTGATGCGCGCGGACGATGAAGGGCACATCCGCCTGGTCGATCGCAAGAAGGAGATCTACAAGAACATCAAGGGGCAAACGATCGCGCCCCAGCGAATCGAGAACCTGTTCCGCGAGTTCGAGTCGGTGGGTCGAGCCTTCCTGGTCGGAGACCACAAGGAATACAACACCCTCCTCATCGAACCCGGAATACGAGGAGCTCGATTTCTCATCGATGTCCGCTCAGGACGTACGTGACCACTTCCGGTCGCTCGTCGTATCGGTGAACAAGTTCGTGGCGCCGTTCGAGCGGGTGGTCGACTTCGCGATCATCGATCGGGACCTGGACGCGGACCGCGGCGAGCTTACCCCAAAGAACACGCCGCGCCGCAAGGTCGTCGTCGAGAATTTCGCCGACGTAATCGAGACGCTGTACCGGCGCACGTATTTGACGGTCGGCGGGCTCGAGCTGACGCTGCCCAACTGGCTGTTCCAGGTCCTCGGCTTGACGGCGAAGGATGTCCGCGCCGAAACCGACCACCTGACCTTCCCGTCGATCGGTACGAGCCTAATGGTCAGGCGGTTCGATGCGTCCAGCGTGCAGGTGGGCGCCTGCCTCTATAGGCACGGCGACCGAGCTCTCGACCTCGGTGCCATTCTGTCCACGCCACGGCTCTGGCTGGGTAACGACCAGCTGTTCGCTTTCGCGCCAATCGACCTCGAAGACCGGCAGCGCCCGGGGCGCGCGGCGCAGGCAATCGAGTGGGTGGGGCGCGCCGAGCCCTACGAGCCCACTGGCGCGGACCGCGAGAGGCTGGCCGAGTCGAGCCGCCACGCGGAATGGAGTCTTCTCGACCTCGATCACTCAGCGCGAATGCTGATCTCCAGCGACGAACAGAGCGCGCTGAACGCCGTTCGCCTCTTCGAGCGGGTCGTCACCAGCAGCGAAGAAGGCCCGCTGGCCGAAGCGGCTCGATTCCTCCTCGCCCGCGGCGCCGAGGTTCCGTCACCGGAAGTCAGACGCCGCGCGTTCCAAGTGTTGACGCCGGTCGAGCGGTTGCAGCGATTCCGGGATACGATGGCCAGGTTCCTGGCGCGGGACCCCAGCCTGCTCGACTCCGAGACACGCGCCGTGCTCTGCGAGCGAGACCTGGCCGACTCGAAGATCGAGGCCTTCATAGGTCTGGCCTGGGACGCCTGCGCAAAAGCGAGCGAGGACCCGGACAGCGAGCGAGCGGCGATCTCGCTGATCGAGTTCCTGGCGGACTACGGCGGTGCTCACCCCATTCGTTACCGCAGGATACGAGCCTTCATCGTGCGCGTCTGCCTGTTCGGACCCACCCAGAACCTCCGCGATCGGGCCGGGGAAGTACGCTCCAGCCTTCGCGATGCGTTCTTCAATTGGCTGGGCCCGACGCTGAGAATCGCCGTCGATCCCGAGACGGGTCAGGAGTATCGCTGGGAAGACGTGATAGTGTTCGAGGAGGGCACCGACGGTGAGGACCGGCGGCGGTTGCTCTCGGCCATAAAGAACACGCCGTTCTTCAGCGGATCGATCTTCCTGCTCTACCGCGGCCGGATGGTCCGGCTGACCGACATACCGCCCGGCGGAGTCTGGATCCGCTTGACCGGCGAACGTCACGGCAAGGCAGTGTACCGGATCACCGTCCAGACGCGCAGCCAGGACTCCTACGACCTGGCCGCCAACCTGAACAAGTCGCTCAGCCCGGAGCAGGTGCAACAGGAGATCGACTGGTTGATCCTCTGCGGCGATTCCGACGACAGAGAACCGGTGGTCGAGGACTTCGGCGGCTACGTCACCGACCAGGACATCTGGACCGAGGAGTTCATCTCCGGCGCCACCCTGGACCGCGAGATGAGGCGCCTGATGCGACGACCGGACGGCGGCGAGCAGCTGGCCCAGTTGTGGCCGTTCCTGGCCTGGAACGCCATGAGTGCCTACGTCGATTTCTGGCAGCGTACGGGCAGACGATGCGAGATCGCGGAGCTCAGTCCGGCCGACATCGTGGTGCCGACCCACGACTACCACAGAGGGTCGCGCATCGTTTCGCTTTCGGTCCGCTGCGACCATCATGGCATCCTGGATATGCTCCAGTCGTTCAAGGAGCGGTTCGTCGGCGCGGTGGAGGTAGAGTACCCGAACCTGAAGGGGCTCGTCGGTTGGGACGTCGTCTTCTCGTCCGTGCCCGAAGTACTCGGCGAAGCCGAGGGCCTGGCCACCTACGAGGGAGCGCTCGTCGCGGAGCCGGCCGCCCACGACGAGCTGAAGCAGGCGCTGAGGGAGTACGTCGACATAGTGCGCGGCCGGGGGTTCTTGCCTATGCGGCTCTTCTTCGCCGCCAAACGCTACCGCCGCTGGGCGCGCCTCAACGATGACGCCACTCAAGAGGCCAGGGCCAGAACGCTGCATGAGTTCTACGATACCTACGGCCTCGAGCAGCTGGCCAAATCGTATCCCGAGGCCAGGCTTCGCTTCTTCCGTGAGACGGTCTTCCGTGACAGCGCGCCCACGCTCACCCGGGGCCTGGACGACCTCATCCGTAGGATCCGCAGCGGCGCGATGAGGGATGCCGAGTTGGCCGGCGCGGTGGCTGAACTGCGACGCCGGCTCGAGGTAAGCGCCGACGAGGACTACTTCCTGGCCCGCGTTCCGTTCAGCTACCTGCGGCCCGAGGATGCCGTCGATTTCGTCAGCAGCGACATGGGCGGCGAGTACCAGAGCGAGATCGTCGTCACACTCGACGACCTCGACGGTACTCCATTCCGGGTCCGCCACGCCCTCATGCCCAAAGAGGTCGAGCGGCTCCACCGCCTGTTTCTCGCCGCGAAATTGGACGTGCGATTCGGACCCGAACACCGCTACCTGGTGGCCATCAACGATCGCGAGCAGATCATCGGCGGCATCTACTACACCGAGGAAGAGAGCGGGACGAGCGCCCATCTAGAGAAGATCGTGGTGGCCGAGCGCTACCGCAGGAAGGGCGTGGCTGACGGTCTGATGAAGCAGCTGTTCAACCGGCTGCGCGCCGCCGGGACCAGTATGTTGACCACCGGGTTCTTCCGGCCGGAGTACTTCTACGCTTACGGCTTCAAGATCGAGCGGCGCTACGCTGGGCTGGTGAAGGAACTGGACGAGGATCCCGCGTCCTCCGCATAGTGCTCCAAGGCAGCATGTTGCTTCGGGCCAAGCCCGATCTTGGGGCGATGCTTCGCCACCTCTGCCACAGCCTCTTCCGCGCTCGACGCACGACCGGACTTCAGAAGGAATGCCGCAACTATCGTCGCGCTGCGCCCGTGCCCCAAAGCGCAATGGACGAACACCGGCCCCTGCGTGATCCGCCCCTCGATCCAGCTCATCGCATCACGGAGCTGCTCTAGCGAAGGCGCATCCGTGTCGAGAAGAGGCAGGCACTTATAGCCGGGTTGGCCTCGCGCAAACGTCAGCTCGGAGAACTCCGCGGTGAGGTCGAGAGTCGATGCGATACCTTTCGACTCGAACAGGGCGCGATCGGACGGAAACAAGCGACAGCCCAGATAGACTCCGGAAATAATCTCAGAGATCGGTCCCTCGTCGGAGAAGCGCCGGAACAGCCAAAGACTCAGGTAACTCATAAGGAAGTACGGCCAATACAGCACGTACCCGACAAAGGGTATCGTCCCGTTTCTGCGCTTGAAGAATACGCTCGGCTTACGGAGCGCGTATGCAATGGCGAGCCCCGCGGTCGAGATAACGCACCAGAAGAGTGCGCCTCGCACAAGAGCGGAGTCGGCCGAATACGCGAGGTAAGCCAGACCCAGCGTGGCTATCGTGAATATGGCAGCATGTCTCACCGTTCCTCGCTTTGCTCGGCACCGCGAATCAACAGGACGTCAGGCTCCTTCGGCCTCGCAATTGGCGCAGCTGAAACTCCAGGGACCCAATATCAACACGGGGGAGGCCAGCTGCAAACGCGAAATGCTGTCGCTCACGGCCGAATCGGGGCCGATAGCACGAATCGTTAGCCGTTCCGACGCAGCCTTCCACTTCCGCCCCACGGCTGTGGCAAATCGTCCCTGTGACCTGCCTCGCGGCGTTGCGCCGGGGCCGATGGAGCGGGTAACCTCTTACAACGAAACGTATTAGCTGACGTGTGCTCGCCAGGACCTGCGGGCATGACTTATGCGTTTTTTCTTTGAGTCTCAGTATGCCCATCGCGCAAATCGCGGCCAATGCGGTCGCTAAGACGTTCGCTAAAGGAGGCTAAGATGTCGCTACAGAAGACGCTCGCGGAGAAGATCGATGGTTGGCGGCCGAGAACGACGAAACTGCTCAAGGAGCACGGTAAGGTCAAAGTGGGCGAGGTAACGATCGCCCAGGCGATCGGTGGGGCGCGCGGCGTGCGGTGTCTGGTCACGGACATCTCTTACCTCGACCCGAACGAAGGCATCCGTTTCCGCGGCTACACGATCCCGGAGACGCTGGAGGCGCTGCCCAAGGTCCCCGGCTCCGAGATGCCGTACGTCGAGGGGCACATCTGGCTGCTGCTGACCGGCGACGTCCCGACTGAGAACGAGGTCAAGGAGCTGGCCAAAGAGATGCAGAAGCGCAGCAAGGTACCGACGTACGTCTGGGACGTGCTGCGCGCGATGCCGAAGGACTCGCATCCGATGGCGATGTTCTCGACGGCGATAGCGGCGATGGAGCGGGAGTCGGTCTATCGGCAGGCGTACGAGAAGGGCCTCGGCAAGATGGACCACTGGCAGCCGACGCTCGAGGACGCGTTGAACCTCTGGGCCAGGCTTCCGCAAGTCGGTGCCTTCATCTACCGCTTGAAGTACAAGAACGACAAGCAGATCGATCCGGATCCCAAGCTCGACATGGGCGGTAACTTCGCCCACATGATGGGTATCGAGGCGCCGTACGACGAAGTGGCGCGGCTGTACTTCATCCTCCACTCGGACCACGAGAGCGGCAACGTCAGCGCCCACACCGGGCATCTCGTCGCCAGCGCGCTGTCCGATCCTTACTACGCGATCTCTTCAATGGTAAACGGCCTGGCAGGCCCGCTGCACGGCCTAGCGAACCAGGAAGTGCTGCGCTGGATCCAGGGCGTAATGGATCAGATGGGCGGCAAGATTCCCAGCGAAGAAGAGATGAAGGAGTTCGTGTGGACCACGCTGAAATCGGGCCAGGTGGTGCCGGGCTTTGGCCATGCGGTGCTGCGCAAGACCGACCCGCGTTATGCCGAGCAGCGGAACTTCTGCCTCAAGCACCTGCCCGACGACCCGATCTTCAAGTACGTGGACGTGCTGTACAAGGTCGTTCCGCCGATTCTGGAGGAGCAGGGCAAGGCCAAGAATCCGTGGCCGAACGTTGACGCGCAGTCCGGCGTCATCCAGTGGTACTACGGCCTGCGGGAATACGACTTCTACACCGTATTGTTCGCCATCGGCCGTGCGCTTGGCGTGCTGTCGAACATCGTGTGGGACCGCGCTCTCGGTTATCCGCTCGAGCGGCCGAAGTCGGTTACAACTGCGATGCTGGAGGATCTGGCGGCCGGGAAGTAGTCCGGAAGCGGAGCCAACGCTCCGCCATCATAAAGCACCGCCCCGAGCTCGGTTCGCCGAGCCGGGGCGGTGCTTCTCTATTCAGACATCTCGAACCACTCGGGCTCGCCGAGCCCGGGCTCGCTCTTGATCACCTGCTGCAGCGCGTCGATGGCTCGGGCCTCGAACCAGACGTCCTGCTGCTCGCCGAGCTGTTCCAGAGCCTCGATCGGCGAGTACGCTTGGCGGTGGGGACGATTCTCGGTGAGCGAGACGAAGTGCTCGGCCAGGCCGAGGATCTGAGCCGCGAGCGGAATCTCCCTCAGGCCCTCAGGATAGCCGGAGCCATCGAGCCGCTCGTGATGTTGGCCGATGTAGCTGAGTGACCTGGCGAGTTGGGGCAGCGGACTGAGGATGTCGACGCCGATCTCGACGTGCTCCTTCACGCGCCTGTACTCGTCTTCGGTGAGCGGACCCTCCTTATGGGTTACCGAATCGGGTATAGTGATCATCCCGATGTCGTGAAGCAGGCCGGCGGTGCTCAGGTCGTCGACGTCCTGATCCTCGAACGTCATGTGTATGGCCATCTTCGAGCACAGTCGCGCCACCCGCTCGCTGTGCCCCTTCAGGTACGGGTCTTTCGCTTCCATTGCCCGAACCAGCGTCGACAAAGTCGCCACCGTCACTATCTCGAGCTGCTGCGCCTGACGCTGCACTTCTTCAGTTCGCCGCGACACCTCCGCGCGCAGCCAAACCTCGAGCTTGTGTCTGTAGTCGGCCTGGGCCCTGCGCCGCAACGCCCTGACCACCGACTCGAGCAACGTGTCCACGCTGACCGGCTTCTCGAGGTAGTCGTCGACGCCCAGGCGCAGCGACTCCACAGCGCTGTCGGTATCGGCCGCGCCGGTGAGGATGATGATCGACAGGTTCGGATCCTCTTCCAGCGCCCGGCGGATCAGCTCCATGCCGTCCATGCCCGGCATCAGGATGTCCGAGATCATCAGCGCGGTATCGCCGGCGGCGACCCGTTCCAGAGCCTTTTCCGCCGAATCGAACGCCTCGACTGGGTATGCTTCCCCTTTTAGCGCCTGCTCGAGAAAACTCAGGACCGTCGGCTCGTCATCGACGACGACGATAGGAGTGTCCTCGGGCGCGGGCAGCCCCCCCGAGACCGGCGCGTCTTCAGCGTCTAGAGGATTCCAATCCATTCTAAATCAAGGCTTTTTCGGCTCTGTCGGTGGATTCTCCCGGCTGGATTTGGCGCCTGCAGCTAGCGCCAGCCGGGGCGGAATGCTTGGTCTACACCAATTTACCCTTCAAAGATCCGGTATCAATAGTCGGTATGCGGTATGCGGTGCGCAGTATGCGGTGGGAGAGGCAGATCACTGCATACCGCACACGGCATACTGCATACCGGCCATCAGGTGAGTCTCGCAGAGTCGAGGATTCTCTCCCGCTGACCAGCGGTGAGCATATCCCGGGCCACCACATCCCGAACGATGCGGGCCACGAACGAGTAGCCTCGCGACTCCGCGCTGAGCCAGCGCTGCCATTCGAGCTCATCCAGCGCTGCGTCCAGAGTGTCCGTCGTGAGGCCGGTGGCCAGTTCCAGGGTGCTCGCGTTCACCCTATCGGCCAGCACCGAGGCGGCGGCCAGGGCCGTCTGCGCGTCGCGGGAAAGACGACGGAAACCGACGCGAACCGCAGCGGCGACGGCGTCGGGAAGCTCGCCGGGAAGCGTTTGGTCCAATGTGTGGAGGGGTTCCGGCCAGGCGCCCGTCGTGATGCCGAGGTCGAGGCCCAGGGCCACGGCGTGCAGTAGCTCGACGGCCAGCAGTGGAAGGCCGGCCGAGTCGGTGGCCACGCGACGGGCAACACGGTCCAACTCGACATCGTCGTACGACGGGAGGGCCCAGCGAGCCAACGTCCTGAGCGCTTCCACGGATAGCGGCCCCAGGCGCAGCGCGGCGCCGCCCAACTCCCGGCCGATCCGGGCGCGCAGTTCCCCGAGCTCGGGACGTTCCGGGTAGGGCGCGGCCGCGATGAGAACGAAGAGCGGCGTGCGCTTCAGGTCGCGGAGCAGAGCGCCCAGAGCCAGCAGCGATTCGCGGTCGATCCACTGGGCATCGTCCAGCATCATCAGCGCCGGCTGCCGGCCT
>JBDHHZ010000051.1:0-12376 GCA_039589115.1 Gemmatimonadota bacterium | reverse complement strand
CGCCGCGCTCCAAATGTCCGCTCGTAGCCCCTTCCGTGCCCTCGCTTTCGCGGCAGGAGGAGCTCGCCCCCACGCGGAACGCTTCCGAAACCTCTGAACTTCCCCGAGCCCCCGAATCCCCGACTCGCCGAATCACCTTCGAGAATTCCCAGACGATACAGGCCGCTCGTAGCCCCTTCCGTGCCCTCGCTGTCGTGGCAGGAGGAACTCACCCTCACGCGGAACGCCTCCGAAACCTCTGAACTTCCCCGAATTCCCGAATCCCCGAACCACCGAATTGACTTCGAGAATTCCCGACGCCAAGGCAGGTATGGCGGCAGATCAAACACTGGCGAGTCGCGGTGGATGGCGCGACATTGGAGAAAACAACATGCGTTAGTGGATCTCCGTCCGGAGGTGGGCCATGGCTTTCCAGATCCGCAAAGTCGACTACTTCTACACAGCTATCGAGGACCGACCTGGTGAGGCCTACAAGATGCTATCGCAGCTTGCAGGCCTGGGTATCAATCTGCTCGCCATGACCGCGGTACCGGTGGGACCGATGCGGACGCAGCTCACCCTCTTTCCGGGGGACACTCTGAGAATGACGAGCGAGGCCAAGAAGGCTGGGATCCCTCTCGACGGACCACATCCCGCGCTACTGGTTCAAGGCGATGACGAACTGGGGGCGCTGGTCGGCGTTCACGAGAAGCTCTATCAGGCCAAGGTCAATGTAGCTGCTGCCACCGCGGTGACGGATGGAAAAGGCTGCTACGGCTACGTCCTCTATTTCAGACCTGATGAGTTCGAGAGTGCCGTGGTCGCTCTCGAGGTGTGACTGTCCGGTCCTAATTGCGGTTACGTCGCACTTCTGGAATCGTGCGTGGCCTATACCTGCGTCACGTAGATGTAGTTCGGCCGCACATACACCTCACGAAATCCGAAGCTCAGCATGTTGCGATAGGATGGCGCGTTGCGTTGCGGGGTGTCTTCCGCGGTCTCGACGACGACCTGTGAGCAGCCCAGCTCCGCGGCATCCCGGACGCGCTGCGCCAGGATGGCGCTCTGTGCACCTCTCTTTCGGAACTGCGGAAGCGTGGTCGCGAAGTCCACCCAGGCGTAATCCCCCCAAACGTAGAGCGCTCCGGTGGCGGCCGGCGCGTCACCGTCGAAGGCCATATAGTGCCGCCAGCCCGGCCGGCCGACCAGCTCTGCCAGCCAACGCTGGGTGGCCTCCGGCCAGTTGAAGCACTCGGCGACGATCCGACCGAAGTCCGCCGCATCGCGCTCGTCGATCTGCCTCACCGTCAGATCGCTGGAGACCGGTGGGGGTGGCGACGTGTCTCGGCACAGCTTCACCCAGTTGTTGTGGTGGCGAAATCCCCGCTCTCCCAATCGTCGTGGCAGCTCCGCCGGCCGTGCCCCTGGACTCAGCTGGACGAAGAAACGCGGCACTCCCGCAGCTGTGAACAGCTCGATAAGCTCGTCCGCAGCGCTATCCGGGGCCGGTCGCGTGAGCCCGAGCCCGAGGACGTGGTTCAGCGCCAGCACGTCAGCCGCCGACGCGATCAGGGCGAGGGCCTCGTGAGGTTCGGTTACGCTCAACCCGACATCGCGTACCGAGTCTTCGGACGCGGCCCTGCAAAAGTCGCCCCAGGCCGCCATCTCGCAGAGCTCGAGCTCTTCTAGCAGCTTCGGATCGCCTGTCATGCTAGTGCTCCACCGGTGATAGGTATCTCGCAGGCGTGAGCGTCCTCTGGCCGCCCAGCACATCCTGGGTCATACTAGAAGCATGTCGCACATCTGCAGGTTCCTGTCGCAGGATTCCTTCGACGACGTGTACGACACGTTCGTCGAGGCGTTCTCTGATTACGCCGTAGACTTAAGCTACATGGCGAAGAGCGATCTGCTCAACAGGGCGCTCAAGAACGGCATCGATATCGGGTCCTCGGTGGGTGTCTACGATGTCGAGCGAATGGTCGGCTACACACTGATCGGTCTGGACCGTTGGAACAGCTCACCTGCCGCCTTCGATATCGGTACGGGCATAATAAAGTCCCACCGGGGGAAAGGGCTCGCGAACGAGATGTTCAACTTCGCGCTGCCGAGGCTAAGGGAGAAGGGGGTCAGGGTAATCGTGCTGGAGGTCCTGCAAGGGAACGAACCTGCGGTCAGGGCCTACCGCAAAACCGGATTCACGGTCGTTCGTGAGCTCGATTGCTTCCAGCTGGATGTTCGTCCAGAAGATCCCGGCGAGCCCGCAAACCGGGCCGTCGAGATTCGGCCTGTAAAGAGAGAGCGGATCGCCCAGTACGCAGACTCGCTCGATTGGCAGCCATCATGGGAGAACAGCTTCGCTTCTATTATGCGGATCCCCGATGAGGTGTGGACCTTCGAGGCCAGCCTCGAGGGGCAGCGCGCCGGCCTGCTAGTCTACTACCCCGCCTTGGGGTGGATCCTTAGCCTCGTCGTCGTGCGGCCGAATCGCAGGTGCGGGATCGGGACAGCCATGCTGAGACACTTGATCAGCCAGCTGCAGGCCGACGTATCCGTCATAAAAGCGCTCAACGTAGACCATGCCGACGAGGGAATGATCGCCCTATTGAGGAGGCTCGGATTCGAGCCCTATGTGAGTCAGTTCGAGATGCAACTTTCGCTTTGAGCGTCTGAGGGTCGTCTCCCAACCTTTGAATCGCCCCGGCCTGTCAAAACGTACGGGAGGTGGGAGCGGACGCTCGGGCCTGGGGAGGCCCCGGAGGGCGAGGCAGGAGGTGTCCGATAATGGGATGGGTAATCCCAAAGGCAGACAATCAACGCCGTTCCGACCGGGGGTCGATGCCCGTAGCTCGTTCTGATACAAATGGTTGAGTGCGTCAGGCTACCTGGCACGGTTCTTCCCCCTATCGTGCCTGAACTGGCATGACATTGGTCAGAGACCTTACAGGGCTAGGTTGAAGTGGATATACCTCGCGAACCCAGAGGCAACAAACGGCGCTGGCTCTATGTGGGAGCCGGTATCGCCACGGTGGTAACGATCACGGTGGCGCTGGGCCGGCTTGGCCCCGCGGCGCCGAGCGTCGACAGATCGACCGTATGGACCGACACGGTCAAGCGCGGCGAGATGGTGCGCCGCGTCCGGGGCCCGGGGACGCTGGTCTCGGAGCAGGTACGTTGGATCGCGGCGCTGACCGCCGGGCGCGTGGAGCGCAGGATTGTCGAGCCGGGCACCGAGGTCGACAGTGCGACGGTGATCCTGGTGCTCAGCAACCCGGACGTGGAGATCCAGGCGCTGGAGGCGCAGCGCCAGCTGACCGCCGAGGAAGCACGGCTGGTGGAGCTGAAGACGCGACTGGAGAGCCAGCGGCTGAGCCAGGAATCGCTGGTAGCGACGGTCCGCGCCCAGCATCTGGAGGCGCAGCGCACCGTCACGAACAACGAGGAGCTGGCGGAGAAGGGTCTGGGCTCGGAGTTCGAGCTCGAGAACTCGCGTGACCGGGCGGAGGAGTACGAGACGCGTCTGGACATCGAGCGGCGCCGGCTTGGCGTGATGACGGAGGCGGTAGAGTCGCAGCTCAGCGCCCAGCGGGCCCAGGTGGAGCGGCTTCGGTCGATCGCCGAGTTCAAGCAAAACCTAGTGGAGTCGATGGCCGTAGTGGCAGGAGTGTCCGGTGTGCTCGCCGAATCGCCGCTGGAGTCTGGCCAGTGGGTGAGGCCGGGCGACAACCTGGCGCGGGTGGTGCAACCCGGCCGGCTGAGGGCGGAGTTGAGGATACCGGAGACCCAAGCGCGGGACGTGGCGATCGGCCAAGTGGCGCTGATCGACACGCGCGCCGACACCATCCGGGGGCGGGTGAGTCGAATCGACCCGGCGGTTGCGGCCGGAGCGGTGATGGTGGATGTGAGGCTGGAAGGGGAGCTGCCGAAGGAGGCGCGTCCTGACCTGAGCGTCGACGGGACGATCGAGATCGAGCGGCTGATCGATGTGCTGTACGTCGCGCGGCCGACCTACGGGCAGGCGAACAGTCTGGTCGGTCTGTTCAAGGTCATTGAAGATGGAGATGCTGCGGTACGGGTGAGCGTGCGGTTGGGCCGCAGTTCGGTGAACACGATCGAGATCGTCGAAGGGTTGGCGGTCGGCGACGTTGTCATAGTGAGCGACATGTCGGCCTGGGACGACCAGGACCGGGTGAGGCTTAGGTGATCGGTAGCCGGTAGTCGGTGGCCGGTAGCCAGTGATCGGTGATCGGAAGACAACAGTCCAATAGACACTCTTAAACAGACGAGCAACGAGAAATGGCGACGAACGGAAGCGAAAAGGGCGAGGTTCTAATCAAGCTGAACGGCGTGCAGAAGGTCTTCTTCACCGAGGATCTGGAGACGCACGCGCTGGCCGACGTCCACATGGAGATCAAGAGCGGAGAGTATGTGGCCGTCGGAGGGCCTTCGGGCTGTGGGAAGACGACGCTGCTGTCGATCCTCGGGTTGCTGGACACGCCGACCGACGGTGAGTACCTGCTGGACGGCGAGGCGGTAGCCAACCTGACGGCATCGCAGCGAGCGCGGATCCGTAACCAGTACATCGGGTTCATCTTCCAGGCCTTCAACTTGATCGGGGACCTGACGGTATACGAGAACGTCGAACTGCCGCTCACCTACCGTGGCATGCCGTCGAGCGAGCGGAAAGAACGGGTACACGAATCGCTCGAGCGAGTGGGCATGGCCCATCGGGTCAATCACTACCCGGCACAGCTCTCGGGCGGCCAGCAGCAGCGCGTGGCGGTGGCGCGCGCTCTGGTTGGGCAGCCGCTGATCCTGCTGGCGGACGAGCCGACGGGTAACCTGGACTCGAAGAACGGCGGCGCGGTGATGGACCTGCTGCGGGACTTGCACAAGGAAGGCTCGACCATCTGCATGGTCACCCACGATCCGCGCTACGCGCACCATTCGGAGCGCACTCTGAGCTTGTTCGACGGCCAGATCGTCAGCGAGGCGAACGGCGAGAAGCTCCGAGAGCTGGAAGAAATCGGCTTCTGAACCGGAGGGATGACCCGACGGGTGGCCCGGACACTCGCGGTCCACTAACGTAATTCGAGGACCGAAGGGAGGCATCCCTTGAGCCAACCATCTGCCCAACGCATCCTGATCGCGGATGACCAGCCCGATGTGCTGCAGGCGTTGCGCCTGTTGCTCAAGGGTGAGGGATTCGGCATCGAGACGGCCACATCGCCGGCCGGCATCCTGGCCGCCATCGAGGCGCAGGAGTTCGACGCCGTTCTGCTCGACCTGAACTACAGCCGCGACACGACATCGGGCCGCGAAGGGCTCGACCTGCTGGCCAGCATCCAGGAAATCGACAGCATGCTTCCGGTGATCGTGATGACCGCCTGGGCCAGCGTCGAAACGGCGGTGGAAGCGATGCGGCGCGGCGCGCGCGACTACGTGGAGAAGCCCTGGGACAACGCGCGCCTGCTGGCCACGCTACGCACGCAGATCGAGCTCGGACGGGCACTACGGCATGGCCTGCGCCTGGAGGACGAGAACCGGCGGCTGCGCAAGGAGCTGCCCGAGCTGATCGCCGAGTCACGCGCGATGCAGCCCGTGCTCGATGTGATGGAGCGGGTCGCGGCGTCGGATGCCAACGTTCTAATCAGCGGAGAGCACGGGACGGGCAAGGAAGTGGCGGCGCGCTGGCTACACGCCGCATCGAACCGCTCGGCCAAGCCGCTGGTCACGATCAACGCCGGTGGCATCTCCGAGACGCTGTTCGAGAGCGAGTTGTTCGGGCATGTGAAGGGCGCCTTCACCGACGCCAAGTCCGATCGGATAGGCTGTTTCGAGCTGGCGCACGGTGGGACGCTGTTCCTCGACGAGATCGCCAACGTGCCGCTCAGCCAGCAGGCGAAGTTGTTGCGGGTCCTCGAGACGGGCGAGCTGCAGCGGGTGGGGTCGTCGAGGACGCGGAAGGTGGACGTCCGGCTCTTGTCGGCGACCAACGCGAACATCTTCGAGGAAGTGGCGGAGGGGCGGTTTCGGGAGGACCTGCTGTATCGGCTGAACACGGTGGAGGTGGAGCTGCCGCCGTTACGCGATCGGCGCGAGGACATTCCACTGCTGGCCAATTACTTCCTTCGCCGCCAGGCGGAGCGCTACAGGAAGCCGGCGGCTCGGTTCGAGACCGATGCCATGCAGGCGTTGCTCGAGCATGCGTGGCCCGGGAACGTGCGCGAGCTGGAGCATGTGATCGAGCGTACCGTACTGATGGCGCGAGGTGAAGTGATCCGGGCCGCGGATCTAGGACTCAAAGCCAGATACGACGGGAGCGCCCATCTCGAAGAGATGAGGCTGGAGCAAGCGGAGCGCCATCTCATCCAGAAAGCGCTCGATCGTCATGGCGGCAACGTCAGCCAGGCGGCGGCTGCGCTGGGCTTGAGCCGCAGCGCGCTGTATCGCCGACTTCAACGCTACGACCTACCGCACCCGAGCCAGAGTGGCGGATGAGGAAGCTCCGCCACGAGCAGAGCGTATTCGCACTGACGCTGATCGCCGGCGTCCCGGGCACGCTCGTGGCGATGGTCTTGCTCTGGACGGGTGACTTCCAGCCCAAGGTCCAGTGGACGCTCAGCCTGATTATCCTCGGATTCTGGATGGGATACGCCATCGCTGTTAGGGAGCGCGTCATCCGTCCCCTGCACACACTATCCAATATGCTGGCCGGGCTACGGGAGGGCGACTACTCCATCAGGGCCAGAACCGCGAGTCCCAACGATCCATTGGGGCTGGCCCTGTTCGAGGCTAACGTGCTGGGCGAGACCCTGCGCGAGCAGCGCCTCGGTGCTCTGGAGGCATCGGCGCTTCTGCGTCGCGTGATGGACGAGATCGATGTGGCGGTCTTCGCCTTCGACTCCGAGAGCCATCTCAGGCTGGTCAACCGTGCCGGCGAACGATTGTTGGGCGCGCCGCCCGAGCGTCTCATCGGACGCGACGCGTCGGCGCTGAGGCTGGATCGACCGTTGGACGCGGCTCCCGCCACCATGGATCTGACCTTCCAGGGCCGCCTGGGTCGCTGGGACGTGCGGCGAACGACTTTCCGTCAGGGCGGTGTGCCGCATCAACTGCTGGTGCTGGCCGATCTGAGCCAGGCGTTGCGCCAGGAAGAGCGGCAGGCTTGGAAGCGTCTCATCCGCGTGCTGAGTCATGAGATCAACAACTCGCTCGCCCCCATAAAGTCGATGGCCGAGAGCCTGTTGAACCTGAGGGCTCGCCGGCCGCAGCCGCCCGACCTGGAGGAAGACCTGCAGCAGGGTCTGGTGGTGATCGCCGGTCGATCAGAAGCGCTGAGCCGGTTCATGGCGTCGTACGCGGAGCTCGCGCGGCTGCCCGCACCCAGCCGCGGGCTGGTGAACGTAGCGGGCTGGATCCGCCGGATCGCAGAGCTGGAGACCCGGCTGCCCGTCGAGGTCGTTGCCGGGCCCGATGTGGCGGTCCGGGCCGACGGAGATCAGCTGGATCAGTTGCTGATCAATCTCGTCAACAACGCGGTCGATGCGGCGCTGGAGACCGGCGGCGGTGTGGAGGTCGGTTGGGATCTGCGGGCGGGCAAGCTCGAGGTGCAGGTGAGGGATGAAGGGCCCGGTCTCTTGGATACGACCAATATCTTCGTGCCATTCTTCACGACTCGTCCGGGCGGCTCGGGCATCGGCCTCGTGCTGAGCCGGCAGATCGCGGAGGGTCATGGCGGAGCGCTGGAGCTGCGGAACCGCAGCGACGGCAGCGGCTGCATCGCAACTCTGACGCTGCCGACCTAGCCTACTCACAACCCTTTGGCCGGTTTGCCTCTCTAATAGCCCAGGGGCTCGTCTCGGGCGCGAACGGAAGGAAGGAGTCTCTGGTGAGCACTCTGTGGCAGGATATTAAGCATACACTACGAATGCTGCGTCACCACCCCGGCTTCGCGACGGTCGCGGTGCTGACGCTGGCGCTGGGGATCGGAGCGACCAGCGCCGTCTTCTCCGTCGTCAACGCGGTTCTGCTGCGCCCGTTCCCCTACTATGAGCCGGGTAGGTTGGTCATCGTCTGGGAGCGGAACCTGCATCACAATCTGCCGTTCATGTTCGCTTCGCCACCGAACTTTGCCGACTGGCGGGAAGTGAACCAGGCCTTCACGGAGATGGGGGCGTTCCGTGCCCGGAGCTTCTTCCTCGAGCACGAGGGGGAGCCTCGGCTCGTTCACGGTGCCCGAGTAACTGCGAGCGTGTTCTCGGTGCTCGGTGTCGGCCCACTGATCGGCCGCGTCTTCACTCCCGAGGAAGAGCGTGTCGGAAGCGACCCGGTGGTGTTGCTCAGCCATCAGCTGTGGCAGAGCCGATATGGCGGCGATCCCGATATCATCGGACGCGCTGTTCGCTTGGACGAGCAGAGTCACACGGTCGTGGGAATCATGCCATCGGGCTTCGAGTTCCCTCCGCCGATCATCGAAGAGGGAATCGCTGCGAATGAGCGTGCCGGTCTCTGGGTGCCTTATGTCGGCGATCCGAGAGCGCCGAGTCGAGGCGCCCACAACTTGAACGTGATAGCGCGCCTCAAGGACGATGTCGACCTGCAGGCGGCAGATGTGGACATGAACACGATCGCCGCCAGGCTGGCGCAGGAGTACCCCGACTCCAACGTCGGCTGGGACGTAGTCGTCGTTCCGCTTGATGAGCAGGTCGTGGGAGACATCCGCGCTCAGCTGCTGATCCTGCTGGGCGCCGTCGTCTTCGTGCTACTGATCGCCTGTGTCAACGTCGCCAACCTCTTGCTGGCGCGAGGCACAACGCGACTCGGTGAGTTCGCCCTGCGAGCGTCTCTCGGCGCACACCGGCCCCGTCTGGTTCGACAGCTGCTCACCGAGAGCCTGCTGCTGGCCATACTCGGCGGTGCCATCGGCCTGATACTCGCCGTATGGGGCATGGAGGCCTTGGTCCGGATCGCGCCCCGCAATATCCCGCGCTTCGACCAGACCGGTCTCGACGCTGGGGTGGTCGGCTTCACGCTGTTGGCCGTCTTGCTGACAGGCGCGCTCTTCGGGCTGGCGCCGGCGTTTCAGAGTATGTCGGCGAACCTCAGCCAGCGGCTCAGAGAGGGAGGCCGCGGCCAGTCGGAGACCAGAGAGAGCCACCGCCTCCGCTCGGCCCTCGTCATCGCCGAGATCGCCCTGTCGCTGGTGCTGCTGGTTGGAGCGAGTCTTCTCTTCCAGAGCTTCATCCGCTTGAAGAGCGTGGATACCGGTTTCCAGGCTGAGCACACGGTAACGATGCGCCTCACCATGCCGCGGTCGAGGTACGAGGGGGGAGTTCAGCTCGTTGCGGCGTTCACGGAACTAGAGGAGCGCCTGAACGCGTCGGCCGGAATCCAGTCTGCCGGTTTCATCAGCGACATACCGCTGGCCTCCGATCGTCAGGGCAGGAGCTTCACCATCGAGGGCGAGCCGCCGCCCCCGCCGGACGAGAACCGGACGATCAATGTCGTCGCCGTGACACCGGGCTACTTCCGGAGCATGGGGATTCCCGTTATGCGCGGCCGGAGTTTCGAGGGGCGCGATGGGTCGGAGACCGAGGGCGTCATCATCGTCAACGATGCTTTCGTCCGCCGTCATTTCCCGACCGAAGATCCGATCGGCACGCGGCTGATGATCGGCGGCGACCTGCGCCGCATAGTCGGCATCGTCGGCGACGTTCGCCACGTCACGTTGAGAGACGACCCGAACCCCACGGCGTACTTCGCCTACTACCAGGTGCCGATGACGCGAAGCATGTCGCTGATCGTTCGCAGCGAGAGCTCGGCCGAGGCGGTGACCCCGTCGGTTCGAGGGCTGGTCCGGCAGTACGACGCCGGCGTGCCGGTCTACGACGTCAAGACGATGGAGCAGATCCTCGGCGAGTCGATGGCCCGTACCAGGTTCTCGGCGCTTCTGATGGGGCTGTTCGCCGTCGTTGCCCTTCTGCTCGCTTCCGTCGGGATTTACGGGGTCATCGCCTACTCGGTTAGCCGGCGAACGCACGAGCTGGGCGTGCGCGTCGCGATGGGGGCGGTGCGGGCGGACATATTGGGGCTGGTGCTCAGGCAGGGCATGCGCCTCGTCACCATCGGCATCCTGGTGGGGCTCGCCGCTTCGCTGTTCATGACACGGCTACTGTCGTCCCTACTTTACGGCATCGGAGCGGCGGACGCTCTCACTTTCGTCGGCGTCGTCGTGCTGTTGCTCGGTGTCGCCGTGCTTGCCTGCTACCTGCCGGCTCGCCGCGCTACGAAGGTCGATCCCATCGTCACGTTGCGCTACGAATAAACTGGTTACTGGAAACGCGAGGCTGGAAATGCTCTGGCGATTGCAGATAGCTCTCGTATGTCTGGGCGTGGCGGTCTTGACGACGTGTTCGCGACCGGACGCTGTAGATGACTCGACTGCGATGTTCCGTGGCGATCCTGCACATACCGGTATCCTTGCAACTCGCGAGGTCGATGCGCTCGGCGGCCTGAAGTGGAAGTTCCAGACCGGCGGCGCGGTGCGTTCGTCTCCCGCAGTGGTTGGTGATCTCGTTTACGTCGGAAGTAGCGACGGCCGCCTGTACGCGCTGGAACGGGACAGCGGGAAGGAGCGCTGGAGTTTTGACGCGGCCGCTCCTATCGGTTCGTCTCCCGCTGTCTACGCCGGCGCCGTCTTCTTCGCTAGCCGGGACAACGTCGTGTACGCTGTCGATCGGCTGAGCGGTGACTTTATATGGTGGGCGGTGATGGGCGAAGACCTGCCTTTCGAGTGGGGCCGTGAGGGTTGGGACTACTACACATCGTCACCGGTGGTCGTAGACAGCACGCTCTTGATCGGCAGTGGGGATGGGCACGTATACGCGCTCGACATCGAGACTGGCGCGGAAAGGTGGCGGTTCGCCACCGAAGGCCGAATCCGCTCTTCGCCGGCCGTCGCCGATGGTGTCGTGTACGTAGGGAGCGCCGATGGAAATCTCTATGCGCTGGAGCTTGAAACGGGTGAGCTAGAGTGGCGCTTCGAGACCGAAGGTAGCGCTCTCGCGTCCGCCGACTTCGGGTTCGACCGCAAGACCATACAGTCGTCGCCGGCGGTGGTGGACGGGACCGTCTACTTCGGATCGAGGGACGGCGCGATGTATGCCGTCGACGCCGCAAACGGAGAGCTGCGCTGGCGCGTCAGCGAGGGGCCCTCCTGGATGGTCTCGTCGCCGGCGGTATCAGACGGCGCGGTCTACTCCGGTTGGTCGGATGCCCTGATCTTCCACGCGGTGGACGCCTCGACTGGTGAAGAGCTCTGGCGGTTCGAGGTCGGCGATCGCGTGTTCTCATCAGCGGCCGTGGTCGGCGCGACGGTCTACGTCGGGACGCTGAGTGGCCAGCTGCTCGCCATCGACAAGGACACGGGCCAGGAGCGCTGGCGCTACGGTCTCGGCGAGTGGGTGGCCTCGTCCCCGACGGTGTCCGACGGAGTCGTCTATTTCGGGAGTGACGATGGTGCCGTGTATGCCCTGTATGAAGCGGAAGGCGCCGCGCCACAGCCCGCCGTGTTTTGGGACGCCGACTCGATGAGCCTCGCGCTCTACGGCAGCGTCGAGGACCATGCGAAAGTGCTACGCTATTTCGAGCGAGCCGGATACAGAGTGCTGGACTCGCAAGCGCTCGCCGACTTCATGCTGGCGCGACTGGCGGACCAGACGCCTAGCGTCATCGTCTTCGCCATGGACTTCATCCCCTCCAGCGTGGCGCCGGAGGCTTCTGATACGGTCCTGTTTCGCCGCTATCTGGACGGTGGTGGGAAGATCGTCTGGCTGGGCTATCCGCCTCTCTTCTTACTCAGGGATCCGGCGACCCGCCAGATAACCGGTGTGGATTGGGAGCGACCGGGCCGCCTGCTGGGCGTTGACCATCTCCGTGCCAACACCGACTTCTACAGCGTCAGGCTGACCCCGGCCGGAGAGCGCTGGGGCCTCACGGACTGGTGGATCAGCGGGTCGGGGGTGGACACCACCCAGGTCACTACCACGCTGGCCCTGGACGAGGACGGGGGCGCGGCGGCCTGGGTTCGAAGTTATGGCGGTCCCACCGGTTCCGGGTTCGTGCGACTCTGGTACGCGCTGGACGATGACGAGCTCGACGCCGTTCGCGCTGTTGCTGAGTACGGGATCATGCGGCGCGAGCGAGCACAAATACGTGAGCGAGAGTAGAGACCATGAATGAGGAGACGCATGTAGGCGAGCGAAAGCTGCGCCGCGTGAGCCCGGCCATGATGGCCGCGATCGCAGCCGGAATCGTGAGCGCGTGTGCGCTGGCTGTCTCGATTTATGAAGCTTACCTAATGCGCGAGCAGCAGCAGGCGGCCGTGATGCCGATACTG
>JBDHHZ010000050.1:0-12386 GCA_039589115.1 Gemmatimonadota bacterium | reverse complement strand
GTCATCGGCACGGAAGGCGCGTACTTCCTGTTCGACAGCCCGAAGACCGACATCGACGCGACACTGGCTGTTTACCCGAACCTGACGACGTGGGGTCGCGTTCGTATCGCCTTCGAAAGCCGGCTGTCCTATGAGATATTCAGTGACTTCACCATCGGCTTAACGGTGTTCGACGATTTCGATAGCGGGGAACCGGGCGATAACGCCTCAAGCAATGACTTCGGCACTACGGTGACCGTGGGCTACAAGTTCTGATCCTCCCGTCGGCAGGTCATTCCTTACGCGCGAGCGATACGACGCTCTCGACGTGCGCCGTCTGCGGGAACATGTCGAAACCCCGGCACGACTCCACATCGAAAGCAGATGAGAGCAGCTTGAGGTCGCGGGCCAGCGTCGCCGGGTCGCAGCTCACGTAGACGATCCGTGCCGGCGGCCGCTCGACCAGAGCCTGAGCCACCCGGCGGTCGACTCCGCGTCGCGGCGGGTTAAGCAGCACGAGATCGGCGGGCAACTCGTGCGACAAAGCGCGCTCCACCTCTGCAGTCCGAAAGCGCGCCGCAGCTCCCGATTCGGCGGCGGCCGCCTCTGCTGCACCGATCGCGTCCGTGTCAGAATCGATCCCGACCACCCGCGCGCCGGCCCAGGCCAGCTTCAACGCCCTCACGCCGAACCCGCAGTAAGCGTCGATCACGCGCCGGCCGGCAACCTCACCGCACAACTCGAGAACGTAGGCCTCCAGCTCTAACGCCGTCTCGCGATTTACCTGCACGAAGGACAGTCCCGCCACGCCGAACTCCTGCTCCTCCCACCTCTCCTTCAGAAACGCCTGACCGGCGTACCACTCGATCGTGCCGCCAGGACCGATCGACCACATCGCCGCCAGCCCGTCGATAGCCTCGAGCACCGTCTCGGGCTCCCCGTAGTCTTCCCCGCCCTCGACGGCCAGGCCCGTCACGCCTCCCGAACTCACACGAAGTGTGAGACGTAACTCTTTACCGGGTGGCAGGTTGTCTGCATTAACTCCCCAACTTGCTCGAAGGGCTTCCCAGGTGTCATTCAGCACATCCTCGGCCAGGGGACAGCGGTCGACGTCAACGATGCGACCGGGATCCTGAAGGGCGTGGAAGCCGGCGACGACCCCGTCGCCGGTCCGCCGCATCACGAACGTCACCCTGTTACGATAACCGAGCTGGCGAGGTGAGGGCACGACTTCGGGCGGTTCGGTCTCCACGCTGCCCAGACGACGGAGGGCGTCCGCGATTATCCGTGATTTGACTTCGAGCTGTGCTGTGTAGCTCAGGTGCTGAAGTTGGCAGGCCCCGCAGGTGTGATAGTGAGGGCATGGCGGCTCGCAGCGCTGCGGGCCGGGCTCGACGACGCTCAGCAGCGTGCCACGCGCCCACTGCTTGTGCACTTCCGTGAGCTCGACTTCTACCCGGTCTCCCGGCGCGGTGCGCGGCACGAAGACGACGGGGCCATCCGGCCGGCGCGCCAGCCCGTCGCCGCCGGCAACGATCGTCTGGATCTCGAGGCTGTCGGAAGTCATGGGAACTCAGCCGCGGACGCCCCAGCCACGACCGGGCCAGCCCCAGCGGGGGCGACGCCAGGCACTGGAGTCGCTGCCATGTGATTCACCGTCGTCGATGCGCACCTTCTTGCGCTCACCCTCCTCGAGCAGCGCGGCGACCAGCGCGACGGCCCGGAGAGCCTCCTCCTCCCCTTCCCCAGCCAGCAGGTCGGCATGCTCGTCCAGGTAGCCTGTGTGGAAGTCGCCGGCGCGGAAGTCGGGCTCGTCCATGACGCGGCGGTGGAAGGCGGCGATAGTAGCGACGCCATCGATCACCAGTTCATCGAGCGCCCGAGACATGCGGGCGATCGCGGCGCTCCTGTCCTCGGCGTGTACGACGGGCTTGGCCACCAGCGGGTCGTAATGCAGTCCGATCTCGGTGCCCTGCACGATGCCTGCGTCCCAGCGCACGCCGGGGCCTCCCGGGGCTCTGAGCTGGTCGACCCGTCCACCGGCGGGTAGGAAGTCGTTGAACGGGTCCTCGGCGTTGATCCGGCACTCGATAGCGTGGCCGCTCGGCTCGATGCTCTCGATGTCCAGTCGCTGGCCCGAAGCGATTCGCAGCTGGGCGTGCACGAGATCGATCCCGGTGACCATCTCCGTCACCGGATGCTCGACCTGCAATCGCGTGTTCATCTCGAGGAAGTGGAATTCGCCGCCGGCGTACATGAACTCGACTGTGCCGGCGCCCCTGTAGTTCGCTCCGCGTGCGGCGGCAACGGCCTGGCCGCCCATCCGCTGGCGCAGCTCCGGGGTCATGACCGGCGACGGAGATTCCTCGATCAGTTTCTGGTGTCGCCTCTGGATCGAGCATTCACGCTCGTTCAGATGGATGACGTTGCCGTGCGAGTCGGCGAGGATCTGGAACTCGATATGGCGAGGATTCTCCAGGTACCTCTCCACGTAGATCCGCGAATCGGAAAAGGCGGCCTGAGCCTCGCGCTGGGCCGCAGCGAACGCCGACTCGAGATCCTCTTCGCCGTCGACGCGCCGCATTCCCTTCCCGCCGCCGCCCGCCGCAGCTTTGAGCAGCACGGGAAACCCCATCTCCACGCAGGCCTTGCGAACGGCCTTCAGGTCGGCCAGCGCCTCCACCGTCCCGGGGACCACCGAAACGCCCGCCGCCTCCATCGCGCGCCGAGCCTCCGTCTTGTCTCCCATGAGAGCGATGGTCTCGGCGCTTGGCCCTATGAACACGAGGCCGGCCGCCTCACACGCCGCAGCGAAGTCGGCATTCTCGGCGAGGAAGCCGTAGCCGGGGTGGATGGCGTCGGCACCGGACCTCTGGGCCGCGTTCAGCAGGCGAACGATGGATAGGTAGCTCTCCGCCGCGCGGGCCGGCCCGATCTCGTAGGCTTCATCGGCTAGCCAGACATGAGGCGCCAGCCGGTCCACTTCCGAGTAGACGGCTACCGTCGCGATCCCCAGCTCGCGACAGCCGCGGATGATCCTGACCGCGATCTCGCCACGGTTGGCGATGAGGACCTTCTTCAGCATCAGAGAGGGATGTTGCCGTGTTTGCGTGGCGGCCCCGGTTCGCGCTTCTTGCGGATCACACGGAGCGCCTCGATCAATCGCGGCCGCGTGTCGCGCGGGTCGATCACGTCGTCCAGATAGCCCCGCGAGGCCGCGATGTACGGGTGCGCGAACTGCTCCTCATACTCCGCGATCAGCTTGTCGGTCTCGGCGCCAGGGTCCTTGGCATCGGCGATCTGCCGGCGGAAGAGGATCTCTACGGCACCTTTCGGACCCATGACCGCGATCTCCGCCGTCGGCCAGCCGAAGTTGAAATCACCGCGGATATGCTTCGAGTTCATGACGTCGTAGGCACCGCCGTACGCCTTACGCAGGATGACCGTCAGCTTGGGAACCGTAGCTTCGCAGTATGCGTAGAGCAGCTTCGCCCCGTGCTTGATGATGCCGCCGTGCTCCTGCGCCACTCCAGGCAGAAAGCCCGGGACATCCTCGAAAGTGACGATCGGGATGTTGAAGGCGTCGCAGAAGCGGATGAAGCGGGCGCCTTTCATCGAGCTGTCGATGTGGAGCACACCGGCGAGCACGGCGGGCTGGTTCGCTATGATGCCGATCGTGTGGCCGCCGAGATGCGCGAAACCTACGACGATGTTCCTCGCGTAGTCGGCGTGCACCTCGTAGAAGCTCCCCTGATCGACGATCCTCGATATGACCTCGTGCACGTCGTACGGCTTGTTCGGGTTATCGGGCACGATGTCGAGCAGCTTCTCATCCCTGCGATCGGGAGGATCCTCGCCGCTGCCCATTGGAGGATCTTCCATGTTGTTTTGCGGGACGTAGTGGAACAGATCCCGGACTCTCTCCAGGCACGCTGGCTCCGACTCGCAAACGAAATGCGCGACGCCGGAAGTCGTCCCGTGGATTTGAGCGCCGCCCAGTTGCTCGAAATCCACCTCCTCATGCGTCACCGTCTTCACGACGTCTGGACCGGTGACGAACATGTAGGAGATCCCATCGACCATGTAGATGAAGTCGGTGATGGCCGGCGAGTAGACGGCGCCGCCGGCACACGGCCCGAGCACTACGCTGATCTGGGGGACCACGCCGGAGGCCTGGGTGTTGCGCCAGAAGAGCTCCGCATAGCCTCCCAGCGACGTGACACCCTCCTGAATCCGCGCACCGCCCGAATCGTTGAGACCGATGACCGGGCAGCCCGCCTTCATGGCCATGTCCATGACTTTGCAGATCTTCTCGGCGTGCGCCTCCGAAAGCGAGCCGCCGAAGACGGTGAAGTCCTGGGAGAAGACAAGCACCTGGCGCCCATGGACGCGGCCCTGGCCGGTGACGACGCCGTCCCCCAGTATCTTCTTCTCGGCCAGCCCGAACTCGTTGCTGCGATGGGTGACGAATCGATCGAACTCGCGGAAGGACCCCTCATCGAGCAGCAGGTCCAGACGCTCGCGCGCCGTGAGCTTGCCCTTGGCGTGTTGCGCCTTGATGCGCTCCTCACCACCGCCCAGCCCGGCCTGCGCCTTCAGCTCGGCCAGCCGCTTCAGCTTCTCCCGCATCGTCATCGTTGGGACCCCTGTTCGCTGTCAGCGCGCTCGCCGTACAACTCCTCGTAGGCGGGCACTAGCTCGCGGTCCTTGAACTGTAGAACGAACGGACGGCGAGTGATCGCGCCGCTCTCCACAGAGAAGATGCCGGTCGCACCGGGCAGGCTGCGGATATCGCGGAAGGACCTGGCGATCGCCGAGCGCCGCGGGAACCCCCAGGGCAGAGACGAGAGGATCAGGCGCGTGGCATCGTAGGCCAGCGCCGGGACCAGGCTCTCGTGCACTCCCTTCCGATACTTGCGCTCATACATCTCGACGAACTCGAGCCAGCGCACCGATGGACTCGTGCGATGCAAGTGCGTCGAGATGACGGTACCATCGATGAAGCGCGGCTCCACCTGGCGCAGCACCTCGGGCGCCGACCACTCCGCGTCACCCAGCACCTGGACACCCCGGAGGCCGTAGTACGAGAACTGAGGAGCGAGTTGGATCACGCTCCTCGGTCTACTAGCCGGCGCATAGATGGCTTGAGGGTTGGTGATGCCCAGATACGTTAGAGGCTCCTCAAACGTCGTCGCCGTGTCGTCGTAGGCGATCGATGCAACGATCTCTCCGCCCCGCGCCCGCACCGCATCGGCAAAGGCCGCTAGCTGACTCCGACCTTCCTGCGTGTTCGGGTACATCACACCGAAGCGGTCGAGCTGAAGGTCGCGAACCGCGAAGCCGGCCAGCGCCCGTGCGCCTCGCGTCACCCGCTCCGTCGTCCCCCAGAGAGAGAAGGTGTTGCGCTCGAAGCTGAGGTTCTCCGGGGCCGTGGGGCTGACAATGAGAAGATCCCGATCGCGGCGACGGCGGGCTGCGATCTCCAGTCCTTCGCTGCGCAGCGGCCCGACGATGGCCACGGCACCGAGACGTTCCAGCTCTCTGACCAGCTCCCCATCCCCATCGTACTGATCGGCATCGTCCCTTACGATCAGCGTCACTTCGTCGAAGTGGCGGCTGTTGTATTCCTCGATCGCCAGCCGAATCCCCTCCTCGGCCATACGGCCGTAAGCGGCCAGCGGCCCGCTCATCGGCAGAATCGCGCCGATGATCGGACGCCATTGCTCGGTTTCCACCTCTCCGGACGCGATGCTTGCAGCGCGGTTGCGCTCGGGCTCCAGCGGATCCATGTCGACGACCGCCTGGGCTAGCTCGCGTGCTTGATCGGCATGACCGGCGGCGAGCAGCAGCGAGGCCCGCTCCACATCGAAGACCGAGCGGAGAGGGTGAACGGCGGGCCAGCGCGCCACGACCGTGTCGATTTCGCCCAGCCCCAACTCGGAGACGACCAGGCGCGCAAGTCGCGCCGCCGCCTGCTGCTCATCGCCCAGGTTGTATGGAGTGGCCAGTAGGCTGTCGGCGGCTTCGACAGCCTCCCCTTCCAGATGTAGGATCCTGGCGACGACAACGAGTCCCGGTGCGCGACGCGCGTCCGAAGCGCGGTAGAGGGTCAGGTAGCGGGCGGCGCGTGCCCGAGCCTCTTCCGGCTGATTGAGCTCCAGCGCCGACTGCGAAGACAGCAACAGGCCCGGCCCTAGCCAGTCCGTGTCCCGATACTCTTGAATGAGGTTGTTGGCCAGCGACTCCGCGGCCGCGTAGTCGGCGTCCTCGAAGGCGTCCTCGGCGAGCCTGTAGACCCGCGAGGCCTCACGTTCGTGGGCCCTCCGGTCGGGGCTCATCGGCTGGGGCGCCGGAACGCTCACACCCGTGGGCCCGCGGGCCCCTCCACAGGTCAAACCGAAGCCAGCAACCGCCAGCGCCAGCGCTCCGGCAACGCGCCATGTCCAGACTCTCAACCTGATTCGCCTCATCGACAGCATCTTAGATCAACCGAGCGCCGCCGGAAAGAGCAGCCGGTCCGCGCTGCTGTGGAAACGATAAAGGGGGCGGAGAATCTCCGCCCCCTCGGGATATCGCAAGCTCATGGCAGAACGATCGGCTCTACGATTCCTTATCCTCCGAGGACTCGTCCTCTTCCACTTCCGTCTCCTCGGCCGCGGCTTCGGCCTCTTCTCCATCCGCCTTCGCCTCGACTTCGGCTTCCGCTTCGGCCTCGACCTCTACAGCCGATTCAGCCCCAGCCTCAGCGACCTCAGCCTCAACCTCAACGGCTGATTCAGCCTCAACCTCAGCGACCTCAGCTTCAACCTCAGCGACCTCAGCCTCGGCCTCGACCTCAACGGCCGGTTCAGCCTCAGCCTCAGCGATCTCGGCCTCAACCTCAACAGCCGATTCAGCTTCAGCGGTCTCGGCCCCGACCTCGACCTCCGCAGCCTCCGCCTCGGCCTGAGCTTCGGCTTCAGCTTCAGCTTCCGGTTCGGTCTCGGTCGCCATGTCAGCCTCCGGCGCCGTCTCAGCCTTCGCCGCCGCTTCAGCGGCCGCCGCTTCAGCGGCCGCCGCGGCCTCGGCCGCCAGCGCTGCCTCTTCTTCCGGATCGCGCTCGGGTAGCTCAGTGACCTGCAGCACGATGCGCCGGTTGATCGGGTCGGACTCCATGACCTTCATGTTCAGCGTGTCACCGACCCTGATGACCTCGTCCGGGCTATGGATCTCACGCCCCTCGACGATCTGCGAGATAGGCACGAAGCCTTCGACATCGTCACCGAGGTCGACCACCACTCCCTTGTCGAGCAAGCGAACGGCGGTGCCCTGAGTCTCAGTGTTCGGAGCGTACTTCTGCGCCAGGCTGTACCAGGGATCGTCCTCGGTCTGCTTGAGACCGAGCGAGATGCGCTTCTGATCGACGTCGATGCTCAGAGCGACGACCTCGACCTCGTCTCCCTTCTTCAGCACCTCCGACGGATGCTGGATCCGCTTGGTCCAGCTCATGTCCGATACGTGGACCAACCCGTCGATACCGGGCTCGACTTCGACGAAGGCGCCGAAGCTAGTCAGGTTGCGCACCTTGCCTCTGATGCGCGTTCCCGGCGGATACTTCTCCGGCAGGCTGAGCCAGGGATCCTCCTCGGCCTGCTTCATGCCGAGTGAGATCTTCTCGTCTTCCGGATCGACGCGGAGTACGACGGCCTCAATCTCCTCGGCGATCGAGACGAGCTGAGACGGATGCCTGACATTGCGCGTCCAGCTCATCTCCGAGATATGCACGAGACCCTCTACGCCTCGCTCCAACTCGACGAACGCGCCGTAGTTGGTGATCGATACGACCTTGCCTCGCACGCGCGATCCAACGGGATACTTCTTCTCGACGTCTTTCCACGGGTAGGCCTGGAGCTGTTTGAGGCCTAGCGAGATGCGCTCGCGGTCCCAGTCGATATCGAGAATCTTGACCTCGATCTCGTCGCCGATGTTGCATATCTCGCTGGGATGACCGACCCGGCCCCACGACATGTCGGTGATGTGCAAGAGACCGTCCATGCCGCCCAGATCGATGAACGCACCGAAGTCGGTGATGTTCTTCACGATGCCAACGCGGACCTGACTGGTCTCCAGCTCCGTCTTCAGCTCATCGCGCTTCTCGCTGCGCTCCTGCTCGAGGATCACACGGCGCGAGACTACTATGTTGCGGCGCCGCTTGTTCAACTTGAGGATCTTGAACTCGAACTCCTGGCCGATCAGCTCGTCCACGTTCGGCACGCGCCGCAGCGCTACCTGGGAGCCAGGCAGGAACGCGTCGACACCCATGATGTCGACCGTGACCCCACCCTTCACCTTCTTCTTGATCATACCGGTGATCGGCTCGTCACTATCGTAGGATTCTTTGATCTGCTCCCAGACCCGCAGGAAGTCGGCCTTCTTCTTCGAAAGAACGACCACACCCTCCTGGTCCTCCAACCGCTCGAGGAAGACATCGACTTCAGCGCCCGGCTGCGCCTCTTCCGGAGATCGGAACTCGTCAAGCGGGACGGAGCCCTCGGACTTGAATCCGAGGTCGAGGATCGCGGCGGTGTCGGTCACGCGCAGGACCTTCGCCTTCACGATTTCGCCCTCTTCGATGTTCTTGAGGGTGTCCTCGTACATCGAGAGCATCTGCTCGTACTCCTCGGAGGTGTACTCCCCTTCATCGAAGAGATCGGGGCGCACACCCAGCTCCCGGGCCTTATCCTCTACCAATTCCTCGGTTAGCACCTGCACGGAGGGCTCTGGGTCGGTCGGCGGCGGAGCGGGAGCGGCCTCGCTCACGCTCGCTTCCGGCATCACATCGCTCTGCTCGGGGGTAGCTGCTGGAGTCTGCTCTTCGGTCGGTGTGATCGTCTCGTTGTTTTCGTTTTGCATCGGGTTTGACGTCTACGTCGGGGTCCGAGACCGACGTTCCCATCTCGTTAGGGGTAACAAAATTAACAGGCGCTGCCGTTTCCCCGGCGGCGAACCGGACCCGCTCGCTAACCTCTTCCGCCACAGGGATTAAAGCTGTGCCCGGGAATCAACTGCGGAATGTAGTCCAAGCTTTCAACTTGTGTCAAGAAGGCGGGCCGCGGCCACGATCCGCTCCACCTGCTCCTCGAAGCTCAGCTGGGTGGTATCGATGACCAGGGCGTTCTCCGCTTTTCGCAACGGCGACTCCCGGCGCTGTGAATCCTGGGTGTCGCGGGCGACTAGCTCCGCGGACTCCTCGCGCACGCTCTCAGGGCTCACCTGGTCGCCCCTCTGGAGGAGGCGCCGGCGAGCCCGCTCTTCTGGCGCGGCGACCATGAAAATCTTCAAATCCGCGCCTGGAAAGACGACGGTGCCCATGTCGCGCCCTTCGCAGACGATGCCCGCCGGGTACTCGGCAGCCAGGCTGCGCAGCACCCCGTTCACGCGCTCCCGGATCTGGGGATAGGCGGAGACCTTTGATGCGCAGGCTGTGACCCTCGGCGTACGGATCTCGTCACCGAGCCGGATCCCATCGAGCAGCGCCACGATGGTACCTTCCGCTACCTCCCCGCCGACGTCCTGGGCGGCCAGCTCCCGGATGTGCGCGCGGTCCACCTCGCCATTGGGGTCCGACCAGTCGAGCTGGCAGGCGGCGAGGGCAAAAGCGCGATAGAGGGCACCGGAATCGAGATGCAGGAAGCCCAGCTGACGCGCTGCTTCCTGCGCCGTTGTGCTTTTGCCTGAGCCGGCCGGACCGTCGATGGCGATGATCATCACGTCTCTCTATGCTGAACGACTCGCTCGAGCTCCTCCCAAAAACCGGGATACGAGACCTGGACGCAAGCCCTGTCATCAATTTCGACGGTGTTGCCTGGCAGAGCGCCCAGCACACCAAAGCTCATAGCGATGCGGTGATCCCCCCGTGTCTCGACCCGGCCCGCCAGCGGTCGAACGCTCCCCTCTATCTCCAGTCCGTCCGGAAGCTCACGGCAGGCCACTCCCAGCGCCGACAGGTTGTCGTGGAGGGCGGCGATCCGATCGCTTTCCTTCACGCGTAATTCAGCGGCCCCACGGATGATCGTCTTCCCGGCGGCCCGGGCGGCGAGGCATGCTATGATCGGGATCTCATCGAGAAGAGAAGGTACCCACTCCGAGGGGAGGTCGAGGGCCCGAAGCGAAGAAGATCGGGCGACGACGTCGCCAACCGGTTCACCGCCTTGCTCGCCGGTGCTCCTCGTCTCGATACTCGCACCCATCGCCAGCAGAACGCGCAGGAAGCCCGTGCGACCTGGATTGAGCCCCACACCCTCTACGACCACCCCGTCTCCACACCCTCCCAACAGACCCAGAGAGAGCCAAAATGCCGCCGACGAGAAGTCGCCGGGTACCTGCATGTCGAGCGGTCGCAGCGGACGGTCCGTCGGCTCGAGCCGCACACGCTGTCCCGAGCCGACGGACTCCACGCTCAGCGATGCGCCCATAGCGCTGAGCATGCGTTCGGTGTGGTCGCGCGACGCCCCGGGCTCGACCACCGTGACCGGCACGCCCGCCGCCAGGCCCGCCAGCAACAGCGCGCTCTTCACCTGGGCGCTCGCCACCTCGCTCTCGTGGTCGATGGGCTGCAGGGCCCCACCGTCGATCTCGATGGGCAGGCGGCCCGGTGCTCCGAGCGCGCGCACAGCTGCTCCGGCAGCGCTGAGCGGTTCGACCACCCGGGCCATGGGCCGCCGGCGGAGCGAGTCGTCGCCGTCCAGCGTGGCTGTTATGGGATGTCCCGCTACTAGACCGGTGAGCAGGCGCGCCGTCGTGCCGCTGTTACCGCAGTCGATCACCGCCTGCGGCGAGCACAGCCTGGTTGGAGGCGTGATCTCGATCTCTGCGTCGGCTTCCGGAAGTCGAACAGATTCCGCGCCGAGAGAACGCATCGCGGCCGCCGTCCGTTCGACATCCGCACCGCAAGCCAATCCACGAAAGTGACTCGGCCCCGTTGCCAACGGCGCCAGCAGCAGAGCCCGGTGGGTTATCGACTTGTCACCTGGTACGCGGAGGGTGATCAAGCTAGCGGCTAGCCTCGTCATGCAGCGGGATCTCGATCGCCAGCCCGTCGTAGGCCACGATAACCTCACAGGCTCCCTGGCAAGCCTGCTTCGCCTCGCGCTCCAGTACGAACGGTCGCTCCGAATAGCGCGCGCTCAGGTGTGTGAGCACGAGCTGCCGGGCGCCGGCCCGGAAGGCGATCTCACCCGCCTGAGACGCCGTCGAGTGTCCCGTGCGCTGGGCCCGCTCCACCTCTTCGTCAGAGAACGTCGCCTCGTGGACCAGCATATCGCAGCCAGAGGCGGCCTCCACCGTCGACTCGCATGGCCGCGTGTCGCCGCTATAGACCAGCGTGCGCCCGGGCCGCGCCGGCCCCATGACCTCATCGGGCTGCACTTCGCGGCCGTCCTCCAGCCGAACGGCCTCCCCGCGCTGAAGTCGACCGAAGAGCGGACCCTCCGGAACACCGAGCGCTGCAGCCTGCTCCGGATAGAAGCGACCGGGTCGCGCCTCCTCTGCAAGGGAATAACCGTTCGCGCCACCCGGGTGGCTGACCCTAAAGGCCGAGATGGAGTAGTCGCCGTGACCGACCGACTCGCCCGGCGCCAGCGGCTCGATCTGGACGGTGAAGGTCAGCTCCTCCAACTCCAGGCCCACCGCTCCTTCCAGCAGCCGCTCGCCGCCGGGAAGCGTGAAGATCTTCAACGGCTCCTCGCGCTCCTGGAGGCTCATCGTTCGCAGCAGACCAACCGTGCCCAGGTAGTGGTCGGCATGCATGTGGGTGAGGTAGATCTCCTTCACCGTAAAGCCGACCGCGTAGCGCATCATCTGCCGCTGCGTTCCCTCGCCGCAGTCAAACAGATACAGATCGCCCTCCCGCTGCACGGCCAGCGAACTCGTATTGCGCGATACCGTCGGCCGGGCCGACGACGTTCCGATGAACATCACCCTGAGCATGGCTCTGATTATCGCCCGGCACCCGCTCTCCTGCAACGCCTGACGCCTTTTCTCGCCATCGTCTTCGCCCCGTCCGCGCCCGCGCCCGCGCCCGCGTTGATTGTCTATGGAGTAGGAGTAGGAGAGGAGTAGGAGTAGGAAACCGGGGGGGGTTAGGACCGCTCGGGACCGCGGTCCTCCATGCTGTCGAACATTTCATCGACGCGCTCGGGCGGCGCGGTCAGCAGGCTCACGATGATCGTCACCAGCAAGCCACCGGTGAAGGCCGGAATCAGCTCGTAGAGTCGCGAATCCAGAGCGGGCGTCAAACCCCAGACCAGAGTGATCACCGCCCCCGTGATGAAGCCGGCCATCACTCCCGCCCGCGTGGCGCGGCGCCAGTAGAGTGCGAGGATCGATGTGGGACCGAAGGAAGCGCCAAGACCTGCCCAGGCGAACAA
>JBDHHZ010000049.1:0-12690 GCA_039589115.1 Gemmatimonadota bacterium | reverse complement strand
CATCGAGGAGGAACTGGGCGCCGGCGGCATGGGCCAGGTCTTCCGGGCCAGGCACGCGCTGATTCGCCGTCCCACGGCCGTGAAGGTGATGCAGGTGTCCGGCCAGGACGTGCAGGCGGCCATAACACGATTCGAGCGCGAGGTCCAGCTATCGGCGACGTTGACTCACCCCAACTCGATCACGATCTACGATCCGGACAACCGCTTCTACTACGTGATGGAGTATCTCGAGGGACTCGACCTCCAGAAGCTGGTCGAGCGCTTCGGCCCGATACCGCCCGCCCGATCGGTCTTCATCCTGGCGCAGGCGTGCAGCGCTCTCGGCGAGGCCCACGGCCGCGGAATCGTTCACCGCGACATCAAGCCGTCGAACATCTTCCTCACACAGCGCGGTGGCCTGTACGATTTCGTGAAGGTCCTGGACTTCGGGCTGGCGAAGCAGGTCAGCGCAGACGATGCAGCGGGCCTGACGAAGACCGGCGTCGCCGTCGGGACGCCCCGCTACATCTCGCCGGAAGCGATCAAGGGAACGGAGCACATCGACCCGCGCTCCGACCTCTACTGCCTGGGCGCCGTCGCCTACTGGATGCTCACGGGTCGGCCGCCCTTTGAAGCGAAATCGAGCGTCGAGTTGCTGATCGACCACGTCAAGGCGACACCCGACAGGCCATCGCAGGTGACCGAGGTCCAGATCCCGCCGGAACTGGACGATATCGTCATGACTTGCCTGGAGAAGGACCCGGAGGACCGCTTCCCGGATGCGGCGTCGCTGGAGGCAGCGCTGCGCGAGCTGCCCTTCGGCGAGCCGTGGACCGCGGAGAAGGCGCTGGAGTGGTGGAATCTGCATGGGCTGGCGTCCCCGGAGCCGGAGCCGCCGAAGCCCACCAGCGGGGGACTATCCTCCACGCGCGGTATCTCTCGCTTCATCTTCGAGCCCTAGAACCCGCCCGCCCGGCCATAGCGGCGTAGGTGGAGGTAGACCGCCTCCGGCCCAGCGCATATAGTTCCTTCCATGCCTACTAGCGAAGCGACGATCCAGCGGGCGATTTCGGGGCCGTTCTCCACCAGCGGCTCGTTCGAGACCGAGCAGAGAGAAGAGCTCTGGCAGCGTTGCCGGCTGCTCTTCCTGACCGGCCTGGTGATCACCCTTGTCGCCTTCTTCATCGGCACCCTGGTGCCGTCAGCCGATCCGGGGATCGTGACCGCGCTCAACCGCTACCACTGGGTGACGGGCTCGCTGGCGCACGCAGCATCGTTCATGGTAGGCCTCGGCCTGCTCTACGTGCTGTCCGGGAAAACGCGCCGGTACCTGCGCCCTGTCGTCTATGGGGTCGTCGCCTTCAATATAGCTCTGGCCATCTTCAACAGAGCGACCTTCCACCCGGCCACCGATCCCTACTTCGGTGTCTCGCTGCTGCTATTCCTCTCGGCGGCTTTCATACCCTGGCGGCCCGGGTATCAGGTCGCGCTGGCGGCGCTAGCGGCGATCTGGTTCCTGCTACTCAGCGGGATCCTCTACACGGTGATGCCCGAGTTCGTGACTTTTTGGGCCGAGCGCGGCGGAGGCGAGGCAGCGCGCAACCATACGATCTGGGGCGTCTCGGGCATCGCCATCCTGGGTGGAGCATCGGCCTTCGTGAGCAGGACGCTGTACAGCCTCAGAAAGACCGCTCACCGGGCGAAGCGACTGGGCAACTATCTGATCCATGACGAGCTTGGCAAAGGCGGCATGGGACAGGTGTACTATGCCCAGCACTCCCTCTTATGCCGGCCGACGGCTGTGAAAGTCATGCAGCCGAGGGAGGGCGACGGCGGCGCGGCCCTGGCACGCTTCGAGCGAGAGATACGACTGTCCGCGACGCTGACGCACCCAAACACGATCACGATATATGAGGTGGGACGCACGCCCGATCACAGCCTCTACTACGCGATGGAGTTTCTGGAAGGGCTGGACCTCGAGAAACTGGTCAAAGAGTATGGCCCCATCTCACCGGCCCGTACCATCTACATCCTGGCGCAGGTTTGCGGCTCGCTCACCGAGGCGCACAAACGTGGAATCATCCACCGCGACATAAAGCCGGGCAACATCTTCCTGACGCGTCGCGGCGAGCTCTACGATTTCGCCAAGGTGCTCGATTTCGGCCTCGCCAAGCAGATCAGTTCGGACACGGCGAGCGGCATCACCAAGACCGGGATGTTGTTCGGGACGCCGCGCTACCTAGCCCCCGAGACCGTATACGGGAACGAGAAGGTCGACGGTCGAGCGGACCTCTACAACGTGGGCGGCGTCGCCTACTGGCTGCTCACGGGCCAGCCGCCGTTTACCGCGGAGACGAGCGTTGAAGTGGTCATCGACCACGTGAAAACGATCCCCAGACGGCCCTCGGAGATCTCGGAGCTGGAAATCCCGTCCGCGCTCGACGACATAGTGATGAAGTGCCTCGAGAAGAAGCCGGGCGACCGTTTCCAGACGGCCCGCGAGCTGGAGGTGGCGCTCTGCTCGGTGCCTCTCGAAGAGACCTGGTCGCGCGAGAAAGCCGAGGCGTGGTGGGATCTCCACGGTATACTCGGCGAGGACCCGCATGACTGCGATTGCTTCTTCCCGGAGGACGAGCTTCAGGCCGGGGAGGGGAGCTCGCTGATTGCGGTAGAGCCCTCGACTTGAACCGGCCGGCGGCGCTCCGCCTGAACCACCCGGCAGCTCAAACACCGCATGAATCCGTTTAAGAGGATCGCCATCTGGTTGGACGTGCGGCCGAACGAGGCGCGGAGCGTGCTGCTCTCGTTCCTCGGCGCTTTCCTGGCGATGGCTTTCCTGGTCCTCGCTCGATCGCTGCGTGAGGCGCTCTACCTCACGTCGTTTCCCATTGAATCGCTGCCGTACATCACGGCGGCCGTAGCCCTGCTCAGCGTGCCTGCCGTCGGCATCTTCGTGCGCCTGTTGTCGCGCCATCACCCGAAGCGAGTGCTGATGGCGACGGCGGCGGTCCTGGCCGCCGGTCTGCTGGTGCTGTGGCCATTTTCGATCGGCCGGCCCACCGCCGTGGTCGCCTTCTACATCTGGACCGCTCTGGGAACCGTGCTCCTGACCTCCGGCTTCTGGGTCGTCACGTCGGAGCTCTTCGCCATACGCGGGGCGAAGCGCCTGTTCGGCCTGATCGGCGCCGGCGGAACGGCGGGCTTGATGGTGATGGGTAACTCGCTGGTCTGGCTCACGCAGCGACTCGACCTGACGTGGCTGATCCCAGGATTGGTCGGGCTCATAGCCCTCTTCCTCGTCGTGCAGCGGTTTCTGCCCGAGATCGAGGAGGCGCCCAAGTCGAGCGACGAGAAGTCTTCGCTTCGCGACAGTATGAGACTCGTCTGGGACTCACCACACCTTCGCACCATCGCATCCATCGTCTTCGTCATCGCAGTGGCAACCACCCTGCTCGATTACCAGTTCAAGGACCTCGTTCGGACAAACATCACTACCACCGAGGGGCTCACCAGCTTCTTCGGCGCTTTTTACGGCTGGACCGGCGGCATCGCGCTGCTCATTCAGCTGCTCATCGTCGCCCGCTTTCTCGCCATTGCAGGTGTGGCCTGGAGCCTCGCCGTGCTGCCGCTGATATTGTTGCTGGGCTCCGGCGGGATGCTCGTCGTGCCCGGCCTGGTTCTGGTCACACTGCTACGAGGCTCGGACGCCTCGTTGCGCAAGTCCCTCTATCGCTCCGCTCTCGAGATCCTGTACGTACCGGTGCCGTCGCTGTTGCGTCGCAAGACGAAGACGTTCATCGACTCGGTGGTGGACTCGCTGGCCGAAGGCCTGGGGGCTGGCATCATCTTCCTCTGGGTGACGCTGAGTGGATTCTCCCCTCGCTACCTGTCCGTCTTCATCATCCTGCTGTCGCTTTATTTGCTCTACTTGAGCCGGCGCATGGGTGCCCGCTACTTCGAGACGGTTACCGAGGGATTGAAGGACAGCGGCGAGATGGCCAGCAATGTGGCCGCCGCGGCGCGTCTGGGCGGCAGAGACTTGCTGAGTGGCACCTTCACGCGTCTCGATATCAGGTCGCTGATCGAGGAGAGCGATCCGGGCTTGTTGGCTCAGGGGGAACAACAGGAGGAAGAGCGAGCGGAAGACGAAGTCATGGCGTCCGGCGCCGAGATGATTCTGGCGCGGCTCAACTCAGCCGATCTTCATAGCGTCGCGCGCACACTCGAGGAGACGACGGATTGGGACGAGAGCCACATCCCGGTGATCATCCGCCTTCTGGCACGCGATGCCCTGTTCGACCGCGCTCGATTGGCCCTCATGACCGTCGGCGAGCCTGCAGTGCCACTCCTCACACAGCGCCTGGTGGATGAGAGCACAGACTTCGTGATCCGGCGCAGGATACCGCGCGTGCTGGCCCGGATGGGCGGAGTGGAGGCCGATGACGCTCTTCTCGAGGCTGTCGCCACCGACCGCTTCGAGGTCCGCTATCGCGCCGCTATCGCGCTTGCTCGACGGCGGAGAAGGGGCCTGCCGGTCTCGCAGCGTGATGAAGCATCTGTCGTCTGGGGAGCGATCAGGTCGGAGATCGGCCGCGGCCGCCCGGTTTGGGAGATGCAGAAACTGCTCGACGACGAGCCGGCCGAGGACGAACTGGTGCAGCAGCGGGTCGGAGCGCGCGGCGAGTTGAGCCTGGAACATACCTTCCGCCTGCTGACGCTGGTCCTGGAACCGGAGGTGGTGCGGGCTGCGTTCAATGGGATCATCCTCGAGGACGAGAAGCTGAAGAGCTTCTCGCTCGAGTACCTGGAGCAGGCGTTACCGGCGGACGTGCGCAAGAGACTCTGGCCGTTCATCGGCGATGTGAGCGAGTACCAGCGAGAGAAGTCGCTGAGGCCACTCGACGATGTCGTATCCGACCTAATGAAGACGGGAGCGACCCTGTTCGGCGACGCTCAGGACCGGGAGGCGCTGATGCGCTTGCTGGACGAGGAAGAGGCCGGAGAGTGAAGCGGACGATGATCCGCCGGCTCGTGATAGCTCTCGCTCTAGTCGCAGGGCTGCTCGCGCCCTGCGTGCCCGCCCGGGCACAAGAGAGCAGCGGCGACGGACCGGTGTCGCCGGACAGCGCCGACGCGATCCGGGCCGAACTGGAGAGACCTCCAGCCGATCCACCGTTCGACGTCGTGGATGGGGTAACACTGCCCTTCCGCATACTGGTCTGGCCGCTTCGAATAGTGGGTCACGGGTTCGCGGAGCTGATCGGAGCGGTGACCCAAGAACAGCCGCAGGGGGTCCCGCCGGTCTTCAGGTGGATGAACGAGCGGGGAATCCGGCCCAGCTTCGGTAGCATCGGCCCCAGAAGCGGCATCGCCGCAGAGTTGACCTACGTCGGTGCGAAACCGCTCGTCGTCGATGCCGCCTTCTCGATTCGAACGTCGCAACGCTACATGGTGGGATTGCAGTTCGAGAACTACCTTGGGTCGCTCTATACCGGCTACACGTTCCAGCGCGACGCCGAGCCCCGTTTCTGGGGCGTGGGCAATGACTCCAGAAAAGAGGATCGGGTCGACTACCTTCGGGACCACCAGCGGGTCTCGGTCTCGGGAATCACCCGCGTGTCCACTGTGCGTCTCTACGGCGAGCTTGCCTGGGAAGACAACCGAGTCGATCGCGGCAAGGACAGTCGCACACAGAACATCCAGGACCATCCCGAATTCAGCACCCTGTACGGCGTCAACGAGCGCGTCCGGTACGTCCTCGCCGTCGCCAGCGCCGGTCTCGACCTGACTCGCAACTCCGAACTTCAGCAGCGGGGAGTGTATCTCGAGCTCGGCTCGGGCATCTACCGCGGGATCGATGGAACGGACTCCGACTTCCGTCGCTTCAGCCTTGTCGCTCGGGGCTACGTCCCCCTGAACCCGAGGCAGCAGTTCGCCTTTCAGATCCTCTCCGAGCTGAATCGGGTCGATCGGGGTGAAGAGGTCCCGTTCTATCACCTGGCCGTCCTGGGAGACAATCTCGGCGCCCGCGCTCTCAGTCAGGAGCGTTATCGCGACAACGACATGGCGGCCCTGATGACCGAGTGGCGCTATGAGGTATGGCGCGAACTGCACGGTCGCTCGCGGGTCGAGACGTTCTTCCTGTTCGACACCGGCTCGGTGCAGAGCGAAATCACACGCATCAGCCTCAGCGATATGAATCGGAGCTTCGGCTTCGGTTGGCGCCTGGTAGCCCAATCCCGGGCCACTATCGTCAACTACTTGGCGTTCGGCCCCGAGGGGCTGCGCTTTCGCATCCGCTTCAGCGCGGTGTTCTGATCGTGAGCTCGACCCTCCGCAGAGGCGAGATACGGGACCTTCCGATCCTGGCGATGACGGCCTTTGCCGTTCTCTTGGGTGGCTGCAGCGCTTCGCGCAAGACGACCGCGCTGCCGCTAGAGCCGATCACCTATGTGGACACGCTACCCAGCGAGCAGCCCGGGGACCGAAGAGTGGACGAGGTCAGCCGGTTGCTGAAGGTGTCCGTAGGCGGCGAGATCGGCTACGGCTTCAGCTTCAGGCGTTTGATCGGCGCGGGGCACGAAGCGGTCAACGTCTCGCGCTTCGACGACGCAGTCAACTCCGCCTGGTTCGAGCACCGGATCGACCGAGGTGACATGTCGCCGGAAGATGTGGCTCGCGGTCCAACGACGGTCGGCCCCGATACGAGCCGCGAGCTCACTGTCATCGGAGGCAAGACCGCCGGCATCTCGGCCGGCTTCACCGTACGGGACGCGCGCGGCAACACGTTCCTCTTCAAGTTCGACCCGAGGGGCAATCTCCATCTGGCCAGCGCGGCGGGTGTGATCTCATCGCGGCTCTTTTACGCCGCCGGCTATCACACACCGGAGGATTACATCGTCGTGTTCGATCTAGCGCGCCTGGTTCTCGACCCGGAGGCGATGATCGAAGACGCCGGGTCGGAACGTCCGATGGCCGAGGACGACATCTACACGGTGCTCGCCCTCACCGATCCCCTGCCCGACGGCCGCTACCTGGCCCTGGCCAGCAAGTTCGTGCCCGGCAGACCGCTCGGACCCTTTTTGTTTTCCGGTTTTCGAGGTGACGACCCCAACGATTACTACCGCCACGAATACCGGCGCGAGCTGCGTGGGCTGTACGTCGTGTCGTCCTGGCTGAACCACGTCGACATGCGCTTCGCCAACACGATGGACGTGTTCATCGACCCGCCCGGCTACGTCCGCCACTACTTGATCGACTTCGCCGCGACCCTGGGCAGCGGGACGATTCGCCCGCACCAGCCGCGTGAGGGAGTGGAGTACAACTTCGACTTCTGGCCGTCCGTCGCGCGGATGTTCACACTGGGCTTCTACAAGAGAGGCTGGGAGGATGTGGAGTACTACGAACTTCACCCCTCCATCGGTTGGATGCCGGTCCGCGAATTCGAGCCCGGCAGTTGGCGGGCCAACTGGCCGAACGGCGCGTTCAGATGGAAGACAGCGGCGGACGGATACTGGGGAGCCAAGCTGGTCGCCGCGTTCAGCGACGAGCACATTCAAGCGGCGGTGGCTGAGGGGGCGCTCCCCGTAGGGGAGGCAGCCGACGTCCTGGCCAACATCCTGATGGCGCGACGCGACAAGATCGTCACCTACTGGTACGGGCGCGTAACACCGATCGAGCGAGTGGATGCGCGTTTCGAGTACTCCTCCTCGCCGTCGCTAGAGGTATCTTTCGACGACCTGGGACTGGAGGCGGGCGTTTGGGATGCCGGCCGGACGAGTTATACCTGCGTCTTCGAGGACATCTACCACGAGATCAAGCTGACCTTCGATCATACCGCCAGCGCCAGCGCGCGGCAGACGCTACGGATCGATCTCGGCGACCTCGACACCGGGTTGCCCGGCGTAGGCGCATCGGAAAGTACGGCGACATTACAGATAGAGGCGGTGCGGGATGGCGTGCGCCTGAAGCGTGGGGCCGTCATCCATTTGCGCTGGGAAGGAGCCGAGCGCGGATACCAGGTCGTCGGACTCCGTCACTAACGCGGCGCGATATCACCAGAACAGGCGGCGAACGCCGCTCACCCTCCCTGCCAACGAACACTGTAGCTCCGAACTGCCAGCGAGATCATCTTCCATCACCTCGCCGTTGGCCTCTGCGGCATGCAGGATCTTCGGCCCACCCAGCGACAGAGCAACATGCGTGACGCGCTCGGTCGCCAGGCCCCGGGAGAATACGAGGTCGCCCGGCTGCAGCGCGGCGAAGTCGGCGCCGGGCTCGACCGGCTCGCCGACCTCGGCCTGCTGGTAGCTGTCACGGGGCAGCAGGAAACCATGTAGCCGGTAGACCGCCTGAACGAACCCAGAACAATCGGTACCCCAGCGAGTACGCGCGCCCCACACATAGGGCACACCCATCCACTCGAGCGCCGTGGCCACGACGGCCGCAGCTTCAGCGGGAAACGCAGTCGCACGCTCCACCCAGGCGATCCACCTACCATCGGCCAACCTACCGGCACGGCCGTCGGGCAGGCGGGCCGTCGAGCCGTCGACCGCGACCCGGGCGCCCCAGGGCAGACGAACCAGAATGCGCCCCTGGTCATCCACCAGGCTTGCGTCCAACAGAACCGCCGGCCGGCCACCGGCGTCATCCCACCAGGCCACAGCTTTCTCTTCGCTGCAGAAGAGCAGACCGCCGGCGTTCACCCAACCCTCGTATCCGTCCTCACCTCTGACGCGAGCCCAATCGTCGCTTCGTTCCTTTACCTCGAGCACCGCGCCCATCAACTCCTCCGACACCAGTTCGGCCCGGACGTCCGGGGTTGCCCTGACGGGCGCCAGCGCGGCTCTCACCAGTGCGTGCATGTGCTAGGCATACCTCGGTTTCGACGTTGACCCGCAGCGCTTGTGTTCGGACGGCGAGCGGGTATGTTGCGTGCCGCCGTCGTGTCCCAGGGACGACATCCAATATCGGGCCGCCATCGATGAAGCGACAGCCGAAAGAGCCCACTCCTTCGCTCGGGCTGACCTACTTCGCCCTGGCGGCTCTGATCCTCATCTGGGCCTCCAACTTCTCGGTAGTCAAGTTCGCGCTGCGCGAGATGTCGCCACTGGCGTTCAACGGCCTGCGCTTCACGCTCGCCTCGCTCTTGCTCCTGGTCAGCGTCAAGATCGCCGGTCGTACGACTTCCATCGATCGGCGCTATTGGCCCGCGCTGATCGGGCTCGGCCTGCTCGGCAATACCGTCTATCAGGTGCTCTTCATCTACGGGATCGACTGGACGCTAGCCGGGAACGCGAGCCTGATGCTCTCGGTCACGCCGGTCTTCACCACCTTGCTCTCCGTTGCCTTCCGCCAGGAGCGGATCGGCACCCTCGCGCTGGCCGGCGTGGCTTTGTCTTTCGCCGGCATCGCCCTTGTCGTTCTGGGTGGGGCGGAAGCGGTGAGCTTCAGCGCCGGCACCGTGCGCGGAGACCTCACGGTGCTCGCCGCCGCGTTCGCCTGGTCGGCCTACACGGTCGGCTCGGCGCCGCTGGTCCACCGGTATGGCGCCTTGCCAGTGACGGCGATCACCATGTGGATCGGCGGCGTTGTGCTACTGGTCGTCTCGGTGCCCGCTTTCCTGGCCCAAGACTGGTCGGCCGTGCGCCCGCTCTCCTGGCTGGCGCTCGTCTTCAGCGGTGCCTTCGCCATCGCGCTGGCATACTTCATCTGGTACTACAGCATCCGCCATATCGGCACCACGCGCACCGCTGTCTACTCCAACTTCATCCCGGTGGTGGCCCTGGTAATCGCCTGGTTGACGTTAGGAGAGACGCCAACATCGCTGCAGCTTACGGGCGCCGGCGGCATCGTCGTTGGCACCGTCTTGGTCCGGCTGGGAAGGATCGAGCGCTCGCAGGTAGCACCGGCCGAGTAGGAGTCGGAGTAGGAGTAGGAACGCTCCTACTCTACCGACCACTGGCTACCGGCCACCGGCTACCGGCCACCGGCCACCGGCTACTGGTCCTCAAGATCGACGAAGCGGACCAGGTCCATGAACTGGAAGCGGCCGTCGTGATGCCAGTGTGGCGCCGGCCACGCCGCTTCACCTAGCGGCACGATTCGCGTGGCTCCCAGCGCGCCCAGTCTTCCCGCCAGCGTTCTGGCCACGCCAGGCTCGGCCGCGATTGCCACCGTCTGTAGGTGGACTCCCACTCGCCCGAGCGCTATTAGCGCCTCCGACAAATCGTCCACAACGCGGACCTGAATCACCCGGTTGAGCGGCGAGGGCTCGAACTCGACTCGCTCCTCGACGATCACCGTCCACTCGGTGCCTCGCTCACTGGCCAGTATCGTGGCGCCGCGGATCTCCGCCTGTGCTCGTAGCTGGTGGATGAGCGTCGACTCGCCGGGAGTCATCTTGCCGCGAGGAATTTCCTCGGCCAGGCGCTGGAGTGCGACGGCGAGCTGTTCTGCGAAGTCGAGCGGGCTGGCTACGCCGCCTCGCTCGACGTAGATGGTGTGCGGCGACACGCATCCCTGCTGGTCGAAGGTGATCACGTCACGCGCCGCTCCCGACGCCAACTCGCGGACGCCCTTCACCCTCAGCACGCTCTTAGAGACGAGCGCCGCGCCCACACGGTTCGGGTAACCGATGAAGCGCACTGCCGGCGGCACGCGGCACGCCACACCGCTGATCGTCTCGTCGCTACCGTAGGCGATCACCGCTTCGGCTTCGGAGAACGCCACCGCTTCTAGATCTTCCTGGCCTCCCGCCCAATAGGTGACGGCGAGACAGTCCGCCATCTCCTCATCCTGCTGGGCCAGCGCCCGGGCGAAACAGACGGCGAAGTACGGCTCGCCGGCGGCGGTCTTGCCGAAGCTGGCCGACTTGACGCAGAGCGCGCGGATCAGGCTGCTGACGGAGACACCCGGGATATTACCGCTGAAGATGTGGACGGTAAGCGAGGGGCCAAAGGCGCGCTGCAGGCCGCCAGCCGGGCGCGGCTGGAAATCGTCGAGCACCTCGAGCGACCCGAACTCACCTTCGAGGGCGGAGCGCAGCGCGGCCGCCGTCCAGCCGGCACCCATCCGTTCCAGCCCGATCTCGATCATCGGTTTCGAGTATCCGGTAAGATCAGGAAGTACATCGACCAACTCGCCATACAGAGACTCACCCGGCCGGGTGAGTCGCCGGGCAGCGCTGTCGATCGTCTCGATGATCTCGGATACCGGTCGCTCGGCGAGCAGCGCAGCACGCCTCTTCCTCAACGCCGCCAGAATCTCCCGCAGCGCGTGTGGAGTGAAGACGGGCACACGCACGGGGACGTGGCCAGGCCCGAACGCCCGTTCCCGCACCTCGTATGCCGGGCCGCCCAGCGGATCGGGCGCCAGCTCGCGGAGCGCCGGCAGCCAGAAACCGTCTAGCGCTGTGCGCTCAGCCATTGGTCCATCGCGATCGAACAGCCACGCAGCTCGGCTTCCGCCGCCCGACCGATCAACTCGAAGCCACCGGCGCCGGCGACTCCCAGATCGTCAGTCTGCACGGCCATCACCGACTCCATGTTCGCGAGGTCGAAATGCCGCAGCACCCCGGTGCGGCCGGCTGCAGTGGGCTCGAGCGTCTCCGCATCCACCACCTGCGTGCGAACCCAGGGCGGAACGACTTTGTAGCGTAGCTCCGGTGCACGGCCGCATGCGCGTTCCCGCAGCACATTATCGTAGAACTGCGAGAGCATCTCTGTCATGCCATATTCGGAGACACAGTAATACTCCGAGAGACCCAGCCGATCGATCAGCATCGCGTAGAACTCGTCCCTCGGTATCCCTTTGCCCCGCCGCTTGAAACCACCCGTCTCCATTATGCGCGAGCCGGGCGGCAGGTGGAACCGCCGCCCAGCTCCCTCCAGCGCTTCCACCAGGTGCGCGAAGGCCGCTGCCGTCCCCAACAGGGCGACCGGCGTCCTGCCCGCTTCGCTCTCCTCGAGTGCCACAGCCAACTCCTCGAAACAGAGCCCACCCCCGTCCACGAAGTGCGCGCTCGTCGGCGTCCCGAACTCACGCTGCACCCGCTCGAGCATCCAGGAGAGCGACGAATCGGGAGCCAGCTCAATCCCGGGGCCCAGGATGAGCATCCGCAGGCGCGCGCCGTCCGGCAATACGTGTGTTCGGAAGTTGGTGAACGCGGATGCCTCGTACAGCTTCAGGTCGCGCACATGGTGGGTGCCCCGCCGTTCGGGACCCTGACTGGTCCCGCTGGTCCGGAAGCTGATCTCGGCAGCCTGCGGGCCGCCGCAGATCAGGGCCGCCGACTTGAAGGCGGCCGTGGGGACCGCCGGGATATCGGCCCAGCCAGCCACAGATCCCGGCATGGCGCCGGGCGCGCAGAGCGTCGTGCGCTTTCATCACCGCTCATTATAGGCTGATCTAACCCGGCGGGCACCAGGAGCCACCATCGCTGCCCCGGTGGACTGCCTGCCTACGGAAGGGTACGTCTTTGGCGTGCTAAAGGTCGACCTGAACCGGAGCTACTTCTTCTTCTTTGGCTTCTTCTTAGACTTCTTCTTCTTCTTTGACTTCTTCTCTTCCTCTTCCTCTTCCTCTTCCTCCTCTTCTCCCGCGCCCTCTTCCTCTTCCTCCTCCTCGTCCTCAGCCTCGTCCGCGCCCGCGTCCTCTACTTCCTCCTTTTCTTCCTCGCCCTCGCCCTCCGACTCCTCCTCAGCTTCCTCT
>JBDHHZ010000048.1:0-12428 GCA_039589115.1 Gemmatimonadota bacterium | reverse complement strand
CGCCGGGAACCTACCCAGCGCAGCTGACGTACGACTTTCTGGTGGAGGTTTATGAAGGCCCGCAGAACGGCAATGCAAACATCTACTGGGTCGACGCCTCGTTCATAGAGGATTTGAGACCTGGAAGCTGATAATGCCTTCGGGCGCTGCTCCGCCTTCTACCGGCGGAGTAGCGCCCGGCCCGGCAGCTACTCCTCCTTCGCTTCCTTCTTCTCCTTCCGCTTCTTCACCAAGTCGTCGACCCGCTTGTTGACCTCTTCCAGGCCCTCGCTCAGCGTCTCCTGCAGCTCGGAGAGCAGTTCGGTAGACGCCTCGCGCGTCGCCCCCCAGGTCTCCTTCGCCTGAGCCTTGGTCTCCGGGTGGGTCGCTTCATCGCGCACCGAGTCCACGGCCCGGTCCATCTTCTCGCCCAGCTCGCGCAGGCGATCGGCCAGCTTGCGGGTCTCCTCCTCGCTGACCTCGTCAGTCGCCCAGCCTTCCTTGAAGGCGGAGCCCAACCGCTCGCCGAGGTCCTTCACCTGCTTGCCGACCGTTTTCCAGCGGTCCGCGACGTCGCGCCAGGTGCGTTCTTCCTCGTCGGGCTGATCTGATTTCACCGGCAGTTTGTCTTCGGTCATTGTGCTCGCTCCCTTGATCGGTGGTCAGTAGTAGGTAGCCAGTAGTAACAGGGCGACTGACCACTGACTACTGATCACTACTGCACTTACTTCTGTCATGTTTCAGAGGCCAGCCTCTCCACCAGCCAATCCCGCGCCGCCCGCACCGCCTGTCCCCGGTGACTGATCTCGTTCTTCTGCTCCACCGTGAGCTGGGCAGTGGTCATGCCGCGCTCCGGCAGGTAGAAGAGTGGATCGTAGCCGAAGCCCGCTTCCCCGCGTGGTTCCCTCAAGAGGATTCCGTCGACGCGGCCGCCGAATACGCGGGTCTCATCCTCGAGCACGACGGCGACGGTACAGTGAAAGTGGGCCGTACGCTCTTCGTCGGCCACATCCCGCAGCTGGCGCAACAAGTGGATGTTGTTAGCGCGATCGACGCCGTATTCGGCCTGCATCTCCGGCGGCGCGTAGCGCTTACTACGAGGTCCCGGCTCGCCGTCCAGTGCATCGACGCGGATACCCGAGTCCTCCGCCATCATCGGCAGTCCGGTGCGATCGTGAAAGTACTGAGCCTTGGCCACGGCGTTCTCGGAGAAGCTGGTGAAGCCCTCCAGGCTATCCTCTTCCGGCTTCTCGGCGACACCCAGGTCGTTGAGACTGACGAGGCGTATCTGAGTGCCGTGGAACAGTGGTTCGATCTCGCGGAGTTTGTCCTGGTTACGGGTAGCCAGCACCAGCTTCACGACCCGGCCCTCAAGGCTTCTCTCTGCAGCCCTACCAACTCTGCCACACCGGAGCGTGCGAGGGCGAGCATGGCATCGAGCTCGGCGGAGGTGAACGGCACGCCCTCGGCGGTTCCCTGCACTTCGACGATGCGGCCGTCCTCCAGCGCGGCGAAGTTCATGTCCACGTCAGCGTCCACATCTTCGGAGTAGTCGAGGTCGAGGAACGGCTCGCCTTTGACGATGCCGACGCTGACTGCGGCGACGAGCTGTTGAACGGGGGTGGCCGCAAGTGCCCCGGCAACGACGAGCCGGGAGCACGCCTGCCAGAGGGCCAGACAACCGCCGGTGATGGCTGCAGTGCGCGTGCCGCCATCGGCCGAGAGCACATCGCAGTCGACGATTATCGTGCGTGGACCCAGAGCATCCAGGTCGGTAGCCGCGCGCAACGCTCTCCCGATGAGGCGCTGGATCTCCTGCGTGCGGGCGCGCGGACCCGAGCGTTCCCGCGTTACGCGCTGGTCGGTCGAGCGCGGGAGCATCGCGTACTCGCCGGTAACCCAACCGCCCTTGTTCTCACGCCACGGGGGCACACCGTCCTGGACGGTGGCGGTGCAGAGGACCCGCGTCTCGCCCATGGAGATGAGACACGATCCCTCGGCCCGAGGCGCGGCATCGAGCTCCAGCGTGACAGGGCGGAGCTCGTCGGGCCCGCGATTGGAACGCCGAAGCACCTTGATCATGACTCAGCCAAGCGGGCGACCCGCTGGAACAGTTCCGTCGTGGATCGACCTTCGACGTATGGGAGTATGACGATTCTCCCGCCGCCGGCTTCTACGACCTCACGTTCCGACAGCTTATCCGGAGTGTAGTCCCCACCCTTCACCATGATGTCGGGCTGCAGCGTCGCGATAAGCTCGGCCGGCGTGTCCTGCTCGAATACGACGACCGCATCCACGCACTCAAGAGCCGCCAGGCAAGCGGCGCGATCCAGCTCCGGCTGCAGTGGACGCCCCCGCCCCTTCAGGCGCTCGGTGGAGGCGTCGCTGTTGAGCCCGACTATCAAGCGATCGCCCAGCGCTCGCGCCTGGACGAGCACGTCCACGTGACCGCGGTGAAGGATGTCGAAGCAGCCGTTAGTGAAGATGAGGTGGAAGTCCCGACCGGGGCCGTACTCGCGCCGCGCGGTCTCCCAGCTGAGGATCTTGCGCTGGAGAACCTCCGGTAGGTCGCCGCTCATGAGCCCTCCCCGGGTTGGTCCGCTCTGAATGTAGCGACGATCGCCTCTCCACCGCGCCCGAGCAAGTCGCGGGCGACACCGGCGCCGAGCTCCGCCGCCGAGGCCAGGCTGCCGCGACCTTCGCCCCGCACTACCTGCATCCCGTCTGACGTCGCCACCAGTGCGCGGAGCAACAGCTCGCCGCCCCGCACCTCCGCACGAGCACCTACCGGGACCTGGCATCCGCCCTGCAGAGTCGCCAACAGCGTTCGCTCCGCATCGGTCTCGGCTCTGGCGATCTCGTCATCCAAGGGGTGCAGAAGCTCATCCACGGCCGAGTCGCCCGCTCGGCTTTCCACGGCGACGGCGCCCTGCCCCGGAGCGGACAGCCAGTCGGGAGGCTCGAGATAAGAGGTGATGCGCCGAACGAGCCCGAGGCGAATCAGACCGGCCGCCGCCATGATCAGCGCGTCGTACTGGCCCTCTTCGAGCTTGCGCAGCCGGGTCTCCACGTTCCCTCGCACCGATGCCACCTCGAGGTCGGGACGCGCCGCCAGTAGCTGGGCACGGCGACGTTCCGAGCTAGTCCCCACCCGGGCCCCGGCCGCAGCGCTCGCCAGGTCGCGTGGTCCATCGGCGCGCGCGATCCAGACGTCGCGCGGATCCTCACGCTCGCACACGGCGCCGACCTTGAGCCCTCGGGCGAGCTCGGTCGGCAGGTCCTTCAGCGAGTGGACGGCGAGATCGACATCACCGGACAGGAGAGCTCGCTCCAGCTCCTCGGTGAACAGGCCCTTGCCGCCGATCTCGGGGAGCGGTCGGTCGAGCACCAGATCGCCACGCGTCTCCATCTTGACGATCTCGAAGCTGCGCTCCGGCCAGGCAGCGGCCAGCCGATCGTGGACCCACTCGGACTGGACCATCGCCAGCCGGCTGCGGCGCGAAGCGATGCGTACGACCGGGGAGCCAATCAGTAGCCGTCTCCTTCTGCGCCGGAGCCGGGCGCTGCGGGAAATGGCCCACCCCATTCCTCGCTGTGCCCGTCACGCCGGAATATCCACTTGAGCAGCGGCGGAGTGATGAAGGTGGAGGCCATGACCATGATGAGGATAGCGCTGAACACGGCGTCGGACAGCAGGCCCCCGCGGCGGCCGATGTCGGCGAAGATCAGGCCGACTTCGCCACGCGGGATCATGCCAGCACCGATGGCCAGACTGTTCATCTTCTCCCATGGCACGGAGAAGCCCGCGATGATCTTTCCAAACACAGCGATCAGTGTGAGGATGCCACCGATCACCAGCACGTCAATGTTGAATTCGTTCGTCCACGGCAACACCAAGCGCACGTTCACCGCTGCGCCCACCGAAACGAAGAAGACCGGTGTGAAGACATCGGCGACGGGCTCGATGCGTTCGACGACCAGGTCGAACTGGTTAGTCGATGAAAGGATGATGCCGGCAGCGAAGCTGCCGATGATCATCGCCGAGTCGGACAGATCGGCCAGCGCCGCAAGCAACAGCGCGAAACTGAAGGCCGAGACGAGCAGGACTCCCCGCACGCGCAGGCGGTCGACGAAGTCGAAGAGGTGCGGCCCGACGTAGTTGCCGATGATCACGGCGAACACCAAGAAACCGACCGCCTTCGCCAGGGTCCAGGTGACGGCTCCGACCGTCACGCCGGTGCCGGCGGCCAGGCCGACGACCAGGGCCAGCATCACCAGGCCGATCACGTCATCCATTACCGCCGCCCCAATGATGGTCCGCGCCTCGCGAGTATGCATCTGATCGAGGTCGGAGAGCAGGCGAGCTGTGATCCCCACCGAAGTCGCCGTTAGCGTGGCGCCGACGAACAGCGCGACCTGGGCCAAGCTAACGCCGTCGGGGTGGGCGCCGAGAGATGGGTCCGTGAAGTACCAGTAGCCGGTGCCCAGCAGGAAAGGCGCCATCACACCAACGAACGCCACCACAGCCGCCGCCGGGCCGACCCTGAACATCTCCTTCAGATCGGTCTCCAGTCCGACTTCGAACAACAGGACTATTATGCCGATCTCGGCCAGCAGATGAATCATCTCGGCCATCGGCTCGCCTGCCGCTGTGGGCACGATACCGAGCACGCTGCCGCCCAGGATGACGCCACCCAGCAGCTCGCCGAGAACCGCCGGCTGACCTACCCGTTCCGCCAGCTCGCCGCTGAACTTCCCGACCATGAGAATGGCGACCAGGATGAGCAGGAAGCGGGCAACGGTATGCGTGTCCGAGCCGCTGGCGGAATCGCCACGCTGGGCGTCCTCCAGGCGTTCCTGCGTACCCGTGTCAGCGGCGGCCACAACGGTCGCTGAATCATCGGCGTGTGGGACGGGAGATCTGTAGCCGCTGATCCCAACCAGGAAGAGGCCGGCGAAGACCCAGAGCAGCACCCGGCGGCGACGCATACCGCGACCGGCTCGCGGGCCCTGCATCATGGGCTCACCACTGCGACTGGGCGCCATCGATGATCGCCTGGATCAGGTTGTCTATGGCCAGCGCCCGGCCTTCATCTTCCGACTGCGACTCCGGCTGGTACTCGCCGGCCGCCGTCAGCCCCGTGTTCGACCAGAGGACCTGGTCTTCCCTCACATCGTAGATCTCGATCGAGACCGCGATGTCGACGCGCCTTTGGAAAATGACGGGCCCAGCGGGATCGGGCTGGTAGTTGACCGCGCGGTCGCTGTAGCGAGTGACGGTGCCGCGGACTACCGCGTCAGCGGTCGCCTCGGTAGCCGGCTGGAGGCCGAGCCGGCCGGGCACGACGTCCTGCATGGCCTGCGTGAGCTCCTGGGTCAGCGTGAACTGGGTGGTCCGATTATCGAAGGGGATGATGGCGATCGAATTGATATGGCCCGGCATGCCGCCGCCACCGGTGAAGGTGTAGACGCCGCAGCCCGCACTAGCCAATAGCGAGAGACTAGCGATCAGCCACACGGAAGATGCGGCTCTCGAACGGCGCATGTTCTCGTATCTCCACAACCCTGATGCGAACCTCATGATACTCCCCCAAATCGCGGAACCTGGCCTCTCGCGGCCAGCGGTAGCCGCCCGTACTCCGCCCGACCTCCTCGTGCTCGATCTTGATCTCCTGCACAACATCACCATTAACCTGCAGCTCCGCCTCAACTAGCCGTCCCTCGCCGTCGAACCTGTAAGCGATCGTCTCGCGAACCGAGAGTGGATAGGCCAGCTCCGTCAGCTCGCCCCGACTCGACGCTTGGGGCTCGATGCCGGCCGGCGGCCGAAAAGCGCCGATCATAGCCCACATGAACGCCGGGGGCGGCAACTCGACGCGCTGCTCGCCCATGTAGTAGACGTCATCCTCCAGTAGGACAGCGCTCTGCACGCCGGACCACCCGGGCCCCAGCAGGTCGAGCCGCACGCTGTCCGGAGGGTTGACCCGGACCGCCCCGTCGCCAGAGAAGCGCCCTTCCTGGCCGCGGTAGCGCCACTGGAATTCAATGAGCTGAGGCCGATCCGGAGTGCCGGCCGACTGCAGCCGATGCGCCACCACCCCGGCGTCGGCGATTGGCACCGGGTCAGGCAGCCGCGGCGAGCAAGCGCTGGCGGCTGCCGTGACGGTCAAGACTGCAAGAACAAGCGTGTATCTCAAGGCAGGCGAAAATACCGGCCGCGCAGGGAAGCGTCAAGCAATACGGGGTCTGCGACCGGCCCCGCTCAGTAGTTGAAGCCGATGAAGAAATCGACCTCGGTGCCGTAGAAGTCCCTGATTCCGCGGGTGGGGAGCGTACCGGATACGAAGCGCTTGCCCACGTCGAGGCGGAGCACGAGTGGGAAGAGGATCGGCATGCGGAAGCCGATTCCGTAGCTTCCCCAGGTCCCGGCCGGTCTGCGATCCTCGAGCCAGATCTGCGCCATATCGACGAACACCCCGCCCTGTATGCCCGGGAAAGTCACGTTACCGAACGGGAAGGCCAGGGCCAGCCCGTGGATAAGCGGGAATCGCCACTCGCCGTTGATCATCCAGACCCGGCTGCCGATGAACCCGAGGAAGGGGTAGAGGCGCAGCGTGTAGGCACCGCCCAGCGCTATCCGCTGTGGGATCGCGCCATCGCTGTAATATCCGAAGAGCCGAACGGCGAGGGCGCTGTACAGCGAGGTCCGGAAATAGCGGCGGTAGTCGAGCATCAGCTGGTAGTTCTCGGCCCGCGCTGCAGTCAGGTCCGTGACCAGACCGGCGCTCACATTCCAGCGCGTACCGTCGATCGGACCGGTGGCGAGCCATAGCGTGTTGTCCTTGACGTATGAGAGGTGGTTGCTCGCAATCCACCCCTTTCTCGTTCGCACGAGATCGTCGTCCAGACCGTTGATCGGATCGAAGAGCAGAAAGTCGTCCGCGTCCACTCGGTTTGAGTACTCGAGGGTCGTCCGGACCGACAGCCGCCGGAACTTGGAGAACGGGTAGCTGGCCAGGAAGTACCCGCCGACCGTCTTCTCCTGGTACACGTCCCTGAAGGCCTGATCGACGAAGCGTCCGTTCCAGCGAAAAGCGCCGACGGCCCAATTCACGCGGCTCGAAAGATTCAAGTACATGAACTGCCCGGCAAACGAATCGAAGATGTCATCGACGCCGCTGCTGAAGTTCTGGGCCACGACCGAGAAGTAGAGCACGTGATCGCCCAGCATGTCGGTCGCCAAGAACTGCAGGCCCTGTGCCGACCCGAACCCGGGCGCGAAAGCCAGCTGGCCGGCGGCGAAATCCAGGCCGAACTTTGTACTGTACGGCCTCGAGCTGGCTTGGGCGACGACGGGACGATCGATCTCCGACCACTCCCAGCCCTGCGCCAGCTGCGGAGGCGGCGAATCGAACCTGTCGACCAGCTCGACGTCCAGCTCGTCGCCCGAACGCCCGAGCGGCTTGAAGAAGAGGTTGAAGGTGCCCTGCTCGTAGGCGCTGAAGACGAGGCCGCTGCCATCCGGCAGCCAGTCGGCGTCGAACACGTCGCCCGTATAGTTGGTCAGCCTGCCACCCCGGCCCTGCCGGTCGACCAGGTAGAGTTCGTAGATCCCGTTACGCTGAGACGTGAAGACGATCTGCTCTCCGTCCGGCGACCACTTCGGGCCGATATCCTGCCAGGGACCGTAGGTCAGGTAATCGATCTCCTTCGTCTGCACGTCGTAGAGGAACAAGTTCGCGTGCCCCTCGGGGCCGCCCGGGCTGCGGTCAGAACTGAACACGATATGCCGCCCGTCCGGCGACCAGTCCGGGTCGCTTTCCAGGTAGCGGTCCTCGGTGATCGGATAGTGCTCCTGCGTGTCGAAGTCGAGGATGTAGAGATCCGACGGCCCACTCACCCGCAGTCCCGTGAAGACTACCTGCCGACCATCCGGCGACCAGGAGGGTGAGGAGATCGCCACGATGCCTGGGAACTGGTAGCGACCAATGATCCGCCTCCTCTGCAAGTCGAAGATCTGGATAGCATCCTGCTCGAGGTACTTCGATACGAACACCAGCTCGCCCGTGGACGACACATCCATCCGGGAGCTGAAGAAGTGCAGCGACTCGAACTCCTCTGATTTGTCGCCCTGCACTACGGACCGGACCCCGCGGTCACCGGCGAAGACCGGCATACTGTAGATGGCAGTGAAGCCGGTGCGCGGCGACATGAAGAGCACCTGGGGCGGCGCGTCGGGCACTCCGAAGACGGTGGGCTTGAAGTTGGGGAGCTTGTCCCTGAGCAGTGTGCGCGCGTCGACGGCTACCGGCGTGCGGTCCTCGTAGAGCGGGAAATAGGTGCGCTCGAGATCATAGCGCCATTGACGGTCGAGCTCCTCGAGCGTGATCCCGTAAACGGCAGCGAAAGTCTGCTGAAAGCTGCCGTACTTCCAGAGGTTGTCGTACACGTCGGCGACCCGGCCATAGCCAAACCGCTCACCCAGGTACCTGTGGATCTGACCGCCCAGCGGGTAGGCCGTGAAGCTGTAGTCGTAGGTGAGCGATGGGAGCGATGGGAGTCTGCCGGTCAGGACGAGATCGCGCACGAACATCTCGTCATCCGCATCCTGCTTCGAACTGAACCGCTCCGCCAGACCCTCCGACCACCAGAGCGGCAGCGCCGGACCGCGCCAGCGCGGGTATCGTGTGTAGATCCGCGTCAGCTTCGAGATCTGGAAGAAATGCACCAGCTCGTGGCGGATCGTATGGCGGAAATCGTGGTAGCTGCCATTGAACGGCAGGGCGATTCGGCGTTTCAGGAACTCGGTGAATCCGGCGACACCTTCCGGTAGGAAGGAGCTGGTGACGTTCGTCTGCTCGAAGTGCTGGTGGGACGAGTAGATGAACAGCGGGACCCGGCGGAAGGGTCGGTGGCTGAACAGCGCCACGAGGCTGTCGAAGCTTTCCTCTGCGTAGCTCAGCGCCAGCTGCGCCAGCGCCTCTTCTTCCGGATAGTAATAGACGTCGACGCGAGGGCCGGCGAGCACCTGCCAGGCGAAGTCGCTGTACTGAACCTTGTTCTTGCCGAACGGGGCGTACTGAGCCTCCAGCGGCTGCGCTGCCGCCATCACGCCCAGCAGCCCGGCGATGATTGGGAACGCGATGAGCGTCCCGCGAGCCCGGCGGCTCCTCCGAGCTGCTACTCCGGGGAGCGATGAGAGAGTCATGTTACGTCCGTATCAAACACCGGAGGGGGCTCCGATTGTTCCCTGCTCACCGGCGACCCTTCCAGGGCCGCGCTCAACAACCGCTGTATCGTCTCCGGCAGCGACCGAGGGGTACCGGCGGCCTCCACGCACACCAGGTCGGTCTCGGCCTCCGCCAGCACCACCTCCGTATCGGACCGCTCGACCGTGTAGCGGAAGGTGACCCCACGGCTGCGTAGCCGTTCCAGCCGGGTGCGGACGCGCACCGGGTCGTCGTAGCGGGCGGAGTTGCGGAAGCGAATCCGAGCGCCGGAGACCACCAGGAAGACGCCCTGGCGCTCCAGTTCCGCGTACGTGGCTCCGAGGTCCCGCATCAACTCGGTTCGCCCCATCTCGCACCAGATCAGGTAGTTGGTGTGATAGACCACCCCCATCTGGTCGGTCTCGGCGTAGCGAACCCTGAAATCGATGTTGCCTTCTCGCACGGCACCTCCGTTCATCGCACACCGCTTCGCCCGATATGATACGATAGGGTCTCGCAGCGGCCCGGTCAAAATAAGCCCCTGGCTTGTGTCAGGCGGCTGGCCGTCTATAATGCGCCACCGATGGTGCAACCCACGCTGATCGTCTCCGACCTTCATCTAGGCGCCGTCTCCGAGGCGGTGCGGCAGGCGTTCATCCGCTTCACCCGGGAGTGGCACGGGCGCGTGGAAACCCTGTTGATCAACGGCGACCTGTTCGATTTCTGGTGCGAGTACCGCACCGTCTTCCCCAGTCTCCACTTCCACACGCTGCGAGCGCTGGCCGACCTGCGCGAATCCGGGGTCAAGCTAATCCTGGTTGGCGGCAACCACGACGCCTGGGGCGGGCGCTTCTTGGAGAGCGAGGTGGGGATCGAGTTGGCCGACGGGCCCATCGAGTTGGAACTGGCGGGCAGGAGAGCACTGGTGGCTCACGGCGACGGCCTGGGCCCTGGCGATATGGGATACAAGATCCTGCGCCGCGTACTGCGTAGCCGGCCCATGTGCGGCCTCATGCGCTGGGTGCACCCAGATGTCGCCTGCCGCATCGCCCAGGGTGTCTCGCGGACGTCCGAGCGAACGGAACGCGGTTTCGATGCCGCTCGCGAGCGGGCGCAGGTGCTGGAGGACTACGCGGCGGACACACTGCGGGAGCGCGACGACATCGAGCTCGTCGTCTTCGGCCACTGTCATACGCCGCAGGTCAAGCAGGTGGGATCACACGGATACTACATTAACTCCGGCGACTGGGTGACGCATCGGACCTATACGGTTGTGACCGCGGAAACCATAGAGCAGCGGGAGTGGGAAGACGGTTAGGGAGTTAGGGAGCGCTAATTGAGTGAGGGAGCAGTTGAGCAGGGGAGACTGCGAGGTTAGGAGTGACTCTTACCTCGAAGTCTCCCACACTCCACTGCTCCCTCACTCAATAGGCGCTCCCTAACTCCCATCAAGGTCCGAACGGTATCTTCCACCCGATGCCAATCGCAACGTCATCCGGTCCAACCCCGGTCCGCTCATCGAACCCGTAGAGGTGCACAGACACCCAACCGTCCGCTCCGGCGAACAACGCCCAAAAGACGGCCAGGGCGGCCCAGTCTTCCCTCTGCTGTCTGCGTGAAATGGTCACGGGGTTATCGTTCGATAAAGTCCGCTGCGCGTGAGATAACCGGATCTGGGAGCGTGCGACCATGAAGATGGAGAAGGCTTCCGCCAGGAAATAGAAAGCGCCGCGGGATTCGGCGCCGAGCTCCGCTTGCGCCCAGCCCGGGATGACGACTGACCGCCAGAAGGCGCCACCGGCGGAGAACGGCGCCTCCGGGAAAAGCGTATCGGTCTGTGCCGGCTCGGCAGCCTGTTCCTCCTGTGCCGACAGCGTGCCCGGCACACCTGCGAGGAGAAGAACGACGAAGGCGAAAGTTAGGCGCCTCATACGATCATCCGTAGGCCACCTCGATGGACCTCCACTTCCAGAGCACTTCCAACCGCCAGCTCACGATACTCGCCGTCCAGATGGTACTGTATCCCTGAATCCGATTCCACCCTCATCCGCTCTATCTGCCATGAATGTACCATCGGTAGGCGGCCGTGTGTTCCCCGGCGTACGGCCCAAACGTATCGGGCGAACTGCCGGATGCTGATCGGGTCGATCCAGTAGACGTCGAGGAGACCATCCTCGATACTGGCCTGGGGAGCGAGCCGGAATCCCCCTCCCTCGCAGCTGCCGTTCATGGCGGCCGCCATTAAGGCGCGACCCTCGCGCTCACCGCCCGGCCAGGTCATACGGTACGACTGAGGTTGATAGTTGCGTATGGTACGGACGACGGCCGGGAAGTAACCGGGCCAGCGGACCCGGCCAGCCGATCGGCGACGCACCACCTCGGCGTCGAACCCAATCCCGAGGACGTTGAGGAAATACTCGCCGCCGTTCACCTGTGCCACATCGATGGGACGCACAATCACCTCGGCCAGCGCATCGAGCGCACGCTCCAAACTGACCCCAACCCGGCCCAGCGCCCGGCCGAAATCATTCCCCGTGCCCAACGGGACGTGGCCCATCACTGCGTCGGGCAGCCCGGCCGCCATAACCCCGTTCACCACGTCCCGGAGTGTGCCATCGCCGCCGGCGGCGACCACCACGCGACCCTCCCGCGCCGCAGCCTCCGCCGCCGCACAAGCATCCTCTGCGGTGCCCGTATCGACTATCTCGTGCGCAACCCGACGCTCGCGGAGCCCCTCGGCCAGACCGGATCTGCCCAGGGCACGCGCCGCTAGCGCTCGTCGATTGAAGATCACGACGAGCGGAGCACGCTCGTAGCTCATTGGACTATCGAGATCGCCGCGCCGACGATCGACCGGCGCGGTTGGTGCGCGAGACGCCAAGCATTCGCCAACTATAGGCCATCCTTTGCGTGCCGCAAGAAGAACTCGCTGAGAACGCGCGCCGTGCTCACGTCGCGACTGATGCCCCAACCGTGCGTGCCGCCCTCCACCAGATACAGCTCGACCTCGGAGCCAGCGGCGCACGGCGCGTATAGGTCGCGAGTCACGGTCGTGTTGTCATCGGCTGTATCCGGCAGAGCTTCCGACTCCGGCTCCATTGCACAGTCGTTGTGCGACGCCCAGAGCTCGACCGTGGCCCGAGCTCCGAGAAAAGCCAAGACCCCCTGCCCTCCACCTTGCGGCGGGAAGGTCGAGTCTCCCGTACCCTGGAAACCGAGGACGGCGATCGGGTTCTCTGG
>JBDHHZ010000047.1:0-12559 GCA_039589115.1 Gemmatimonadota bacterium | reverse complement strand
GAGATTCCGGTGACGACCGCCTCGGACGAGGCGCTGACTGATTACATGGAGGGACAACACGCTCTGGATGTTGGCAGAGCTCAAGATGCGAGGGACCTCTTCAGGCAAGCGGCGGAGAAGGATCCCCTGTTCACGATGGCTCACTTGAACGTCAGCAACACTACCAACTCCGCAGAGGAGCTCAAGGCCGCCCTCGACCTCGCGGCCGCCAACATGTCGGCGGCGACCGAGGGGGAGAGGCTGCTGGTCCAGATCAGACAGACGTTCCTGGACAACGATGTAGATCGACGCCTAGAGCTGGCCGGGCAGCTCGTCGACTTGTATCCGGCCAGCCCGCGTGCCTGGGTGACTCTGGCTGGTATTCAGACGGGCCTCAATCGGAACGTAGAGGCGCGTACATCGCTGATGAAGGCGCTGGAACTGGATCCCAACTTTGCGCTGGCCCACTCGAACCTCGGCTTCTCCTACCTGTTCAACGAGCCGAAGGACTTCACCGAGGCGGAGGCCTACATGGGTCGGGTCGTCGAGCTGGAGCCGGACGAGCCACAGCCGCAGATCAACCTTGGCGACGTCTATAGGGCCAGCCAGAACTTGGACGACTCGCGCGCGGCCTATAGCAGAGCGCTGGAGCTGGATCCCACCAACGGTATCGCTCTGGTTAAGAGGGGCCACGTCAATTCGTTCCTCGGGTATTACGATGAGGCGCGACAGGACTACGACCAGTCGATGGCCGTGGCACGTGAGCAGAACAAGGCCAACTTCGCGAACTACAGGGCCTTCACCCACGTCCACGAGGGGAACCCGCAGGCCGCGGTGGACGAACTGGAGCGCCTGCTCGCTTCGGTGGAAGGCTTGGGCATCCCGGAGGACCAGCACGATGGCGTGAAGATCTTCATCCTCTCCAATCAGGCGACGATCGCCATGCACCACGGTATGCTGGATGTGGCGGAGCGGGCGATCGAGCGGCGCAGCATTCACGTCAGAAACATCTCTGAGATGTTCGGTAGGGAAGACGTCAGCCGACAGAATGAAGGCGGCATCGCATTCTGGGAGGGGATGTTGGCGGCGCGGGCGGGAGACTACGAGACCGCTCGCAGCAAGGCAGAGGAGAATGCCAACTTGGTGGAGCCCGATAACAATCCCAGAAAGATGGAGCCGTATCACAATCTGATGGGAACGGTGAGCCTGTTGCAGAGCGACTATCAAGAAGCGGTGGGCCACTACCGGCAGGCCAACTTGAACAATATTTACGTTAAGTACCACCTCGCTCTCGCCCTCGAAGGCGCCGGAAACGAAGACGAGGCGCGAGCCCTGTTCAAAGAGGTGGCGGAGTGGAACTTCAACAGCGTTGGTTACGCTCTGGTCAGAGAGGACGCGACCCAGAGGAGCGAGAGGGCGCGGGTATAGTCGGGGCCACGCTCGAAATCATTCATACAGATCCGGGGGACCGGCGCTGGGGAGCGCGCCGGTCCCCCGAACCACATCCGAATCCCGCCGGCCAACGCTACCCACACCTCGAACGTCAAAGGAACAGGAGGCACAGCGCTGCCTCCACTACCTCGGGCATGGTGGCAATCTTCTTCTGCGAGGGGCAGCATGCTCTCATTTCGGCAGCTCGCTTCGGTACTCTGGACGTTCCTCGGCTTCATGATCGTCGCAGGATTGGTTCTCAACCTCCGATACAAGCCGGTGGGCGAGGGGGACGCCCATTATCTAGACACGTGGACGGGCAAAATCCACGCGGTCCCGGCCGACCTGACGGATCCGGTGGCTAGATATCTGATCGCGCCGGGCACGACGAAGTCGCGGCGCGAGATCGAGATCCGGGTCTTGGAGGGACTTCTGCGACGTGAAGCGGATGGCAGGACTTGCGGTAACGTACGTTTTGCGGTTCCGGCGCCAGAAGTGATCGAGGTCCGATAGGACAGCGCTCTACTCGGGCTCCTGCTCGTGGCCCATGGCGGACAACGCGTCCCAAATGGCCGCCTGCACGGCGTCGCTGTGGCGCGGCGTGGGCTTCTTCAGTAGGCCCAGCGGTCCCTTGGCTTTCACTGGCTGCAGCGCGGCCAGCAGCACTTGTTCCGCTTTGCTCCTGTCGTCGGTCGAGTTATTGGCCAGATTGGTCAGCGCCCGGCACACTTCAACGAGCACGGCGTCGGCTTCCTTCGATTTAGAGCCCTCTGGATCCAGCACGCTCGTGTAGAACTCCAGCGCCTGCGGATGCTGTGACGAGGTAGCTGCCAGATGCGCCACGGCGGTTTGGCGGACCTCTGCTTCCTCATCCTGAAGCGCCCTCAGGAAGTGCTTCTCGGCCTTGTTGCCCTGAAGTTTGAAAAGCCCAGTCAAAGAAGCGTGGCGGACGTGGGGGTTGGCGTGGTAGAGGAACGCGACTAGCGGCTGCGCCAGCGACGGATCCCCCAGCTCGGCCACTTCGGTGATGATGTGGCGGACGACGGCCCAATCGTCCTCGATATTGGGCAACTGGACCAGAAACGGCTGTAACGCCTTGGCCCCGATGTTCCGCATAGCCTCGAAGGCGCTGAGCCGCAACCCTTTATCATCGGTCTCTTCGTATATGGAGAGGAGACCCGGCCCCAGCACGTCGCCGATGAACCCGAGAATCACAACCAGGCGCGCGCGTCCGTCCTTGTTCTGGCGTCTCAGGTCGCCCAACAGATAGCCGATGGTAGCTTCGTCACAGATCCCCTTCCTGAGTAATGCGGACACCTGCTCGAAGAAGCGGGCCGTCTGCTGAACCTCAGCCCCATCCTTCAGCACCTGGATGATCTCGGTCACGGGCTCGTAAAGGCTACGCCGCAGCAGGTCCGGAGTAATCCGACAGATCGTGGCGACGAGCTTCTTCGTGGCTTCGCCCGCTGCAGGATTGCGCAGGTATTGGAGATACTGGTCTTTCTTGCCGACGAACGCCTCGGCCAATTTCCTGGTCTCTATGGCGCGCTGCACCTCGACCGGTAGCTGGTCCGCCGTCAGCACTTTCTGCTTCACCAACGCCTCGAGGAAATCGTGGTCGAGGACGCTACCGATTGCGCAGAGCTGGTCCGCTACATCTCGCAATACACCCACACAGCGGCCGATGACCGTGCTCGCCTCCTCGTCGGTCTCATCCGGTGTGTCCTCATCACCTTTCTTCTTCAGGTCACCGATGATTTGGTGGGCCGTCATCACCAACATCTCCTCGCCCAGGTTGGCGACGATCTCACGCTCGACCTGCGACTCTTCCAGCTCGGCGATATCGGCAGCGATCAGGTCGTAGTTGATAAGGAAGTCCTTCAGCAGGACAGGCGTCCGAATCGGGCGGATCGTGTCATCGATGATCTGCAACTTGATTCGCCTCATCTGATCGCGCGTCGCCTTCTTGTACATCGGCAGTACGCGCAGATCGCGGCGCAAGCGCGTCAGTGCCATGCGGACGCGCCACGGCAAGCGTCGCTCCCTCCCGACCATCTCGTGCCTGAACACGGCAGAGATGTTGATGATGTTGTTATCGACCAGCGCCTTAGTCAGACGCTCGTTTGCCTCGACAACCGGGCCGTCCGCCGAGGGGGGCTGGCTCATCAGCTCTATGAATGTGTCGAACTCTTCCTGACTCGAGTCGGCGCGGATCGAGAAGCTCAGTAACTTCCAGCGGTTGAAGAAATCGAGGAACTTCGGCGTGAACATCTCCGCCATGCCCGTGATCATCACGTGGCGTAAGGGCATCGGAGCGGAACCGTAACCGTCGATCGTTACCTCGGTGCCGTCTTGCTTCTCCAGAAGCGAGAAAATCAGGCCCGTCCGGTTCTTGACGAGCTCGGCGAACTGCTCGTAGAGGCCAGTCATCGCCTTCTTCGCTTCGGGATGGTCGGCGGCGTAGTACCCCGTCCGCAGCATCGCCTGGATCAAGGCGAGAGTGAAATCGGACAGCGGAGCGTATTCTTCCTTACGCTGTAGCGACGCTGCTGTTGGCGCTTTCGCCGATGGTGTGGCGTTCATCCTAGTAACCCGTTGCGGGGGAAGCGTCAGGCGGTGGGGGAGCAAGGTGGCCGAGACCATGTCGTAAAGGCCTCTAGGCCATAGACTTCTCCTAGACGTGCCTACCCCTTGTTGGATGATCTGTTCCCCTGGCGGGACAAGTCGCTACATAGCCTCACGACGGCCTCGAATCGCCGATCTGTGGCCCTGATTTCGATGTTAATCTGGGCGATCGGTTGTGAAAGCGACTCCGTTAGTGTTGGCGTTGTTGTCACAGCATAGGCTGGAACAGATAACAGAAGTTCTCGGTGAGGCGTCGGGGCAGGGACCGCGCCCGGTGTCGATCGTAGTCGACCTCGTCGGTCTGTTCCATCTCGATGTCGATCTGGCGGGAGAGGTCGCTGAGAAACTCGCGGTCGGCGACTTCGATGTTGGTCTCGAAGTTCAGATGCAGGCTACGGTAGTCTAGGTTAGCCGAGCCGAGCATGGCATAGACATCGTCTACGACGAGCGCTTTTGCGTGCATGAAAGGTGGGCGCCGTTCGAAGATTCGGACGCCGGCCTTGAGCAGGGGCGTGTAGAGCGAACGGGCCGCAAAGCCGGTGTACCAATGGTTGCTACGCTTGGGCAGAATGAGCGTGACTTTCACACCGCGGAGGGCCGCATATCGCAAGGCCTGGACGATGGGCTCATCGGGGACGAAGTAGGGCGTGACGATCGAGACGGACCGCTCGGCGGCGACGATGGCGCCAAAGAAGGCGTCCGCGAGACCATGTCCCTTCAGTTCGGGGCCTCCCGGAACGATTTGGACCCGTGCATCGCCCTTGGCTTCGAGCTCTGGGAAGTAGATCGGCTCGAACATGCGTTCGGGCGGCTCGCGAGACGCGAAGTACCAATCCTCGACGAACTGGAACTGGAGGTCGGACACGGCGGGGCCCTGCAGCTTGACGTGGTAGTCCCGAATCGGCCGTCCAACCGCCCGCTCTGAGAGATTCTTGTCGTGGATATTGATCCCGCCGACGAACCCGATCGAACCATCGATCACCGCGATCTTGCGGTGATTGCGCAGGTTGATCTGAAAGCGGCCCTTCAGTGGATTGGCCTGCGTGATTGAACGCACTTGCACGCCCGAGTCCTTTGCCTTGCCGAAGAAGCGAGACAAGTAGGCGCGTGTAGAGCCGAAGCGGTCGTAGAGTAGTCGGCACTCTATCCCGTCACGTGCCCGAGCGATCAAGCGGTCGAGGAGATCCTGGCCAGCCCGGTCCCGGCCGAAAACGAAGGTCTGCAGGTGGATGGATGATTCTGCCGCGGAAATGGCGTCGAACAGCGCCGGGTAGAACTCGTCCCCGTCCACCAGCAATTCCACCCGGTTCCCCTGGAAAACTCGATTCTGCCGCACAGCGCGATCGGTAGACCGGAAGATGTGCTGGGCGGGAAACCTGTGCGCTTCGCCAGGCCCGGGGCGCTCGTAGTCCACCGCAAGCCGCTCGAAAGTCGGGTGCCAGTCCGCCCGCTGTGCCACCAGGGCCTTCGACGCTTCACGGGCCGCCGCACCGCGGCGCACGCGGTCGACTCCGATGCTGAGATAGGCGAGTGCGCCGCCATACGGGAACGCCCAAACGACGGCCAGCCAGAGCACGGCGGATACCGGCCGGTGCTTGGTCAGTAGCACGTCCAGAGTCAGAACCAGGCCTACCGCCAGGTGGCCAACGCCCAGAATGGTGAAGTCGAACATTTGTCTGTCTAAACGTATTCGGCTTGGAGGCTCGGCGCGATCCATCAATCGGGCTTGCGGCTGAAGCCGGGCCTATGCAGCTTAGGGCGGCCGAGCGGCCTACCAGGCCCCACGCCTTGCGCGAGGGGCCTCTTCTTTGGAAGCGACATAACCGAAGCGACGTATGGACCCTGTGACCCACACGCTGGTGGGAGCGACGCTGGCTCAGACCGGCCTGAAACGGAGGACCGCCCTGGGCACCGCCACCCTGGTGATCGGTGCCAACCTGCCCGATGTGGACGGCCTGGCCTATTTCTGGGGTAGCGAGACGGCTGTGTGGTTTCGGCGCGGTCTCACGCACGGGATCCTGGCCTTGGTCGTTCTACCGCTCGTGCTCACCGGGCTGGTGATGTTGTGGGACCGAACTCTCCGCCGGCGCTCGGGCGCGTCGGCTCCAGTCTTACCTCGCCAGGTGCTGTTATTGGCGTGCATCGCGATCGCGAGCCATCCGCTCCTCGATTTCCTCAACACCTACGGGATGCGCTGGCTGGCGCCATTCTCCAGCAAGTGGTTCTACGGGGATACGCTCTTCATCATCGATCCCTGGGTCTGGGCGATGCTCGCTGCGGGCCTGTGGCTTTCGCGACGCGCCGTAAGATGGCCGAAGCTGGCTCTCGCCGTAGTCTCCTCCTATGTCGTGGTCATGGCGCTCTCCAACATCGCAGCGCGTGGTATAGTGAAGAGGGACGTCGAACGCACGGGGGCGAGGGCCGAACGGATTATGGTGTCACCGCTGGCAGCGACACCTTTCTCCCGCTGGGTCGTCGTGGACGACGGCGACGGCTACTGGGTGGGCATGTTCGACTGGCTTCCACTGCCAAGGTTCGAGCTGGAGAAGCTGCCCTACGATCGAGACCCGCCGGATGAGACGGCCCTGCGGGCCGCCCGGGACCCGGACGCCCGCAAGTTTCTCAGCTGGGCCCGCTTCCCTTATTACGTCGTTGAACGGTACAGCGAACGTGTGCACATCGGCGACGCGCGTTACACCCTGGACCCGGAGGCATCCTGGGCCGCGGTGACTGTCACGCTCTCGGGGCGTCGACGCTAGCGACGTCGCGCCGCCTCGGGTCAATCTCCGGTCGGTCCAGTTGACAAGACGAGGTGGCAGGCGCCGCCTTCGGCGGACTCCTCGACGACTCGACCGCTGCGCCGGAAGAGCTCCAGCATTCTGACGTTCTCGGAGAGGACGTAGGCGTCGAGCTTCTCGATCCCCTCATTGCAGGCGACGTCGATCAGGTGTTGGAGAAGCAGCGTGCCGATACCTCGACCCTGCTCCGCATCCTCGACGGTCAACGCCACCTCCGCACGATCGTCGGCTCTGCGCCGTGCGACGGCGTAGCGGCCCACCGCGACGATTCGTTGCTCTGCCTGGTCGCCGAGCACCGCTACCAGGGCCGCCCGGCGGTGGAAATCGAGTTCCGTCAGATAGACCAACTCCTTGCGGCTCAGGCGCTTCTTGGCCCCGTGGAAGCGAAAGTAGATCGTTTTGGGACTCAGACGTTCGAACAGATCAACCAGCGCGCGCTTGTCATCCGGGCGGATCGCTCTGATGTGCAGGAGTTCTCCATCACGCAGGACCTCGTCGGCGGCGTAGTCCTGTGCCATTATTCTTTCAACACCATGCTCGAGTATGCTGCTCCCATCTGGCCAAGGATAGAACCGAGATGAAAGCGACTGCGGAGATACAGGTGATACCCATCGGTTCCGGCGTGTCGGTTCGCGCGGAAGTCAAGCGAGCTCATCGAATCCTGGAAGAGGCCGGGCTGAATGCCACCTTGCACGCCAACGGGACGAACTTGGAAGGGGAGATGAGCGACATCTTCAAGGTGGTGGAGAAGATTCACGAGACTCTCCACTCCGAGGGGACTGCGCGCATTGCCACTTTCATGAAGGTTGCCACGCGTACGGACAAAGAGCCCAGCCTCGCGGGCAAACTCTTCTAGGAACACGGGCCGCTCTCCGCGGCCACCTTCGGGCGGACTCAGAGCACGTTGAATGGGTAGTCGGGGTGTTTCAGCTCGTCCACGCTCCTGCTCTCCTCCCGCAGCTTGGCCTGGGCGGCCGCGAGCCGTGCGATCGGCACGCGGAAGCTCGAGCAGCTAACGTAGTCCAACCCTTGAGTGAAACAGAACTCGATGCTGCGCGGATGACCGCCGTGCTCCCCACAGATCCCGACCTTGAGGTCCGGCTTGACGGCCCGGCCCGATTCGACGGCCAGCTTCATCAGCCGGCCAACACCGTGGATGTCCAGAGCTTCGAAAGGATTCTCCGAGAGGATCCCCATCTCTACGTAGGCGGGTAGGAACTTCTGCTCGGCGTCTTCGCGCGAGAACGAGAATGTTGCCTGGGTCAGGTCGTTCGTCCCGAAGGAGAAGAACTCCGTCACTTCGGCGATCGGCCCGGCTCTCAAGCAGGCGCGGACCGCCTCGATCATGGTGCCGAACTTGAAGTCGAGACGTACTCCGTACTCTCGCTCGACGTTCTCACGCACTTCGTCCAGAGTCTCGTTGACGCGGATGAGCTCCAGTGGATCCGTCACCTGGGGCACCATGATCTCGCATACGGCGTTCACACCTTCCTTGATCAACTCGGCCACAGCCTCCAGAATCGCCCCGAGCTGCATCTCATAGAGCTCCGGTGCCGTGATGCCCAGTCGAACGCCACGGTGCCCGAGCATAGGATTCACCTCGGTGATATCATGCACTTTCTGCAGGATCGTTTCCCTCTCCTCGATCAACTCGTCGATGACCAGCTTCCCGTCCGATCCAGGAAGCTCATCGGCAAGTCGCTCCACCGGCGGCAGGCTTTCCTTCAGAGAGGGCTCGAGTAGGCCGAGAATCGCGCCGGCCTCTGCCTTGCCGTCGGCGATGCGGTCGCGCACGCGCTTTAGGTTGCCCAGCTCAAGCATTAGCGTTTCAATTGAGGGGAGGAACTCGTGCAAGGGGGGATCGAGCAGCCGGATCGTTACAGGTAGGCCCTCCATGGCCTTGAGAATCCCCTTGAAGTCGCCCTTCTGCATCGGCCGTAGCTTGTCAATCGCCAGCTGGCGCTCCTCGGCACTCTGGGCGAGGATCATATCGCGTACGATGGGAAGCCGGTCGGCAGCGCTGAACATGCGCTCGGTGCGACAGAGGCCGATCCCCTGCGCGCCCATCTCGCGGGCGATAGCGGCATCCTTCGGAGTATCGGCATTCGCCCGCACTCCCATGGTGCGGATCTCGTCGGCCCAGCCGAGGACGGTCTTCATCTCGGGGCCGTATTCCGCGTCCACCGTTGGGACTTCACCGACGTAGACCGTCCCCGTCCCGCCGTCGATCGTGATTACATCTCCTTCGCAGATGCGGCGGTCCTTTATTATCGCGATCTTCTTACGATTGTCGATGACGATATCTTCGGCTCCCACGACGCACGGTTTTCCCATGCCTCTGGCGACAACGGCTGCGTGAGAGGTCTTTCCGCCGCGGCTCGTGAGAATACCCTTCGCCTGGAAGAAGCCATGGATGTCCTCCGGCTTGGTCTCCTCGCGCACCAGTATCACCGACGCACCGCCTCGGCCCTCTGATTCCGCTTTGTCGGCATCGAACACGACCTTGCCCGACGCGGCGCCGGGGGAGGCCGCTAGGCCGCTGGCGATCGGCTCGGCGTCGGCGTTCGGATCGATGCGCGGGTGGAGTAGCTGCTCGAGCTGATCTGGGCTGATCCGCAGGAGCGCCTCCTCCTTGCTGAGCACGTCTTGCTCCACCATGTCTCGAGAGGTTCGGACGAGCGCAGTCGCGTTCATCTTGCCATTGCGCGTCTGAAGCATATAGAGCGTGCCGCGCTCGACCGTGAACTCGAAGTCCTGCACCTCGTGATATTGATCTTCCAGGGTGCGCCTGACCTTCACTAGATCGTGCCAAATTTCCGGCATCTCTTTCTCTAGCAGGGCGATGGGCTGGGGAGTGCGTATTCCCGCGACGACGTCGTCGCCCTGTGCGTTCGTCAGGTACTCGCCGAACAGGACGTTTTCGCCGGTAGCGGGGTCGCGAGTGAACGCCACACCGGTTGCCGAGTCATGGCCCATGTTGCCAAAAACCATCGTCTGTATGCTCACGGCTGTGCCGTCGGCCATCTCGGGCGTGACCTTGAACTCGCGGCGATAGTCCACGGCGCGCTTGCCCATCCAAGAGCGGAAGATGGCCTCGATCGCCATCTCGAGCTGTCTCCAGGGCTCTTGAGGGAACTCCACTCCCATGTCGCTCTTGATGATCTTCTTGTGGTCGGCGCAGACCGGCTGGAGTACTTCGGCCGTGAGCTGGTAGTTGAAGGTCGCGCCGTGTTCTTCTCTGATGCTCTTCATGGCCTCGACGAAGCGCTGCGACTCCACGCCCATTGCGATCTCGCCGAATGCCTCGATCAATCGCCGGTAAGCATCATAGGCGAAGCGTGGGTTGGCTGTGGCCTCTCCAACGGCTTCCACTACTTCGTCGTTCATGCCCAGATTGAGGATCGTGTCCATCATCCCCGGCATCGACACCGCGGCGCCCGAACGCACGGAGACGAGGAGGGGCCGAACGGAGCTTCCAAAGGCCTTGCCGGTCTTCTTCTCGAGCTCCTCTATGCTGGCCCGCACCTCGTCCATCAGGCCGTCAGGAAGACGCTCGCCGGCAGAATAGTATTCCCGGCACGCCTCGGTAGTGATTGTAAAGCCCGGTGGGACAGGCAATCCCATCTGTGTCATCTTCGCCACGCTCGAACCTTTCCCGCCGAGGAGGTGCTTGTCGCTGATATTGCGCTCCTCGAACGGGTAAACGTACGTGGTGCCTCCCATATCAGCTCCTTGCGTGTCCGGCAGGCTCGACCCGAGAGACCAGGCCTGGCCAAAATCTAGGTTTCCGGGGACGGGCAAGAAATAAGCGGCCCGAGTCCTCCGGATGCTGAGAGTATGATTCGTCGATGAAGAACAGTTGGCAAGTCACGTACCATGAGCTGGCCGGCGGCGTAGGCGGCTCCCTTGACCGGCGCGGGTCCGCCGAGCTAGGGTCGTAATGCTCCAGAAGGGCCGACCGTGAGTCCGGGCGCCATCGGCGCCGGGAGGGTGAGATGCGTACTCTGTTGAAGGTAGAGCGGGGAACCGTCGTTCATTACCTGAAGTGGACGGCTGCCGCCCTGGCTGTGATCGCTGTCGCGTTGCTGGCCCGGTCGGCCCTGAGCGGGCCGGATATCGAGTTGGCGGTAGGTGGTCCGGTAGCCGGCTGGCCAGCCTACGGCGGCGATCCGTACGGCACACGCTATTCGCCGCTCACCCAGATCACGCCCGAGAATGTAGAGCACCTGGAGGTGGCCTGGACGCATCGGACGGGAGACGTGTCGGACGGCTCCACGTATTCCCGAAAGAGCTCCTTCGAGGCTACTCCGATTCTCTTTGAAGGTGTGCTCTATGTCAGTACCCCCTTCAGTCGCGTCATCGCCCTCGATCCGGAAACCGGCGAGCAGCGTTGGAGCTACGATCCGAAGATCGACTTGTCCCTCGGTTACTCGGAAAGCCTGGTCTCTCGAGGAGTCGAGGCGTGGGTGGACTCTGAGGCGGGGGCGGGGGGGACGGGGCCCTGCGCCCGCAGGATCTTCTTCGCCACTCTCGATGCCCGCCTCCTGGCTCTGGACGCGAGAACGGGAGAACCCTGCCAGGACTTTGGCTCCAGCGGAGAGGTGGACCTCAAGCTAGGTGTCGGCGAGGTCGAGACGGGCGAGTATGAGGTCACATCGCCGCCTGTCGCGGTAGGCGACGTCGTTGTGGTCGGTTCGGCCCAGGGAGACAACCGTCGTGTGGAGGTGGAGAGCGGTGACATCCGGGGCTTTGATGCTCGGACCGGCGAGTTGCGATGGGCGTTCCAGCCGGTGCCCCGCGGCCCGGAAAGGCCCGGCTGGGATAGCTGGCGGCCGGAGCAGGCGCGCCGCACCGGCGCAGCCAATGCTTGGGCGCCTCTCTCATCGGACCCCGAGCGTGACCTGGTGTTCATCCCGACCGGCAGCGCAGCTCCCGACTTCTATGGCGGTGAGCGGTTGGGGACGAACGAGTTCGCGAACTCAGTGGTCGCTCTCCGCGCCTCTACCGGCGAGGTCGTCTGGCACTTCCAGGTGGTTCACCACGACCTGTGGGACTACGATGTGGCTTCACAGCCCACGGCAGTCACGGTCCGCTTGAACGGCCAGGAGATCCCCGCCGTCGTTCAAGCGACGAAGATGGGGCACATCTTCATCCTGCACCGCGAGACCGGGGAACCGCTCTTCCCGGTGGAAGAACGGCCCGTCCCAGTCAGCAGCGTCGACGGCGAGGAGGCCTGGCCAACTCAGCCTTTCCCCACGCTGCCGCCACCTCTTCTGCCGGAGAGGATGACACCGGATTCCGCTTGGGGCTTGACCCCCTGGGATAAGGGCAAGTGCCGGGAGAAGCTGGAGGCCCTCAGGTATGAGGGGATATTCACGCCGCCCAGCCTGGAGGGCTCGCTGGAATATCCCAGCATGATAGGCGGTGCGAATTGGGGAGGCGTCGCATTCGATCCGCAGCGCCAGCTCCTGGTCCTCAACTTGAATCGCTTCGCCAGTTGGGTGCGGCTGATCCCGAGAGCCGAGTTCGACGCGGCACGGAGCGCGCCGGACGCCGAGGGTCAGTTCACCTCGCAGAGGGGGACGCCCTACGGAATGAACAGGGAAGGTGGATTGGTGTCCCCATGGGACATCCCGTGTACGCCTCCGCCCTGGGGCAAGCTCGTAGCGGTCGATCTCGCCGACGGGTCTGTGAGTTGGGGCGTACCGCTGGGCACGATCCGCGAC
>JBDHHZ010000046.1:0-12592 GCA_039589115.1 Gemmatimonadota bacterium | reverse complement strand
GCCGCCGCCGGCGCGGCGAAGCGTGGCTGTTCGCCGGCATCGCGGGGGTGAGCCTGATCTATGCGCTGGGCGCGACGACGCCGCTGTTCTGGCTGTTCTATCTGCTGGTGCCAGGGGTCAAGCTATTTCGCGCGCCCAGCAGCATCATGTTCATCTTCGCGATCGCCGTGATCACGGCGGCCGCGTTGGGGCTGGAATCGCTGCGTGAAAGGGAAGAGGGAGAAGATTGGGCCGGTACGTCGCGCGTGGTGAGCCGGTATCTGTGGTCGGCGTTTGGCGTGTTGCTGGTGCTGGCGCTGCTCGGCTGGGCGGGTGCTTTCACCGAGATCTGGACATCGACGATCTATCGCGGCATCGAGGCGGCGAAAGCGGCGGCGCTGCAGAGTAACCTCGCGAACATTCAGCGGGGCCTGTGGTTGAGCGCTCTGTTCGCGGGCGCCCTGGCGACGGTCTGGCAGCTCAGGATTCGGGGGTCCGTTCCGCAGGCGGCCTGGCTTGGCCTGATCATAATTCTCGGGATCGTCGATCCACTTCGCGCCACCGGCCAATTCGTCCAGGTTCTCAACCCGTCTCTGATCTACCCGAGGGACGATACGACCGAGTACCTGCTGAGGCAGCAGAGTCGTCGCGCGGAACCGTTCCGCGTGTTTCTGCTGGGCAGTGCACGCTACGGGACGAACCACTTCGCATTCTACGGCCTGGAACAACTGACCGGGCATCACGGCAACGAAATGGGCAGGTATCAGGACCTCGTGTCGCCGGAACGGATCGGTGCACCGGGCCTGAGAGTGCTCAGGCTGCTCAACGTGCGCTATCTGGTGAGCGGGGCGCAGCTTCAGAGTCCGGCGTTGCGGGAGGCCTATCGAGGCCGGCAATCGATCGTATACGAGTTCGAGGAGAGTTATCCCAGAGCGTTCCTCGTGTCGCATCTCGACATCGTCACCGATTCCGAGGCGTTGCTGAGATTGATGGATCTTGGGTACGACACGGGCCGCAGGGCGTTCGAGGACTACGATCCTGCCCGTCACTCGGGACCTGGCAGCATGCCTCCGCCCGAGCTGACATCGAGTCCGAGCGGTCGAGTTACCTGGGTCGAGCGAGGAATCAATCGTTATACTCTGGAGGTCGAGGCCAGCGAGCCTGCGGTTCTGGTGGTCTCCGAGAATTTCTACCCGGCCTGGCGTGCCACCATCGACAGCATGCCCGCAACCGTGGTACGAGCCGACTACACGCTGCGTGCTCTTGAAGTCCCCGCCGGGACTCACACGGTTCGCTTCGAGTATCGCTCCTCGATGTTCAGAGCCGCCGTCTGGACATCGCTGCTCTCGACCCTACTGGTAGCTTCGCTGATCGCTGTTTCCCTCTTCAAGCGCCGGCGCGAAGGCGTGGTAGAGCAGGTCGAGAGTGGGGCAGAATAGCTCTCTCGTGCGACGCTGGGCGGGATGGGCGCTTCGAATCGCCCTCACGCTGGCGGTAACCTATTTCTTGTTCCGTTCGCTCCGCGTCTCCTCGAGCGAGCTTTCCGCGGTTGACCTCTCAGAGTGGCGTCCCGATCCGTGGCGCTTATCAGCTTCGGTCGTCCTCCTGCTCGCCGTGTTCGTCTACGTGGGCGGCCTCTGGTCACGTATGGTGCGCGAGTTCGGTGGACCGGCGCTCAAGATCGGCGTGGCCGTCTGGATCTTGTTCCTGGGGAACTTGGGTCGTTATGTGCCGGGCAAGATCTGGCAGCTTGCCGGTCTGACGTACCTGGCAGGGAAGAGGGGTGTCAGCCTGCCCGTAGCCTCGTCCTCGGCCGTTCTGGGGCAGGTATTCGCTCTCGGAGCCGCCGCCTGCATCGCCGCGCTGGGAGCGGCGTTGGGTGCGACATCCCGCTACCCGGAGGCGCTCTTGCCCTGGGCGCTGGCGCTGGCGGGACTCATCGCGCTGACTACGATGTTCCCGGTAGTGCTTCGCTTCATCTTGCGAATCGCGTTCAAGCTGAGCCGCCGGCAACATGAGGTACCGGATGTGGCGGCTGGGTTCGGAGCCCGCTGGCTGGGGCTCTACATGCCGGCGTGGCTTGGCTATGGTATTGCGTTCGGGCTGCTCTGGTCGTCATTTCCGGCCCTACCAGCCGTCTTCTGGCCCGCGGCGGTAGGTGGGTTTGCCGGAGCTTACTTCGTCGGCTATGCGGCGCTTTTCGCGCCAGCCGGCGTGGGCGTGCGGGAGGGCGCCCTGGCGCTGATGCTGGCACCGTGGACGGGGGCGACCGAGGCAGCGGTCCTCGCCGTCATCGCGCGCCTCTGGATGACGCTGGCGGAGCTGCTCCCGTTGGGCGCGCTGGGCGCCGCGGGGGCGCTACGTCGACTAAGCGAGAACGACCCTGAAACCCGGAAACATGATGCCTGACAGCACCCGCGTATTGATCGTGATGCCCACGTACAACGAGCGGGAGAACGTCCCTGCGATCGTGCCGATGGTGCTGTCCCAGCATCCGGGGATACATGTGCTCATCGTCGACGACAACTCGCCGGACGGGACCGGCGAATTAGCCGATGAGATGTCAGCGCGAGATGAGCGAATCCAGGTCTTGCACCGTTCCGGGAAACTGGGGCTGGGCACGGCGTATATCGCCGGGTTCAAATGGGCCCTCGAGCGCGACTACGATCTCGTGTTCGAGATGGACTCGGATTTCTCCCACAACCCCGATCACATACCGCAGTTCTTGGAAGCGGCGCAGGAGTACGACCTGGTGCTGGGCTCGCGCTACTTGAAAGGCGTGACGGTGGTCAACTGGCCCATGTCGCGCCTGCTGCTCAGTTTCTTCGCCAACAAGTACTCGCGGTTCGTGACGGGGCTTCCGTTCTCTGATACCACAGGCGGCTTCAAGTGCTACCGGCGGTCGGTGCTGCAGAGCATCGATCTCGACGCGATCCGCTCGGAGGGCTACTCGTTTCAGATCGAGACGAGCTTCAGGGCGTGGCGGAAGGGCTTCAAGATCGGCGAGATCACGATCGTCTTCACCGACCGCAGCGAAGGCAGCAGCAAGATGAGCGGTAAGATCATCAGGGAAGCGGTCTGGCGAGTCTGGAAACTGAGGCTGCTGAGGCTGGTCGGTAAGCTGTGATGAGCCGGCCCGCGATATTCCTGGACCGCGACGGTACCGTGAGCGAAGAAGTTGGCTACGTCAACCACGTCAGCCGCTACCGGCTGTTGCCTCGAACGGCCGAAGCGATTCGGCGGATCAACGAGTCGGACTACCTGGCGGTCCTCGTGACGAACCAGGCCGGCGTGGCTCGAGGGTACTTCAAGGAAGCGCTGGTCCGTGAAGTTCACGGGCGCCTGGAGGAACTGCTGGCCGAGGGCGGAGCCCGTCTCGATGGCATCTATTACTGCCCGCACCACCCGACCGCCGGCCAGCCGCCCTATCGTCAGGACTGCCAGTGCCGTAAGCCGAAGCCCGGTATGGTCGAGGTGGCCGAAAGCGACCTGGAAATCGATGTCGCTCGGTCGGTGGTGGTGGGGGACAAGCATTCGGACATCGTGTTCGCCCACTCGCTGGGCATGAAGGGTGTCCTGGTCAGAACGGGGTACGGCGCGGGAGAGATCGAACAGTGGTCGGCCGACTGGACCGAGCACCCGGACTGGGTCGCCGGCGACTTGCTGGACGCCGTCGAATGGATATTGGAAGGCACAAAGGGATGAGTGAGACCCTGCAAAACTGGCTCTCTGCCATCAAGGGAAAGAGGATCGTGGTCTGGGGTGATCTCGTCGTCGATCACACCATCTACGGAGATACGTCGCGGATCTCGCGCGAAGCTCCAGTACTCATCCTCGAGAAGGAGTGGGACAGCGTTACGCCGGGCGGTGCAGCTAACGCTGTGATGAACGTGGCCGCCCTGGGAGGCATCCCGATACCGGTGGGTGGTGTGGGCGGGGATGAGATGGGAAGGCGGTTGCTCCAGCAGCTCGAGGACGCTGGGATAGACACGTCGCACGTCCACCGCCGCAAGACCTTCGAGACCGCCATCAAGATGCGGGTCCTGGCCGGCGGCCTGCACACGGTCAAGCAGCAGGTGATCCGAATCGACTCGGCTGGCGGCTACGGCTCCATCTCCAACTCTCAGATGCAAAAGAGCTTGCGTGGAGCGCTCCGGGGAGCGGACGGAGTCATCGTCTCGGACTATGGATTGGGGACCGTGCGTCCGAGTCTGTTCGGCTCGCAGATCCGGAAACGATCTATCGTAAGCGTCATAGACTCGCGCTACGCGCTCTCCGACTTCGCAGGCGCGCTTTCGGCCACTCCCAACGAGCCGGAACTGGAGGAGGTCGCCAGAGTTGCCATCGGGGATGACGACGATGTTCTCGACGGCGCCGCCAGGAGCGTCCTGCAAGCCCTGAAGCTCGAGGCGCTGCTGGTCACGCGGGGCAGGAAGGGGATGGCTCTCTTCCAGCCTCGAAAGCGTCGAACAGACATTCCCGTCGCCCAGGTCCAGGAGATCGTGGACGTGACGGGGGCTGGAGATACCGTGATCGCGTCTTATACGTTGGCGCTCGCAGCGGGAGCGCCCTTCGTCGATGCAGCCCGCCTTGCAAACGTCGCCGCTGGAATTGCCGTGATGAAGCGTGGAGCGGCGGCTCCTTCCGCAGACGAGGTCAGCCGGACACTTCAGGAGTAGGTTGGAGGGAGTGCGTGTGGGTAATGTGTGGAAAGCGCTCTTAGGTTACATAATATGCATTATGCGCCCTCAAGAACGGTCTCGCTAGGCGCTACCGCGGTCCTCCCCCAGCGCCTTCTCGAATGTCCAGGCCCCCAAGCGGTTAGCCGGTCTCTCCGGATGTGGATTCTGAGCCTTCTGACCTCACCAGGCCCTGGGCGCGCAGTTCGGCGGCCCGGCTCTCGTAGAGGGCCCGAAGCGGAGCATCCCCCTCGGGCGTCAGAGCGATGAGCTCTTCGTAGAGGGCGGTGGCAGCGACGTAATCTCCGGCGGCGGCGCGGAGGCGCGCTGCGCTCTCGAGGGCGCGACTCTTTGGGATCCGCTGATCGACTCTGCTGCCGATGTCCTCGTAGACGCTGACCGCCAAGGCGGTGTCGCCGACTTCCTCATAGGCGGCGGCGAGAAGAAAGGCGGCGCGGGTGGAGAGCGGCTCGCTGCCCAGCTTGTCGGCGGCGCTGCGAGCGGGCCCGATGGCCTCGGCGGCGCGATTCTCGAGCAGTAGCGAGTGTGCGAGCAGAACGCGAGCCTCGCGGGCGTAGGAGCTGCCTCCGAGCTGGACGAGGAAGGTGCGGAGCCGGTTGACAGCCCGGTTTGGATCGCTGCCCGTCTGCAGCTCGTAGCGAATCGCGCGCAGTTCTGTGGAGGCGGTCTCTCGGACGCGTTTCTGGTAGTCGATGTAGTACCTGACGCCGATGACGACGATGCCGACGGCGATGAGGCCGAGGACGACGGCTCGCGTGTGCTTCTGCGCCCAGGCCCAAAACTGAAGAACGGAGGCTACGAATCGATCTTCACCGGAGAACTGCTGCTGCTCTGCCATCGTCTAACTCTCTTCCCCACTCTTTGCGGACATGTAGCCCGCCGCGAAAGCTCTAGGTATCGCGATCTCGGAGGAATAGGCGCCGAGATTCGCAACGAGGCTTCGAATCCAATCGCCGTGTACGCCGCCCAACAGCTCCTGAGCCAGCTCCGCCAGGCGCTCGGCGTTCTGGGGGCTCAGGGACTCGCTCTGAATGCCGGCGCTCGGGCCCGTCGGCGCTGCGGTGTCGGGCCCGGCGAGGAAATCGGGCAGCCCATGGTCGTCCGCGCTGTCCACCTCGACCGGAGTTTCTTCGAGATCGAACTTCTCGATTTGCGGTTCCGGCTCGGCTTCCGTGATCTCGATCCGCACCGGTTCGGAAGCCTGCTCTTCTATGGGCTCGAGGAAATCGGCCTCCAGAACTTCCTCGGCAGCGGGAGCCTGCGGCTCGGCCACGTCCTGGCTGGGAGCCGGCTCGGGGCTGTCTGGCGCGGTTTCGGCCTTCTGAGGGCTGAAGGGTGGCTCGAGCTCCTGCTCGGCCGGTTTGCCGTGCTGCGGGCTATCAGCCCCGCCGATGAACGGGGTCGGAATCGTCGACACTGGTACTTCTCCTCCCTCTTTTCTTCAGTTGAGCCAGCCGAAATCTATACGGCGGCGCGTCCGGGTCAAACTCCCCCGGAAACCGCGTCAGTGCACGAATTTGAGCAATATGAACCCCAGCACCAGGACGATGACGAAAACGACGGAAAGCAGGTTGAAGTAGCGGTCTATGAAGCCGCGTATTTGTGGCCCCCAGATCCGGATCAGTCCCGCCACCAGGAAGAACCGGGCCCCGCGACTCACCGCCGAGATCATCAAGAAGGGAACGAAGGGAACGCTGAAGGCGCCGGCAGCGATCGTAAACACTTTGTACGGGATAGGAGTGAATCCGGCGGTTCCCAGCGCAACGACAAGGTTGGTTCGGTAGAGATCGCCCACTCTCTGGAAGGCTTCCGCCGCGCCGTAGAATTCTATGATCGGCCGACCGATGAGCTCGTATAGCTGGTATCCGATCAGGTAGCCGAGTATTCCGCCGACCACCGATCCGACCGTGCAGACAGCTGCGAAGTACAGACTGCGCCGCGGCCGGCCCACGCAGAGGGCGATGAGGAGGACATCGGGAGGCACGAGGAACACGGAAGCTTCCACGACCGCCAAAACGAATAGCGCCGCCGAACCGTAACGCGACTCGGCCCACCCCAGCACCCAATCGTAGAGGCGGCGAACCCAACTTCGCGAACCCTCTGCCGTCCCCTGCCCAGTCACTTCGAGATGCCCTCGCCATTCGCTTCACTGCTCGCCAGGCCGCGAAGAGGAACGAACCTGACCTGCCCGATCACTTTATCTTCGATCCTATTGTTTGTCTTCTTCGTAATCCTGTGCAGCTCTTGCGATTCGCTGTCGCCGATGGGAACGATCAACTGTCCGCCCGGCCGCAGCTGTTCAACCAACGGCGCTGGTATGTCCGTGGCGCTTGCCGTCACCAGGATGGCATCGAACGGTGCGTAGCTGCGCCAGCCGTACGTTCCATCGCCGGCGCGAACCGCCACTTTGCTGATACCGAGCGCTTCGATCCTGGCTCGCGCCGCCGCGGCCAGCTCGGCCACGCGCTCGATCGAGAACACCTGCTCGCAGAGCATCGCCAGCAGCGCGGTCTGGTAACCCGAGCCGGTGCCTATCTCGAGCACTCTTTCATCTCCCTTCAGATGTAGCGCCTGAAGGTAGAGCGCGTGCGTGCTGGGCTTCGAGATTGTCTGCCCGTGTCCGAGAGGCAACGCCTCGTCGGCGTAGGCCCGAGCTTGAAACTCGTCCGGCACGAACAGGTGTCGCGGCACCTGATCGAATGCGTGCAGCACCGCCAGATCTTTGACCCCTGCGCCCCTGAGCTGATCGACCAGACGACGGCGCAATTCCTGGTGCACGCCCACGTCTTGAGGTCCAATTCCCACGTGCGGCTCTCCTCGAGCAGTAATCAGATGTTGAGGTGTGGGCGCAAGGGATGCGCTCTTCCCCACCCAGCGCCTACCCGCACCCTTGCCATGCCTGGAGTGGCGCGGCTCAGCCCCGCGTTGAATCGTCGAGGATCTCGAGCAGCTGCTGGACTCCCTGTTTCAGGCGTCGCAGGGCCTCGCGGTCGAGTGCTTTGCCGGCCGCCTCATCGAGCTCTCCATCTTCTCGCAACTTCTCGAGCTTACGGCGGGCGCCGTCGATGGTGTACTTCTCTTCGTACAGAAGGTGCTTGACGAGCTCGATGAGCTTGATCTCCCGCGCGCGATAGACACGGTTGCCCGCGCGGTTCTTCGATGGGCTTAGCTCTTTGAACTGCGTCTCCCAATACCGGAGCACGTGAGGCTTCAGCCCCGCCATTTCGCATACTTCACCGATCGAGAAGTACTCTCGTCGCGCGATGCGTTCACGTCGCATTCTTGCCCCCCCATAACTCCGGCTTAGGCTCTCGCAACATGAGATCAGCCGTGGCACGCTCTGGTGGTTTGTCCTCGAATAGGATGTGGTGCACTTCGTCCACTATCGGCATCTCCACCTCGTGGTCCTGTGCCAGCCGCCGGGCGGCCTTCGTGGTCTTAACTCCCTCCGCGACCATCTTCATGCTGGCCAGGATCTGGTCCAGCGACTCGCCTCTGCCCAGCCTAACGCCCACCGTTCGGTTGCGGCTGAGCTCGGAGTTGCAGGTCAGGACGAGATCGCCGAGACCGGCCAGGCCGGCGAAGGTCGATGCTCGTGCTCCCATGATCAGGCCCAGCCGCGTTATCTCCGCCAACCCTCGAGTGATGAGAGCGGCCCTGCTGTTGCTGCGATAACCGATCCCGGCTGCGATACCGGCTGCCAGAGCGATCACGTTCTTCAGCGCCGCCGCCAGCTCGACCCCGAGGATATCCTGGTTGGTGTAGACGCGAAAACGATCGGTATTGAAGAAGGCCTGGACGTTGCAAGCTACCTGCTCGTCGTTGGAAGCCACGACGATCGCCGTGGGATCCCCCTCACCGACTTCGCGAGCGAAGGTCGGCCCCGAAAGGACAGCAGGTGGCTGGTGCCCGGGAAACAGCTCCAGGAGGATTTCGCTGGGCCTCTCGAGCGTGCTGACCTCGATACCCTTGGTCGCTGAGAGGATGATGGCATCCTTCGAGACGAAGGGCGCGGCAGCGGACATAACGTCGCGGAACGCGTGGGAAGGCACGACGGCTACGACGACTTCCGCTCCTTCAAGGGCTTGGTCGTGATCCAAGAAGACGTCCACGGTCTCTGGCAGCACCACGCCGGGCAGGTAGTCGCGGTTCTCACGCTCGCTGCGAATCTGGTCCGCAACCTCAGGCTCATAACTCCACATGCTGACGCTATGACCCTTGTCCCCCAGGACCTTCGCCAGTGCTGTCCCCCAGCTACCCGCGCCGATGACGGCAGCTCGACCCATGTTCACGCCTCGCTTGGAGATCCGCTGGATTCGGGTTCAGATTTCGGCGCTCCCGATCCTCGGGCCACGCGGGGCTCGCGTCCGGCCAACAGGCGCCTGATGTTCGAACGGTGAGTCCACCAGACGAGCGCGACCAGCGGAAGGCTCGCCCAGAATACGAAGTCAAGGCGATGACCGGAGGCCCAGACGAACGCGGGGAGCAGCGTTGCTCCCAGCAGCGAGCCCACCGAGACGATTCTGATCGTGAGCAGCACGATCAGCCAGACGGCGAAGGCGAGGCCGACCGCCGCTGGAGCCAGTGCGAGGTAGACGCCGGCCCCCGTGGCGACACCCTTACCGCCACGGAATCTCACCCATAGCGAGAAGATGTGGCCCAGAACCGCTGCCGCGCCGTAGACCAGGGCCAGCTGTGGCATATCGACCGCATCGAGATTGGGGAAGAACCACGCGGGGATGAAGCCCTTGCCTAGGTCGAATAGCAGGCAAAGGAAGGCGTAGCCGAAGCCCGCCGCTCGATAGAGATTCGTCGCCCCCAGGTTGCCGCTTCCCCACTCCCTCAGCTCGATCCCTTTCGCATAACGTGCGATCAGTAGGCTCGTCGGAATCGAGCCGAGCAGGTACGCCGCAAGCATGAGCGCTGCGATTCTCATCCCCGCTCCTTTCTGCGTGCGCGCAGCTTCAGCCGGATGGGCGACCCGCTGAATCCCCAGGCCTCGCGGAACCCTCTCGTCAAGTAGCGGATGTAGTTCTCCGGGACATCCTTCGGGAAATTTGTGAACAGGGCGAAGGACGGCGGACGCGTGCCGATCTGGGTCGCATAGTAGAACTTCAGCGGCCGACCTCGCTTCTGCGGCGGTTGAACCGCCTCGGTCAGAGCGGCGAGCTGTTTGTTCAGCTCACTCGTAGGCACGTTCCTGGCTCGCTCTTCCCCCACCTGCCATGCCAGGTCGAGGGCGCGCCGAACACGTTGGCCCGACAGGGCCGAGATAAAGATGATCGGTACCGCCGAGAGAAACGGCATTCTCTTGCGTAGAGCGCGCTCGAAGCGGATCGCCGTATTCGTGTCCTTCTCGATGAGGTCCCACTTGTTCACCGCGAGCACGAGCCCGCAGCCGCGTTCCCATGCCAGTCTGGCGATGCGAAAGTCCTGGTTCCCGACGCCGGCATCGGAATCGGCAACGAGGACGCATACATCGGCCCGGTCGATCGCTCGAAGTGTCCGGAGCATCGCGTAGTACTCGAGGCCCGTGGTGACCCTGCTCTTCCTACGAAGCCCGGCGGTATCGACGAATACGAACTTCCGACCGTCGCGTTCGAACGGTGTGTCGATGGCATCGCGGGTGGTTCCCGCCTCCTCCGTCACGACCAGACGGTCGGTGCCGAGTATCTTGTTGATGAAGCTCGATTTCCCAACGTTGGGCCGCCCGATCACAGCCAGCCGCAGCCCGCTGGCGGTTTCAGGGGACGGCGCCTGGGCCGGCAGCAGCGCGACTATTCGATCGAGCAGGTCACCGCTCCCTTTCCCACTCCCTGCCGACAACGGTATCGGGTCCCCGAGGCCCAGCTCGAAGAACTCCAGGTGCTCCGTCGCTTCCGGCAGGTTGTCCACCTTATTCACCACGAGCAGGACCTGGGCCTGCTGCCTGCGGAGTAGCTCGGCGATGTGTTGGTCGAGCGGGTGGACTCCTTCGCGACCATCGACCATGAACAGGAGAAGGTCGGCGGCCTCGACGGCGGCCAGCGCCTGGCGCCGTACCGCTTCGTCCATCGCGTCAACCGCTTCCTCGACGATCCCACCCGTGTCGACAACATAGAAGCGCACCCCATTCCACTGCGCTTCCGCGAAATGAACGTCACGGGTTACGCCCGGCTGGCTGTCTACAATCGCCCGACGGCCGCCCACGATCCTGTTGAAGAAGGTCGATTTGCCGACGTTGGGCCGGCCCACCACTGCGACTGTGGGCAGCGCCGCGACGGTAGCGTTCCCGCTATCGTCGGCCCCAGGCTCGCCGGAAGACTCTGGCAATGTCGTCGAAGAGGGCTCGTTCATATGGTCGAGTGTAGAGACAGGTAGATCAAGTTAAGCACAAATCTAGGAGCAAGTTATGGCCTGTCAACTTGAGCGTTACTGGAGGTGACCCTCGGCCCCCACTCACAGTCCATGGCTCCTCGAGGGGGAGACTGAACAAGCGACAGCGGACAGTGGACAGCCGGCTTCCGGCGAGGGAGGTGACGATCGACCGACAACGGTCGACGTCCAGTGCTCGTAGAACCTCGGACGTCGAACACCGCCTCCGTCGGTGATCGTTGGCTGTAGGTTGTCGACTGTCGAATGTCGGACAGGATGAAGAAAGCGCCGCGCAGCGAGTTCGGTTCGAGCGCGGCGCTTCCGGGCTGGCAGTTTCTACCTGGTGCCCGTCTCCTCCTGGGGCAAGCGATAGGCGAATCCAGCTATCGGGACCGAGGACTCGACCTCGATGCTGAAGCGGACGGCGCCTTCCAGTTCCGGGACTTCGAGACTCTGGCCAACGCTGGTGACCTGCTGGCCGGCCTCATCGTAGAAATCGAACACCAGATCGAGAGACGACCCCTGCTCGCCGCCTATGTTATGGATGACTCCCTTGAGGGTATGGCTAGCCCCCTCGACGATGAGCTCGAAATCGAGGAGCTCTACCTTCACCGCTTCGTGCTGCTCGTAAGCCGCCAGCGCGCTGTCGGTCTCTTCCATTGCATAGTACGCGTTGTAGAGGACGCTCCACGCGTTGGTGTTCAAGGGATAGCGTTCCGCCATCGTGTGCGCGGACACGATCAAGTTGTCGTAGCTACCTGCATAGAACAGCACGAGCACTAGTTGCTCGAGCGAGCCGAAGTGGTATGGCGATAGAGCTAGCGCCTTGCCATACGCTACGCTGGCGTCGTCGTATCGGCGTATCTGGGTCAGACCCGCCCCGAGGATGGCATACTGGTTGGCATCGAGGTCATCGCGAGCCAGCAACTCGGCGTAGAGGGCGTTGGCGTCATTACGCAAAGAGTCCGTCTTGGTCAGCAGGGCCTCTTTCTCCGGCCCATCGTCGAGCTCGGCCGCTGCATCTTCTGTCTGATCCGCCCACAGGACCATGACGGCGGCGGCGTTGGAGCGAGCCTGGACATTGCCAGGTTGTTCGGCCAGGTAAGTATCCCACGCCTCCGACGCTTTCTCGTAGTCTCCTCTAAGCCCGTAGAGATGCGCGAGGGCAAGCGTAACGTTGCGGCGGTACTGGTCGCTCTCCTCCTCGCTGAGGCGCGTCGATAGCTCGATCGTCGCCAGCGCCTGGCGGTACGACTCGATCGCCTTCTCTTGGAGCGTCGCTTGCTCCTCATCGGTCGCTGCCATCAATGCCTGCTGTGCGTACAGGTCGCCCAGCTCGAGCAGCGGGTGAGGTAGCGCGAAATAGATCATGTGAGCGAGCTGAAGGTGCTCTTCCGCCTCCGCTAGCTCGCCTGCACTCGCTGCGTTCGTACCGCGCTGGAAAGCGCGCGCCGCCTCGTTGTAGCGCAGCGTGTCGATCACGGCGTAGCAGGACCACAAGTGCTCGGCTTTGGCCCACATCGTGTCGGCGCCCACCAGGTCGCCCATTGCCGCGTAGG
>JBDHHZ010000045.1:0-12673 GCA_039589115.1 Gemmatimonadota bacterium | reverse complement strand
CGGGCCGCGGCTATGCGCCTCGACCGTCACCTGGGAGTCGTCGATCCCGATGCGTTGGCGGGGCGCTCCCAGATCGGCGGCTTCGGCTTCTCGGACTTGGAGTTCCTCGGCGAGGACTTCGTGCGACTCCCGGTGGAAGAGCAAAGAGCGGCGGGGAACGTGGTACCGGGATACGAAGAGCCCGGCGGCTCCACCGGCTCACCGTTCGGAGCGGCGGCGGAAGGGATCTTCTACACCGACGGCACTCCGGGCATAGCCAACTGGAGCCGCTTCGATCTCTTGGGCGCCGACCTGGTCGGCGAGTTGATCGCGGCGAGCGGTCATTCGCTGCGGGCGGGCCTGTCGGGCCGCTACCACACCGTCGAGAACTACGAGCGGCCCTTCGCATATTCCCCGGACTCGATCGTCAACTTCGACCGCTATCACCCCGCTACGCTGACCGGATTCGCCGAGCTCCGCGTTCATACGGGCGAGCTCTTCGCGGCGTCCCTCGGTTTCCGCCTCGAATCGTTCCGCTCCGGGCTGGGCATTCCGACCGATACCACGGAGGGTGCACCGACCATCGACACGTCGTGGAAGCACGCGACGATGCCGCGCGTCGGGTTCGCCGGTGCGTTCCGCAACAGCGCCGGCGAAACGAGCTTCCGCCTCAATTACTCGAGGGTGGCGCAGCCGCCCGACTTCCGATTCTTCATCGATACGACGATCGGCGACTCGCTGCGAACGGATATCCGCCGCCAGGGCAACCCGAGCCTCGGCTTCGAGAAGGGGCGCGCCTACGAGATCGGCGTCAGCCACGTGTACAAGGGCGTTATCGGCGTCTCCGTCACCGCCTTCCGCAAGGACCTCACCAATCTGGTGACCGGCACCTTGCAGATCTCAGGCATCGCGCCGGGCATCTATTCGACGGGCGACAAAGGCACGATACAGGGTGTCGAGATCACCGCCCACGGCGGATGGCCCAGCATCGAGTTCCGCGCCGGCTACACGCTGCAGGAAGCGACGGGCATCACCTCCGGTGCGTTGGACGATGACGAGGTCGATCCCGAAGCCCAGATCACCGAGTACCCCCTCGCCTACGACCGCCGGCACTCCATCGACGTCGTGTTACTGGGCGGTCGCGCCACCGGATGGGAGGGAACCGGCTGGGGCGTGGCGCTGGCGCTTGCCGTGCGCAGCGGCTTCCCCCTCGATCGACGTGAGGAGCTGATCACGCGCCTCCCGTGGACGAGCGCTCTAGGCATCCGCATCACGCGCGACCTCGGCGGCCTACCACTCTGCAATGGTTGCATGCTTCGCGTCATGGCTGATGCTCGAAATGTCACCGGCCGCGACAATGTGATCGCTTTGCGCCGTGACACCGGCGGGCTGGGACCACCGGCCGATCAGGTGAACGACGTGATGAACGAGATCCCACTCGGCGCGGACCCCATTCCACGCGAGTCGAGGCTGTACAACCCGCTAGGTGACCTGGACGGGAACGGGCTGATCACAGCGCCCGAGATGCGCACGGCGCGGCTGGCAGCCGAGCTCGACAGGAACGACCCCTCGCTGTTCTATGGCGAGGCGAGCCAGTTGCGCCTGGGACTGGAGCTGGTGTTTTGAGCGCGCGCTACCCGATCGGTGTCGCCGGCCTCTTATGCCTGACGCTAGGCGCCTGCCGCGACGCGCCGGGACCTTTCGTGCCGCCCGAGCGGGAGCCCCAGACCGGTCCCGCCTGGCAGCTGACCCATAATCCCGGCGATGACCGCGCGCCGGCCTGGTCGCCAGACGGCGAGCACATAGTCTACACGGCGGTCGTCGACACGCAGCCGGGCCTTCTCCTGACCATCCCTTACCGCGGCGGCATCGCCGAGCGGACGCTGGCCGACGTACAGGCCGACACGGGCACCGTGCGCCGATTCACGATGCCCGCCGTGTCGCCGTCCGGAGACGTACTGGCGTTCGCCCACTTCATCATGTCTTTCGGTGCGGACCTCTGCGGTGAGACCGATTCCCTCGAGTGCAAGGATTTCACACACCCGCAGCTCCCCAAACCGCGCCTCGCAACCGTTTGGCTGCGCCTCCGCCGCTTCGATGCCACCGGCTCGCCCGACGACGACCCGCGGCATGTTATCGACTTCGAGGGACGCTACTTCGATGAGGCATGGGACACGTTGGGGCTGAACGGCGTTTGGATCATCGATCACTACCCGTTCCACCAGGTGTACTTCGAGAACGACAGACACATCTTCCGACCCAGCTGGTCGCCCGACGGAACGCGCCTCGCCTTCAGCGATGGCCTGCGCATCCTCATCTGGGATATAGGGACCGGCACGGCCACAGCGGTCCCGGGTACCGACGACGGCGTGTCGCCGGCCTGGAGCCCGGACGGCGAGTGGATCGCCTTCACTCGCCTGGAGCGCCTCGGCTCCACGAACAGCTTCTGCCAGCATATCGCCAACGGGAACCTGTCCTGCGTCGAGCAGAACACGGTGTACACGCTGGGACGCCGCATCCTCACACTGATCCGACCGGACGGCTCGGGCCCGACCGAGCTGGGCAACGGCGAGGAGCCGGCCTGGACCCCCGATGGGAGCGAGATGTACTTCACGCGGGACGACCAGATCTGGCGCCTGGTCCTGGCGGGTGGCGACCCCATCCCCGTCGCCCAGACCGCGGGCGGCCGGGAGCCTGCCGTATCGCCGACAGGCGATCATCTGGCCTTCGCCCGTCTCGGCGCTGATAGCTACTCGATATGGGTAATTTCTCTGCCGGATTGAGGCCGGGGCAACGGTCTGGCGCTACTACCATTCCATCGTATATATAGAGCCCCGCAGCGGGCCTCTACATGCCTCTACATATAGACGTGCAACAAGCGGAGCATCATGAGCGGGCAAGACAAGGCAGAGAACAAGCACTCGACAGACAGCGCGGAGTACCAGCCACCCTACAACTGGGCGGGTTTCGCCGGGCTGGCCGTGTTCCTGCTCTACATCATCACAATGGCGCGGACCACAGCGTTCTGGGACACGAGCGAATACATCGCCACCGCCCATATCCTCGGCATCCCGCATCCGCCGGGGAACCCCGTGTTCGTGTTGCTCGCTCGCGCCTGGGAGATTCTGCTGGCGCCGTTTCCCATGTCCACCGCCGTCAAGATCAACCTGTTCTCGGCCGCGAACGGCGCCGTGGCGGCCGGCTTCTGGTTCTTGGTCGTCCACCGGATTCTCGCGTTCTTCTCGAACGAGGAACGTTTCCGCCTGTTCGGGGCGGCGGCGACCACCCTGATCTCCGCCACCGCCTTCACCGTCTGGAACCAGTCGGTGGTGAACGAGAAAGTCTACACGGTGAGCTTGATGACCATCGCACTGCTCACCTGGCTGATCTTCCTTTGGCGCGACAACCAGGGGCGAGGCAAGGATGACAACCTGCTCATCCTCATCGTCTTCCTGCTGGCCCTCTCGCTGGGCAACCACCTGATGGCGTTCCTTGTCGCCCCGGCGATGCTGCTATTCATCATATGGGTGCACCCGCGCGTGCTGCTCCGCTGGCGGCTCTACGCTTTCGCCGCGCTCGCCTGGGGCCTCGGTCTGTCGGCACAGCTCTACCTGCCGATCCGCGCCGAGAACCGCCCTATCATCAGCGAGGCCGACCCCAGATGCGAGTCGGTCGTCGATGCGACGGTCGATATCTTGCGCCTCCACCCACCGCTCTCGCTGCTCGGGCCTGATAGGGAGAACGACAGGTGCAGGGCATTGGCCAGTTCCCTGCGGCGCGAGCAATACCGGAAGCCACCGCTCAACCTCAACCCGGTCTACTACCCGCGGGAAGTACCGCGCGACTTCCACCTGTTGAAGTGGCAGTTCATCAACTACGCGCAGTATTTCGACTGGCAATGGGCGCGCAGCCTGCAAGGCGACCAGGTCTTCTTTGCCTGGCTCCGCATGCCGTTCACACTCGTCTTCCTGTTACTGGGGCTATTGGGCGCCTGGCGACACTATAAGGCCGACCGCATCTCGTGGATCTACTTTGCGACCCTGTTCGTCACCGTCTGGTTCGGACTCGTCTACTATCTGAACTTCAAGTACGGCTACTCTGTCGCGGCAGCCGTGGACTCGGGCACCGGCGAGCTCGTCGCCGTGCCTCGCGACTGGCGCGAGGTCCGCGAGCGGGACTACTTCTTCATGGTCTCGTTCTCGACCTGGGGGCTCTGGGCGGGGATCGGGCTGGCCGCGCTGTGGCAGAACCTGACGGAGCTGGCGGCCGGCGCAAATGCGAAGCTCAAGTTCGACCACTACAAGCGCACCGCGCCGGTCCTGGCGCTCGCTCTCCTGCCCCTGCTCTTCAATTTTAAGTACGCTAGCCGCGCCGACGATTTCGCCGCACGCGATTGGGCTTACAACATTCTCATGTCCGTCGAGCCGTACGGCGTCGTCTTCACCAACGGCGACAACGACACTTTCCCGCTCTGGTACCTGCAGGAGGTGGAGGGCCTGCGACGAGATGTGACGGTCATAGTCTACTCGTACCTGGCCACGCCTTGGTACGCGAAGCAGCTCCGCGACCTCACCAGGCCATGCGAAGACGCCGACCCGCTCGCCGATCCGACGGTGATCACTTGCCAGCGGCCGTTCGAGCCGGACAGGGCGATCCCCATCTACCAGAATACCCAGTGGCCAACGCCGACGCGCTCCATACTCGAGATGACTGACGAGGATATCGAGCTCGTTCCGGATTGCTACCCCCGCGATGAGTTCGGCAACTGCAGGCTACTCGCCGACGACTTCCCCGTGCCGATAACCGGCGAGGTGCAGGCGGTGGTCGCCAGGGAGGACTACTTGCTGCGCAACGATATCCTGGTCCTCCGCATCCTGCAGTCGTCTGCGGGCGACCGGCCAGTCTATTTCGCGAGCACGACGGGTGCTTACGAGAAATTCAACATCCAGCCCTGGATGATCCGGCAAGGAGTGGCCCTGAAGGTCGAGCCCGGCGATGTGCAGCCGACGACGTCGATCGTCCCAGTGCCGGCGAACAGGGCCCAGAGCGGACGCAACTTCCCCTACTGGCTCGACCTGGACCGGACGCGCGCGCTGCTCGAGGAGCACTACGTCTATCGTAATCTGAGAGAGCGGACTTTCTGGCCGGACCTCTCCACTAACGGGATCCCGCTGCAGTACTACCAGGCGTATGTGGCGCTGGCGACGGCTGAGCTGATGATGGGCCAGAGGGCGGCCTCGGACTCGACGCTCGAAAAAGCGCGACCTTTCCTGATAGTGGCGCTGGGCCAGGACTTCTTCCTAGGACTACAGCAGCAGCAACAGAGCGCCGCCCCGCCCGAGCCGGCGGTGGCACCCCCCGACTCGCTACCCGGGGTCGATAGCGTCAACTGACCAGGGTGGCCAGGTCGTCGCTCTCCAACTCCTCGGCGCCGGGGCTTTCGTCTTGCACCTGGCTCGTGCCCGTTCGCTCATCGTAGGTGACCCGCGTCACCTGGTCCAAGCCTTCGCGGACCGACTCGATGTGCGTAATCAGGATCACCTGCTCGAAGCGGTCCTGGAGTCGCTGGAGCAAACGAACGACGCTCTCACGCCGCTGCTCGTCCAGTCCGCCGAACACTTCGTCGAAGATCAGGAGTGACAGGGTCTGATTGGCCCGATCGGCGATCATCTGGCTTATCGCCAGCCGCAGAACGAGATTCGCCAGATCCTCTTCACCACCCGAGATCACCGGTTTCTCCTCCCCATCATCCAGAACCACCACCTCGTACTCCCGGTTGATCTCGATCTGGTTGTAGCGCCCGTCCGTGAGCTCCGCTAGGAACAGGCTGGCAACCTCCGATAGCTCCGGCCGCACCCGGTCGTTCAGCTCATTGCGCAGAGCGCCGAGCGCACCGTCCAACTCGTTATGCAGCCGGTGCTCCGTTTCACGCTCCTTGATGTTGCGCGCAACTTTCTGATGCTCGCGCAGCGCGCTGCGCGCCGCGTCCGCCGCTTCCTGTGCCGTGTCCCGCTCGCCCTTCACGCGCTCCAGCTCCAGCCGCGCGGCATCCCGCGCTACTCGTGCCGACTCGTGCTCTTCGCCCGCCGACCTGTAGCTCTCCTCCGAGAAGTCGAGCTCGCTCAAGCGCGCCTCGAGACCCGCGATATGTGCACCGACCTGGCGTTCCTCTTCCTCTGCCTCCGCTAGCGCGCTTCGTGTGGCCGGCTCCCTCTCCAATCGCGTCTCCAGCTGGGTGACCTGCTTCTCCAGTTCCCGCAGCCGCTCCAGCTCCTGCCGCACCTCGCTGTGTCGCTTCGCATCGTACGCCTCCGGGAGCTTCGCGACTTCGCCGGCCAACTCCCGCGCCCGCGTCTCCTCCGTTTCCAATTCGGACTTCAACGTCGCCGCCTGAGCCAGCGCGGACTCGACATCGGCCAGCTCTTTCGCCAACCGCTCGCGTTCCTCGCGCGCCGCAACCGATTCCTTTCTGGCGGCCACTACCTCATCCGGCTCCGATTCCAGTTGTTCCTTTCGGCTCCGATGCCATTTGCCGTCCTGGACGACCTTTTCGAACTGGGCGCGCGCCTCCGTCAACACACGATCATATTCCGACCCCAGCGGGCGCTGGCAGGTCGGACAGTCGCCATCCGGCCCCCGTTCCTCGAGCTGGTCGATCTGCCGCTTCAGTCCCTCGGCCTGGTCCCGTAGCATGCGCAGTCGCGCCTCGACATCCTGCGCATCGCGCTGCCAACGCGACATCGCCTCTTGAAGCTGGATTTCCAGGCGCTCGCACTCTGCTTCTTGATGCGCCAGCACCTCGCCCAGCTCTCCGCTCGCCCGCCCCTTCGCCTCTTGCTCTGCCACCCTACCGTTCAGAACCTCGACTCGCTTCCGCTGCTCGTCGAGCTGCTCCTGGAGGCTCTTGCGACGCGCCTCCTCCTCCGCCAGCCCCTGTAGCTTCTCACCTTCGGCGCGCAGGCCCTCCAGCGGCTTGACCTTCTCACCCAACTGCTCCAGTTGCCCGGCTGCCGCGGCCAGTTCGTCGAGCGTTACTTTCGCCTCCTTCTGCTGCTTCGACACTCCCTGGAGGCGGGTCTGTGCCACCTGCAGCTGCGCGGCGATATCGCGATGCAGCTCGCGGGCCTTACCCAACTCGATCCAGGCCGGCTCCAGCTCGGCCAGTCGCTCTTCCGCCTCTGCGCCTCGCCGCTCGGCCGCGCCTACCGCCGAGCTCACCTCCTTCAGCCGTGCCTCCGCCGCTTGCTTCGCGCTCTTGATCTCTTCGGGATCACCCAGCGTACGGCGTAGAGCCTCTACCTGGCCCCTTAGAACGTTGCGCTGGCCACGCACCGAATCCTGCGCGGCACGGAGCCGTTCGTATCCGAGGACCTGCGAGAGAAAGCGAGCGCGCTCCGCCGAACCCATCGCGGCGAGGAACTGCAGCTCCTTCTGTCCCGTGAAGTAGGTATTGAAGAACTCGCGGCGCGTCATCCCGAGGCGACGTGTGAGCTGCTGCGTCACCTCACCCAAGCCGGCGGCGATCGGATCGTCCTGCTCGACGCGGTACAGCTCTGCGCTGCGTGGTGTGCGCGCTACCCGGTAGCGTTCACCCCGCAGCTCGAACTCGAGCTCCGCGCGCACCGAGGAGCGCCCGGGCGCGCGGTTGAAGCGCAGAGTGTCCTTGGTGCCGCGTACGGCGGGCGCGCCGTAGATCGCCCAGGCGATCGCCTCGAGGATCGTCGTCTTGCCGGCGCCGTTTGGCCCGATGATGCCGGTGAGGCCGGGCCGGAATTCCAACGCGGTGTCGGCGTGTTGCCGGAAGTTCTTGAGGGCGAGACGAATCAACCGCATCTCACTCCCTGCCCTCGACGACTTCCGCCTCTTCCGCCTGTTGCAGGTACCGGACCCCGTACTCTATCAGCGCCGCCCGGTCCACCTTCCGAGAGTCCGGCTTCCAGCGGTGCTTGAGGAATTCGGTCAGCTCTTCCTGAAGCGTCAAGCGACGGCCGGGCGCTCCCGAGCGCTCATGGCGCTTGATCGTCGGCGGTCGCACGTCCAGGTGGAAGTGGAGCGCGCTGGTCCGATACTCGCGGATCTTCCGATGATCGAGCTGGCGATACACTTCGCGCGGCACATCGAACACGCAGACCCGGATGATCTTGTCTTCGATACCGTCTGGAATCGCGGCAACCGCCGCCTCCATCTGTTCATCCAGCTCCTGCGCCGACAGGTCGTGCCCGTGTATCGCTTCCAGATCGATCACCGCCCGCGGCCCTTCCAGCTCGTGGAAGGTGGCCCGGCTCTTTTCGGTGTCGAACTCGACGAAGCCTTTCGGCCGATCGGCCTCCGACCAGATGTTCATGCTGGTTCGCTCGATCGCGCCCGAGTAGAACATGTTGGGTGCCAGCCGCTCGTGCAGGTGGTAGTGCCCGAGCGCGACATAGCTCCAACGCTCCGGTACGATGTCTTCGCCACGTAGAAGCGCGGCCCCGAAGTAGCTGATCAGCTTCAGCTTCTCATGCGCGCCGTGCGCCATCAAGATGTTGACGCGCGCCTCCGGGTCGGGCTCGATGGCAGGTTGGGTTTCCGACATCAGGGCGTTGTGCGGCAGGCAGAGAATCGACGTCTCGAGATCCGGAAATTCGAGACGTTTCGGCTGGTCGTAGACCACCTGGATTCCCGGTATCTCGGCGAACAGCCTGAGGATGTTTCCCGTCTCGGCGGCCTTGGGCGAATCGTGATTACCGGCGATGATCACGACCCGCGTCTCGGGCGAAGCGAGATGGAAGCGAGAGAATTGGCGAAACGCATCGGCGATGGCGGCGTTCGACGGACGCACCGTGTGAAAGACGTCACCGGCGACGAGCATCAACTCGGGCGCGATCGCCGCGGTCCGGTCAACTAGCTCGCGGAAGACCCGGGCCACATCGGCCTCACGAATATTGACCCCGCGCGGGTTCGTGCGGTGGTAAGCTCTATACCCGAGATGCAGGTCGGCGGTGTGAACGAGCTTCATCGTGCGTTCAGCAATTCGAGGGTTCCGCTGGCGTGTCCCGTGAGCTCGATCTCTACTTCCCCCGACGCGAGCAGTGCGAACATGTCAATCTCGTACCGGCCACCGACATAGCGGCCGCGAGTCACGTCGAACAGCGCCGATCCGGTCATGTCGATTTGCACGTGCATCGGCGCCCCAAAACCGGCCTCCTCGATTCCCTGCAGTTGCGAGTAAGATCCGGACATGCCGATGACCGCTATCAGGCCATCGTTCCCCTGACGCAGCTCCAGTAGCGTGTGTTCCAGCTCGAGAGTCATGCTCTCCGTGCCGTTCGCCGACAAGCCTACCGGGAACCGACCTTCACTGGTCCAGCTGTCACCGACTCTCACGGGAGCTTCCGGCAGGTAGGTCGGCATCGAACCTCCGACCTGCTCAAAGCTCCGCGCCAGCCCCGCCAGCTTGGGGTGCGAGTAGGTGACATCGATAGTCTGCCCGGTGGGAGAAGTCCTGACCCTCGCGGTTTGCGAGAGCAGTTCCTGGGTCGACTCCACTAGCGTGGCGGGCGGCGGAATCGGCTGATCGCCGATCTCGCCGGTATAATCGAAATCGTGCCAGCGGACCTCGAACGCCCGCGTCTCGTCCGCCTCTATCGCCACCAGCACCTGCTCGTACTCGACTGCCGAGTGGAGCACCATGCCATCGGCCAGAGCATCCATCAGCTGGCGAGTCCTGGCATCCGGCTGACCATCGCCGGAGTAGCTGGCCCGCATCTGGATGTCGAAGGCCAATCGGTAACGGTTGGCCTGGCCCACTTCGTCGGTGAGTCGCAGAAGATGTGTGGGGCTTTGGGAGGCCGCCAGTAAGACGATGGCCGCCAGAGCGGTGTGATTCGCACCGAACCGGGAGCTAGATACGCAACGCACCGATCAGTACCAGATAACCGAGCAGCGCACCTATCAAACTGCCTACGATCGCCTGACGTTTCACACGATCGGCGAACTCGAGCCGATCGTCATCGGTATCGATCCCCCGCTCCGTGATCAGCGCCAACCTCCCGGCGTTCGGCAGGATGATGAACAGCGTGGCGAGGAGCGCCAGCAGGCCGACCACCTGCATCTGGAACAGCCAGTGTTCCGGGAACATGCGGAACCAAGGCCGTTCGGTAACGACCATCAAGATGCCTCCGGCGACGACCGTGACTGCTGCCGCTACCGCGATCATTCGCCGGTACACGCGATCGGCTAACGCGTAGGCGAACGCGATGACCTGCGGATCGCCCGAGCCTCTTGCCCTCGCCGTCCAGATGCTCAGGGTGAACATGCCGCCCATCCATATCACCACACCAACGAGATGCATGAACAGCCAGATGCCCCAGGGCCTCATCACCCCTCCTGGTTCGGGTTGGTGATCATCGCATCAGTCACCGGCGTACGGGTCCTCAGGTACCGAGACCGGGCGCCGCGGTTCATCTACTACCTCTGAAGGTACTTTCTGCCTCAAATGCGAGCGAAAATAGGACAGGGCATCGCCCGGCCGCGCACGCTCGGTGTGATGGAACGCCTGTAGGACTTCGGACCGCTCACGGCCCGCGATCAAGTCCTTCACCTCATTGACCTTTACCCGATCGTCGATACGCCGCAGGCCGTGCGCGATAGCGTCCTCGAAAGGCAGGTCCTGGCGCGGCGGAAATCGCTCGATCCCGTCACGCCCCCGCATTACGGCCGGCCTCGGGAACCGCACGAAGATCGGCTGCGTGAAATGCGGGTGCCGTACCATGAGGTCGCCCTTGGGCAAGCTGGCCAGTTTCGTCCTCGTGGCCGGCGAAAGCACCGAGTAGCCCGGCGTCGCCAGCTCATCCATGTCCATTCGGCCGTAGACCGCTGACCCGCAGTTCCCCACCACCCGGCGGTGTACCTGTGAGCGGAACTGCTGAGCTCCGAACAGGACGAGCCCCAGATAACGTCCTCGCTCGCTGATATCCAGGAGCATCTTGCGAACGTAGGTATCCGGTCCATCCGACGGCGCGTACTTGTTGAGCTCGTCCGCAAACACCACCACATGGTTGACGCCCAGGCTACCCGCCTCGAGTCCTTCGCGCAGCTTCGACACGACTCGAGCGAACACCAGGTCCTGAGCCTCCGGCTCTACGTTCGCTACATCGATCACGTAGACCGCCCTATCCTCGAACTCGCCCCATGGCAAGTCACTGACCGCATCATCGTTGACCACGAGGCCGTGTGCGCGACTGACGATCCCGTTCAAACGGTTGCGGACTTTCCTGATCGTCGCCGTGTGATGCGTCATCCAGCGATCGGAGCCGCTCTGCTCGCAGCACGCCAGAACATCATCGAACCAGTCTTCGAGGTCGCGGAACGTTCGTACGAGATGGTTCCGCATAACGTGGTGCCCGGATTCGGGTCCGAAGCGCTGATCGAGCACCCGGTCACGGATGAAATCGATCAACGCGTCGGCCTTCGCGTCCAGGTCCTCACGCGTGAGCAACACTTCGGAGAACTGCATGACCTCCTTAAGGCCCCAGCGCAGCGGCCCTACCCGTGCCGTCAGGTCCGGGTGGGTCCGCAGAGTGTTGAGGTTCCAACCATCGGCCCGGTACGGCGCGTAGTATCGAATGTTCCGGAATGGCTCCGCCGGGATCTCCATCTGCTCGTACATGCGCAGGTCGTTCTCGTCCAGCTCGCCGGGCTGATCGAGGAACAGGAGGTCCGGACCTTTAACGTTGAAACAGACCGCGGCCACCGACCCCTTCGACTCGGGCATGTGTTCGAAGACCGAGGCGAGCAGGAACTCGACCAGGCTGGTCTTGGTGGCCAGGCCGCTCACACCCGTGATGTTCAGGTGAGCCGCTTCCGGGCCGAGCAGGAACTCCGCATCCAGATAGACGCGCGCCTCGAGTCCGCCGCTCGTGTAGAGACCCAGCGGGATGCCGGTCTCGTCCTCGACGCCGACGTACGAGTCCATGCGCAGCCCAACGATCACGTCCTGGTCGTCAGCCAGGTAGACGGCCCCCATGGGAACCGGCTGCACCGGCTCTTCGGGCTCGCGCCGCAGAACGGCGGCGGAGTAGAGTCGTATCTCGGGCCGGGAGGAAGGCGCGTGCGCCTCGGCGCCTGGATCGGCGTCGGCACCGATGTAGTCGTGGAGCGGCGACATGAGGTCGGTGTAGCTGAAGCCTTCGACCACCACCCCGTAGACCGTCTGTGCGTCGGCGACGACCTTGATGATCGAGCCTATCCCGATCTGCGCCTCGAGGCCCGTCCAGAAGTGGAACTCGTGGGTCGTGTTCGGCTTGCGCTCGGTCCCAACGACCCGCCCAATCAACTGCGTCATCCCACGCCTGCCGTTAGTAGAAGATCAATATCCAACACCCAACACCCGATAACCAGATTCCAAGTGCAGATCAAGGGCCAATCTCCAATACCCTATCGGCAATGACCAGGCTCGCGCACATCACAAACGCTGGGATCCCTGTCCCTTGGAAACGGGACATTGACTATTGGACATCGGCTCTTGAAGAGCACTTGATCACCGGGTGTTGGCTATCGGGTGTTGGATATTGCTTTCGATACTCTATACCAGTGCCTCGGCTCGTTGCACTCGCTCCTGTAGGCTCAGCACCTGCAGTGTCCGATGCCGCAACGCGATCACCGCATCGCAGAGCGCCGAAGCAGCGGACAGCGTCGTGGTGTAGGGGACGCC
>JBDHHZ010000044.1:0-21574 GCA_039589115.1 Gemmatimonadota bacterium | reverse complement strand
AACGACGATTCCGCCGGACGCGACCTTCTCGCTGCGCATGGCCGACGGCATGGTGAAGAGCTACGAGTACAACGGAACGATCGCGCCGGTCTATACGACGTTCTACGGGATGTATGACCACTACTATTCCTACGGACCGGGAACCGAGTGGGAACTGCCGGCACGCTGGCTGAGCCCGCCGTCGAGCTTCGATCTCTCGACGCCGCTCAACTTCATCGGCACGTCTGATACGATCGGCGGCAACTCCGGCTCGCCAGTGATCAACATCGACCTCGAGATCGTCGGCCTACTGTTCGATGGCAACGTAGAAGGTCTGCCTGGCGACTACATCTACGATCCCAAGGTGAATCGCTCGATCTCCGTCGACGTGCGCGGAGTATTGGAAGCGCTGGACAATATGTATGACGCGGATCGCATCGTCCTCGAGCTGACTACCGGTCAGATGGTCGATACCGAGGAAGAAGCGGACGCGGTGATGGCTGGTAACTGATTCAGTAGCCAATAACCGACACCCAGGAGCCAACACCCAAGGGGGTCTCAAGTAGCAAGCGACAAGTGACAACACCCAATCTCCGGCCTTGAGAATCGGAGATTGGGTGTTGTCACTTGATAATCGAAGCCCCATTTGAGCGCCGATTATTGGGTGTCGGATATTGGATATTGTCTTCTTAGCGGCCTTTCAGTGCCTGATCGAAATCCGCGATGATGTCCTCCGGATCCTCCAGCCCGACGCTGACGCGGATCAGGTTCTCCGAGATCCCCGCCTCGGCTCTCTGCTCCGGGGTCAGTCGCGCATGGATCATCGATGCGGCGTGCACGGCAAGCGTTTCGGTGCCGCCCAGGCTCACGGCGCGGCGCGCCAGTTGCAGCCGCGCCGCAAAGTCGCGAGCGCCCTCGAAGCCGCCGGCTAGCTCGAACACGACCATCCCGCCGAAGCCATCCATCTGCTTCTTCGCCAGCTCGTGCTGCGGGTGAGACGGCAGCCCCGGGTAGTAGACGCGCTCTACATTCGGCTGGCCCTCTAGGAATTCCGCCACCGCCATAGCGTTGGCGTTGTGGCGCGCCACGCGGAACGGCAGCGTTTGGATGCCACGCGCCAGCAACCACGACTCGAAGGGGTGCGAGATCCCGCCGTGAATAATCAGCCCGTACCAGAGGTTCTCGATGCGCTCCCGGTCGCCCACCACGAACCCGGCGGTGAGATCGCTGTGGCCGCCCAGGTACTTCGTCGCGCTGTGTACGACCAGGTCGATGCCATGCTCGATAGGCCGTTGGTTGATCGGAGTCGCGAAGGTGTTGTCCATGCAGGTCGTGATGCCGCGCTCGCGGGCGATAGCGGCGACGCCAGCCAGATCGGTCACGATCAGCGTCGGGTTGACGGGCGTCTCGATGAAGATGAGACGGGTATTGGGCCGGATCGCCTCTTCAATCGCCGAGAGCTCGGTCTGCTCGACCATCGTTACTTCGATCCCGTAGCGGGGCAGCCAAAGCTCCAGCGCCTTCATCGTCCCTACATAGTGCGTCTTCTGCGCGATCAGGTGGTCGCCGTTCTTCAAGGTCGCCAGGAAGACCAGCATGATCGCCGCCATCCCCGAAGCCGTGACCAGCGCAGCATCGCCCGCCTCGAGCGCCGCTATCGCTTCTTGTACGGCGGTGAAATTCGGGTTGCCGTACCGCGTGTAGAACGTCTCCGGCTGCATCGCCGTTGCGGCGTCCGCCACTTCTTCCGGCTTGCGGAACTCGAAGGTCGAGCTCTGCCAGATGGGCGTTCCGATCGGGGCCCCGACACCAGGGGCCCCATGCACCGGCGCTCCGGTAGCCGCGTGGATCGCGCGCGTCGCTACACCCCACCCTTCGTTCGCTCTCGCATTCTTCTTCGACATGAAACCTCCAGATACGTGCGCCCGGCGCCGGTCCAGCGCTCGGACGATGAAATCAAACACGGCCGTCGAGAATCGCCCTCGACTGACGCACGACTTCTCTCGTCGCCACCATCAGAGCAGCAACGTTTATGTTCTCGGACACCATCAACTCCTCGAGCACCTCCCGCATCGCAGCCAGGCGCTCGCCGTTACGCTCAAGGAACCGCTGCAATCGCTCATCGATCGACGCATCGGCAGGCTCGATGGCCAGGACGGCCAGCGCCAGGTTACGCCGCGCCTGACCCAGGTCCTGCACCAGGCCCTGAACCGCGCGCTGCTCCCATACGTCCTGCCCCGCCGCCAGGTTCAGCAGCTCGAAAAGCAGAGCGAAGTCTACCGCGTCGGTCACCGCGAAGAACACACGCCCAGCGTCGGCTACCGAGACACCGAGGTCGTGCGAGACGAGCGTTACTTCCATCAGCTCGCCAAGGTAATGCAACGCCGCGATCCTCTCGGCGATCTCCGATGGGACACCGCCCGCCTTCAGCTCTTCCAAGATCCCCTCGTACGCCGCCTGCTGCGAACCGAGCAGCAGCGACGGGAGCGACTCCCTCGACTCCGCAACCGGTCCCTTGAATCGATCCAGCGCGGCGCTGACCTCTCCTTCGCACGGCAGGTTCTCTACCGCCCAGCGTACGGTCCGGTCGAGAATGCCCTCGAGCCAGAGCAGCCAGCGGTTTTCTTGCTCCGCAGGTATCCGATCCTCGTTCCTTTCGATCAGTTCGAGCAGGTCCTGGACGCCAGCGATCTCGGCCGCGACGAACCAGCCGCGCGCCACCTGGGCGGGCGATGCCCCCGTATCGCGCGTCACGGTCGGGATGAAGGTCGCGCCCATCAGGTCGACTATGCGGTTGGTGAGAACGGTGGCGATGATGTCGCGCTGCAGGCGATGAGCGCGAAGATCGCTCTCCGCTACGCGCCCGACCAAAGGAGCCGGGAAGTAGCCCTGCAGCAGCCGCAGAAGCACGGAATCGTCCGGTAGTGTCGAATCGACGATCTCCCGCTTCAGGTGCAGCTTGCTATAGGCGAGCAGCACCGAGAGTTCCGGGCGCGTAAGGCTCTTCCCTTGTTCCTGCCGTCGCTGCAGGCGACTCCAGCCGGGCAGGAATTCCAACGACCGATTGAGACCGGCGTGCCGTTCCAGATAGTAGGATGCGTCTCTGAAGTCACCGAGCCGCTCCTGGGCTCTGAGCAATTCGAGGCTCACACCGCGGCTCTGAGCGCGGGTGTTGGCCAACACTTTCTCGGACACATCGTCGGTCACCTTCTCGAGCATCTCGTTCCGCTCGTCCAGCGACAGCTCGCCACGGTCCACCAGGCAACGCAGCAAGATCTTGATATTGACCTCGTGATCGGACATATCGACGCCGCCGGAATTGTCGACGGCGTCGGTATTCACACGCCCGCCTTCCAGGGCGAAATGAACACGCGCCGGCTGCGTCAGACCCAGGTTGCCACCTTCGCCGACCACCCGGATCCGCAGCTCGTCGGAATCGATACGCACCGCGTCATTGCTCGAGTCGCCTACATCGGCGTGGCTCTCGTTCGGCGCCTTCACATACGTGCCGATCCCACCATTCCAGAGCAGCTCCGCCGGCGCACGAAGGATTATGCGGATCAGCGACTGGCCATTCACGACGCTTTGGTCCGTGCCGAGCGCCCTCTGAGCCTCCGGCGACAGGCGTATCTCCTTGGCGCCGCGCGGGTAGATGCCACCCCCCGCGCTGATCAGCGACGTGTCGTAATCCTGCCAGCTCGACGCCGGGAGATCGAACAGCCGCTTTCGTTCCTCGTACGATGTCTTCGGGTCGGGATCGGGATCGATGAAGATGTGCCGGTGATCGAAGGCGGCGACGAGCTTGATTACACGGCTCAGTAGCATGCCGTTACCGAAGACATCGCCGCTCATGTCGCCGATCCCCACGACGGTCACCGGATCCCTGGAGATGTCCTTACCCATCTCGCGGAACTGCAGCCGCACGCACTCCCAGGCCCCGCGCGCCGTGATGCCCTCCTTCTTGTGGTCGTAGCCGTAGGAGCCTCCAGATGCGAAGGCATCGTCCATCCAGAAACCGTTCGCCGCGGCGATCTCGTTCGCGGTGTCCGAGAATGCCGCAGTACCCTTATCCGCGGCTACGACCAGATACGGGTCTTCGCCGTCGTAGACCACCGTATCCGGCGGATGCCCGACAACACCTTCGACGATGTTGTCTGTCACATCGAGCAGGCCGGCGATGAAGTCGCGATAGCACCCGCGTACCTCCTCGGCCAACGCGGCCCGGTCGGACGGCGGTCTCCGCAGGCAAAACGCGCCCTTCGCTCCACTGGGCACGATCACGGCGTTCTTGACCTGCTGAGTCTTCACCAACCCCAGCACCTCCGTACGGAAATCGTCGAGCCGCTCGCTCCAACGGATGCCGCCCCTGGCGACCGGACCGAAACGCAGATGAGCGCCGGCGGTGCGCACGCCGTGCACGTACATCTCGCGGGCAGGCCGCGGTTGCGGCATCTGCTCGATCGCGGCGCAATCGAACTTGAAGGTAAGACGCGTGAATGGCAGCTCGCGGTCCTGGTTCCTGAAGTAGCTGGTACGCACCGTGGCTTCGATCAGGTTGTGCAAGCGCCGCAGAGTCAGGTCATCGGCGATGCTGTCGACGGCCTGCAGCGAATCCTGGAAGCGGCCGCTGGCCGCTCCCACCGCGATCTCACGGTCGGCGCTCATGCCGGGATCGAACTTCGTCCGGAAGACGTCGAACAAAAGCCGCGCCACCACCGGGTGAGCGATCAGGGCATCGGGCGCGGCGCGGCGGCTGGGAACCGCACCCACCTGGAAGGCGTACGCCGAGTAGGCACGCAACACCGACACTTCCGGCCAGGCCAAGCCGGCCACGATGACCAGGCGGTTGAAGCGATCGTTGTCGCCGCGTCCGGCCTGAACGGCACGCAACGCTTCGCCCAGCCTGTCGCCGACCGCACCTTGGTCGAGCGGTCCGCGGTCCGGCCCCTGAACCACGAAAGTGTGGATCGTCGCCGCGCCCTTATCGGACACTTCGATGTCCAGCGCGTCCGCCTCGATCACCCGGAGCCCCAGGTGCTCGAGTATCGGCATCGTGTCGGCAAGGATCATCGTGCCGCGCTTGACGAAGAGGCGAAGCTCGGTGGCCTGCAGGTCGCCGCTCTCGTGCGGCTCCAGAGCTACCTGCATGAGCCCGGTGCGCTCCAGCGCTTCCAGCCGCGCGATGTCCGCGACTGCGGTGCCCACATCCACGGTGGCCACGTACTCCGCAGAGAACGCATCGAAGTATCGCTCTTCGAGCCGGTGGACATCCTCGACCTCGTGCCGCTCACCCAGCGCGCCCCGCAGCCTCTGTTTCCAGGTCCGCGCGATCGTTGCGGCATGGTCGCGCAGCGCTTCCATGTCGATCTCGGCGATCCGGTCCGGGCTCGCCGATATGTAGAAGTGCATGCGCGCTGTGTCACCCTCGCCCAGCGCGAGGTGGTCGTTCAGCACGCTGCCACCCAGGGCATCGGCGATCTCGCGGCGCAACCGCCCTCTCACTTCGTCCGAGTAATTGCGCTTGGGCAGCATGACCATCACTATCGCGCCCCGGCCCAGGATGTCCGGCGTCAGCTGCAGGCGAACGTCGCCAGTATCTTCCGCAGCCATCACCGCGCGGATTTGCTTGCGCAGGTCTTCGACGCTGACCAGGAACAGCTCTTCCTTCGGAATGTCGTTGAACAGCTGCAGAACGGCTTTGTAGTCGTGCGATCCGGCGGGCAAGTTCTCGGCGGCCAGCACCTTCTCGAGCTTTTGCCGCAGGATAGGCAGGTTGCCCGAGTACTCCGAATAGGCCTTCCAGGTGAACAGCCCCATGAAGCGATGCTCACCGACGACTTCGCCCGTTTCATCCAACTTCTTGATGCCAACGTAGTCCAGACGGGCGCGCCGGTGGACCCGCGCTTCCGAATTCGCCTTCGATACGATCAGCATCGGGCCGAGCAGTGCGCGGGCGCGCAGGTCGGGTGAGAACTCATCCAGCGGCTTCGGCTCCCAGGCCGACGACTCATGCTCGCGCCTCAGAATGCCGAGCCCGGAGCCACGCTCGACACTTACGAAGCGCCGGCCCTCAGAGCCGCGGTGGAAGTCGTAGCCGCGATAGCCCAGGAAGACGAACCCTTCGTCCTTCAGCCACTCCATGAACGCGATGATCTCTTCGACCTCAGCGGCGCGCTCGGGGAAGCGTGTGATGACCTGCCGCAGCTCTTCGCATACGAGGTCGGCCACTTTCAGCATCGACTTGAAATCGTCGGTGGCCACCCGGACCTCTTCCATACAGCTCCGCAACTCGGCCTCCAGCGACCCGACGATCGCCTGATCGAGATGGCCCTCGAACTCGCAGTAGGGCACGGCGAACTTCGCACCGTCGGCGCTCCAGTCGCGGACCTCCGCCACCTTGCCGGCCTCATCGCGCTCCACCACTACGAGCGGGTGAAGCTCGTTCCGGATCTCGAAGCCCTTGGAAGTCAGATACTGGCGTAGCGTGTCGACGACGAAGGGGCGATCGCTGATGGCTATCGCCGCGGTCCCGGTGTGGCCGTACCCGGGACGTTGCGAGACGCGCACACCGATCGCGTCGGGAGCGGTCGCGTCCAGAAGCTCGAAGAGGTTCGAGACCAGCTCGACCAGGTCCGCATCCGTACGGCCCCTGAAGAAATCGGACGGCGCGCGACGCAAAACGGCCCGGGCGAACGACCCGAGCCTAGATGCCTCGTCTTCGTCCTTGTTCGATACGAGAAGCTCGAGAATCCCTTCTAGGATCTCGGCAGAGGTATCGACCTTCGCATCGTTGTCCATCTTTATTCGAATGTCCCCTGACTGCGGTTGACCGGATTGGCGTGACCTGGCGCGGCTGTCGGAATCTGGCGCGATTCCATAACCCGCCGCAATATACCAACGAACGGATTAACAGCTGCAAGAGCAGGGCCGCGGCCGGCCCGGCCGATGGCCCGGCGCTCAGCACCGACCAGCCAGCGCCCTCCCCCTGCCGCAGCAACCGTGAGAGCCCCGGCCCGACCAGGGCCCGGGCCAGCCGGGTAGAAGACCTGAGAGTGGAGACGAGTTGCGGGATCGATCAGCGAGGCGCCATTGACCGACCCTCGGAGCGTGGCAGACGACCAACCGGAGAGCCAAATCGGGCCATTTCGACCCGCGTGGTGGAATCGCGGCCCGCACGGGCAGACCATCTGGAACCGGATGCTGCGATCGGCGACAAAAGTCCAGACGACCCGGGCGCGCTGGACCACTCCCGACGGAGACTTCCTCGACATCGACTTCATGGACGGGCCCGTCGCTTCCCCGCAGCTTCTGGTCATACACGGCCTAGAAGGCTCATCCGATCGCAAGTACGTGCGTGGCCTGCTAGCCCTCGCGGCGACGCGCAGCTGGCGAGGCGTCGCGCTGAACTTCAGGGGTTGCAGCGGAACGCCGAACCGCGCGCCGAGGCTATACCACTCCGGCGAGACGAGCGATCTCGATTGGGTGATCGGTGAGCTGGCGAAGCGCGATCCGGGAGCTCCCATCCTCCCAGTCGGCATGTCGCTGGGTGGCAACGTGCTACTCAAATGGTTGGGCGAGGAAGGAGAGCACGCTGCCGACGAGGTACGAGCCGCGGCGGCGATCTCGACGCCCTTCGATCTGGCGGCGGCAGCCGAGAAGATGTCGCGGGGTGCGAGCAGGCTATACACCCACTTCTTCCTGCGCACGCTCAAGACCAAGATGCTGCAAAAGGCCGAGGAGTACCCGGGATCACTGGACGTCGAGGCGATTGATCGCGCCAGCAACTGGCGCCAGTACGACGATGCAGCGACCGCTCCTCTACACGGGTTCGAGGACGCAGCCGACTACTGGGCACGTTCCAGCTCGATCCACTTCCTGGACCGCATCCGCCGGCCCGCTCTCCTGATCAACGCGAAGGATGACCCCTTCATCCCTGCGACATCGCTGCCCATGGATGCAGTCGAGCGCTCGCAGTGGCTCCACGCCGAGTTCACAGAGCACGGCGGGCACGCCGGCTTCATCGCCGGTTCGCTCCCCTGGCGGCCGGTCTACTGGGCGGAACAGCGCGCCGTGCAGTTTCTCGCCAGCTACGCACCCACGATTCGATCCACTGACTCAGAGAGGCCGCGCTGAGCGCCGGAGCTAGCCCGGCTGCTCCGGCGGCACGATGCTCACCTGGGAAAGCGCTCCGCCGAACTCGAAGAGCACTACGATCCAAGCAGCGATTGGAGTGTCTCCCTCGCGACAGGGAGTGAACTCGAGTCGACCGGCCAGAGCCCACGCCGCCTCCCGCACCTCGACGGTGCTCGCCCTCAGATGTCTGACCTCCTCGATCAGACCCTCAGGACTGAGGTAGACCCTGAGGTGCGCCGTTCCCAGCACGTCGCCGTACTGGCTCGCCATGACCGCCGCCAGCGAATCCGCATTTTGCAGCGTCGCAGGATGGATCGGCGGCGGCGCATCTTCGAACGTCACGGGGATCTGGACCAGAGCGGGAATAGCGCGTCCCCGGTACTGAGCCGGCTCGAAGCGCATCTGCCCACCCGCCCAAACGGCCCAGTTGTCGAGGTGCCGGTCGCCCGAGCCGACGGCGATCCTCACATCGCTCACTTCTCCAGTCTCTTCGACTCGCACCATCAGGACGACGACCGCGTCGACGCCGGCCTGGACGTCGCTTAGCGCGTCGGCGATCTCTTCTCTATTCGCTAGAACCGGGGGGACATCGTAGGTCTGCGGGTTATGCGAGCAAGATAGGATCGAGAATGCCGCCACGAATGGCAGCAGCCGAGCGTCGAGCCGGGCACACATCTCGAGTAGCCTCCTGCTCGTCGGCACGTCGAACAGCAGGTTGCCGCCCTCGGTGGGCGCGATGATGACGTTGCCTTCCATCGCACCGACCTGCTGCAGCGTCTGCATGTAATAATAGGACAGGTACGCAGCCGTCAGGCTCTCGCCGATGATGTGCTGGGCGTCCCGGATACCCAGAGCTTCCTGGCGCTTCTGCTCCGCTTGCTCCATGACGATCTCCGTCTGGAACTTCTGCGCCTGTACCTCCTGCTCCCGCTGCAGCTTCAGCTCGATCGCCTGCCGAACAGCCGGCGGCGGCTGGATCTCGCGAACGAAGAAGCGCACGACATTGATGCCCTTGGGTCCCAACTCCTCGTCCATCAGCTCCTTCACCCGATCGGCGATCCCCAACCGTTCGGTCGAGAGGATCTGAGTGCCGCTCAGTTCCGCTATCGCGTCGCGCAGGGCCGTACGGTAGGTCGTATAGACATACTGGTTGACCGCGCGCATATCGCCAACGACCAGGAAGAGGTCGACGACCTGATCGGGAACGACCCGGTAGCGGTACGAGGCATCGATGCTGATCGTCAACTGGTCCGATGTGAGCGCCTCGGCACGCTCGCTTTGCGCGCCGGACGGCCACTGGATCTCCCGCGTCTCGTAGAGCGAGTAGTGCTTCCAGAACACGGCCGGCGCCGCGAAGTAGAGCCCCTGCCCGTTCGATTGGTCCGCTACGTAGCCGGTGATCGGGTTCCGGAGGACCGCCACCTCGTAGTCCGAGACCGTCGTGCAGGAGAAGGGGATCGTGACCGCGAACAGCAACACCGCGGCCACCGGCACCATCACCAGTGAGCGGCCGAGCGAACGGCGCGTCATGTTGCGGAACTCGCGGGGAATGATCGGATCTGCCATGATATCACCTCTTGGTCTGAAGTACCCCGATTTGCGCGTTTATTACTGCTACACAATCCGATGCGGCTTTATTCGTCGAACAGCGGCCTCCGGAGGGTGGCAACGGCCGGACCGATCGCCGCTAGGTATGGCAAGAAGGACGGGAACGGCGACGCGCGCGAAGGCGACACCCAGGCTATCGGGTACGGCCTTCTTCCGCCTTCTCTTTCTCCTTTCGGATAGCATAGGACAGGAGCAGACTGAAGCCACCCCATACGAAACCACAGATCAGCATCATCGAGATCATCGCGGATGTGCTCACGTATCGTCTCCTGATCCAGGCGGCTCGCCGCGCCCGGGTGCCTCGTTTTCCGTCGCGCTATCTCCTACAACTACAACGTCGGCGCGCCGGCGTCGCTTATCAAGCTCCGTCCAGCAACGGCTCGAACTTGGCCGTGAAGTGGCGAAGGAACGGCGCTTGATAGCCCATTCGATAGCCACCTACCTGCTCGCGGCGCTTCCAGACCTCCAGGATAGCCTCGACAACGTAGTCGATGTGACTCTGAGTATACACACGCCGCGGGATGGCCAACCGCAGCAACTCCTTTTCCGCTGGCTTTTCGGTTCCCGACTCCTGGTCCACGTGGCCGAACATGACGCTGCCGATCTCGACCCCGCGAATCCCCGCTTCCCGATACAGCTCCACGGCGAGCGCGATGCCCGGATACTGTAGCGGCTCCAGGTGCGGCAGGAAGGCGCTGGCGTCGATGTAGATGGCATGACCGCCCGGCGGCTGCACGATCGGCACCCCTTCCCGCGAGATGTGCACTCCCAGATACTCGGTCGAGACGATCCGGTACTGCAGATAGTCCTCGTGCACCACCTCTTCGAGGCCCACCGCTATCGCATCGAGATCGCGGCCCGCCAGTCCGCCGTAGGTCGGGTAGCCCTCGGTCAGGATCAAAAGGTCCTTCTCCTGCCTGGCCAGCTCGTCATCGTTAGTGGCCAGGAAGCCGCCGATGTTAGCCAGTCCATCCTTCTTGGCCGACATCGTGCAACCGTCGGCGTACCCCATCAACTGCTTCGCGATGTCGGCTATCGGCGCGTTCTCGTAACCCGGCTCGCGCTGTTTGATGAAGTAGGCGTTCTCGGCGAAGCGGCACGCATCGACGTAAAAGGGTATCCCGTGGCGACGACAGGTCTCCGATACAGCGCGCACGTTCGCCATCGATACCGGCTGGCCGCCGCCCGAATTGTTGGTGATGGTCAGCATGACCAGCGGGACCCCATCGCGGCCTTCGCGCTCCAACAGATCCTCCAGCGCCTCGACATTCATGTTACCCTTGAACGGATGCGGCGCGGCGGTATCGGCTGACTCTACGCACGGCAGATCGACAGCCCGCGCGCCGCGATACTCGATATTCGCACGCGTGGTGTCGAAGTGCGTGTTGTTGGGAACGAACTGGCCCGGCTTGCACGTGACGTTGAATAGGATGCGTTCCGCCGCGCGACCCTGATGGGTAGGAATGACATGCTTGAACGGGAACAACCGCTTCACCGATTCCTCGAATCGATAATACGAGGGGCTCCCCGCGTACGACTCATCGCCGCGCATGACGGCCGCCCACTGATCCGAGCTCATCGCCCCCGTGCCGCTATCGGTCAACAGATCGATCAACACGTCTTCGGCATGCAGCAGAAAGACGTTGTAGAACGCCTCCCGGATCTTGACCTCGCGCTCCTCGCGGGTCGTCATGCGTATCGGCTCGACCGCCTTGATCCTGAACGGCTCGATGATCGTCTTGATAGCCATGATCGTATAACCGTGTTTAGTCCGCTGCGCCGCTTAAGCCCAGTTCGTCCTGAATATCCTGCATCGACTCGATCACCAGCTGCACGTGCTCCGAGAAGTCGACACCCAATTCCTCCACTCCCTTGTTCACATCGTCTCTGTTAACCCCTCGCGCGAAGCTCGAGTCTTTAAACTTCTTCTTGACCGACTTGACCTTCATATCGGTGAGCCCGCTCGGGCGCACCAGCGCGCAGGCCGTAAGGAGACCCGTCAGCTCGTCCACCGCGAACAGCACCTTCGCCATCAGGGTCTCCCTCGGCACGCCCGTGTGCTCGGCGTGCCCGAGGATCGCCTGCAGCATATCCTCCGGGTAACCCTTCTCGCGCAGGATAGCGACACCCGTCGTCGGATGCTCGTCATCGGACTTGCGCTCGTCGTTCGGCCAGCGCTCGTAGTCGAAATCGTGCAGCAGCCCGGCTATCCCCCAATACTCCTCATCTTCGCCGTATTTCCTGGCGTAAGCGCGCATCGCCGCCTCGACTGCATACATGTGGCGGCGGAGGTTCTCGTTCTGCGTGTACTCGTGCATCAGGGACAGAGCATCTTCTCTATTCATCTTGGCTGCCGCTCCTTTTCAGCCTACCATCAATAACATTCGCGTTCCGAATTCTGGATGTAGAATGCTGAATGTAGAATTCCCAATTCTTCTTCCCTTGGGAATTCAGCATTCGGAATTCAGAATTCAGAATTCGGCCCCCGCAACGTCCCGGCCGTCAGCCTCTACTTGGGCACAGTTCCTCCAGCGGGCAGCCGTCGCACTTCGGGCTCCGGGCGCTGCAAGTCAGGCGCCCGTGCTGAATCACACGCAGCGAGAAGCTGTGCCAGCGGTCGATTGGGACGAGTTCCATCAAGTCACGCTCTATCTTGTCGGGGTCGCTGTGCTCGCTGAGCCCGAGACGACCCGATACCCGCTTCACGTGAGTGTCCACTGCAATCCCCTGGTTCAATCCGAACGCCGAGCCGAGAATCACGTTGGCGGTCTTTCGACCTACACCGGCCAGCCGCACGAGCTCGTCCATCGAGTCGGGAACGACGCCATCGTGCTCATCGACGAGTGCCTGGGCGAACGCGAGGATCGAGCGGGTCTTGTTTCTGAAGAACCCGGTGGAACGGATCTCCTCCTGGAACATATCGGGATCCGCTCCGGCGTAATCTTCCGCCGTGCGATATTTGCGGAACAGGGTCTCGGTGACTTCGTTGACGCGCCTGTCCGTGCACTGGGCGGAGAGGATCGTCGCGACGGCCAGCTCCAGCGGGCTGTCGAACTTGAGCTCGATGCGAGCCGGGTACGCGGCCTCGAGCCGCTCCACGATCTCGCCGGCTCGTTCCCTGGCGTCGGCGGGCTGCTTTTTGCCTTTCTTCTTGCTGGCCACCGAACTCACCGTTATGGAATCGAATGTAGAATGCAGGATGCCCGATACTGAATACTGAAGTCAACTAACAGGTTCTACATTCAGAATTCAGCATTCAGAATTCAGAATTCGAAACCAGCAACGTCCAAAATGTCTCCCCTTAATGCAGCTGCTGGTATCTATCCAGCCAGGCCGCCACGTCCGACCGCGATATCAGGCCCACCAGTCGTGTATCTTGGACAACGAGGGCGCGCCCCACGTCGGCGCTTTCCAGTTTGGCCACGACCTGGGCCAAGGAATCATCTGGCCGAACCGTCACCGCTTCGCAGATGCGGGTCATCACGCTACTCACCGGCGTCGTCGGCCATTTGTCCCGCTCGATCTCTTTGACCTGGCTCAACGTGATCAGGCCCAACGGCTGGCCATCCGTGTCGGCCACCGGGAAGGCGCTGTAGCGCCGTCTCAAGAACCGGTCGTCTACCAGGTCGCGAAGCGGGAGGTCGGGCGATACGGTTTCCGGATTTCGCGTCATCGCCTCCCGCACCTGCACGCCCTCCAGGATTCTCCGCAGCACCAACTGCCTATAGCTCGCCTCGGCGGCCTGCGAGAGGAACCAGCCGATGAAGATCAGCCACAGGCCGGCGACGATGTATCCGCCGAACAGATTGACCAGGCCCAGGCCGATCATGATGAACCCGAATCCCCGGCCGCTCAGCGAGGCCCAGCGCGTCGCTTTGCGAACGTCTTTCGTCACATGCCAGACGAGCGAGCGGAACAGGCGCCCGCCGTCCAGTGGGAAGCCGGGGATCAGGTTGAAGGCAGCCAGGACGAAGTTCAAGATGGCCAGGTACTCGGCGACGCCGACCACCGCCCTCGAAGCGCCCAACGCCTGGCCGGCCCAGGCGAACACCAGAAAGGCGGCCCCTATGAGGGCGCTAGACAGGGGGCCGACGACCGTGATCAGGAACTCGTCCTTCGGATTGGTCGCCTCCGATCGGATCCTGGCCATGCCGCCGAAGATGAACAGCGTGATGCCTTCGACTTCGATGCCGCGGGCGCGTGCCATGGCAGAATGAGCTAGTTCGTGTAGCAGCACGGAAGCGAAGAACAGCAGAGCTCCCACGGTGGCCATGGCGACGTACTCGGAAGTGCTCAAGCCGGGCCTGCGCGCGGGGAAGATGCTCTGAGCGAAGGTCCAGAGGACCAGCAGGAAGACGACGAACCAGGAGAGATCGAGACGAACCTCGAAACCGAAGAAACGCGCTATCCGGATTCCGCTGATCATCCGTCGCTCCGATCAACCAGACGCGTCTGGAAATGGTCCAGGGTCGTGGGAACGATGTAGCCGGACCCTCGCTGACCCCCGCCCACAGCCGGCACGAGCGAATTCGGATACGAATCGACGTACCAGAGCAACCGCAGCGACAGCATCACAGCTTCGGAGGCTCGCCGCAACGAATATAGCTCGGCCAGTTCGGCGCCGGGAATGTCGGATTGGAAGGCTCCGGGCTCCTCCAGCTCACGGGCCGCCTCCGGGTCGGCGGTCAGTCCGACGACGCTGAAGCCGGCCCGATCCGCCCTCATCCCCATCACCAGCAGCAGCCCGAGCTCAGCCGATTGATCGCTCGGATCGCGCACCACAAAGATCCCCTCGACCGGTTCCGGCGGATCATCCGCGCTCATCTCAACCCAGAAGAGGCTCCTCGGAAGCTCAATATAGAGAGCTGAGTGTGGCGCCCGGAACCGCCAGCTGCCGAGATCGGGCGCTGATTCGATGAGGCTGCCGGCGGTGGCGGCATCGAACGCGTAGATCGGGCAGCCGGCGTTCCAGAAGTGATAGCAATGAAAGAGGATGTGCGTGTGCTGAACGAGCGCTGCGACCTCCAGATCCTCGGGAATCATCTGGAGGAGGATCGCGCCGACGCGATCCATCGTCGCGAAGCGATCGCGATCCCAGACGTTTATGCCACGGGTCCGCGACTCCTCTTCGATGGCGGGGAATTCCTGCCCGGCGAACCGCTCCTCGCCGAAGACCATCTCGTACGGGGTCTGGCGACCGATGCCGGCGTCATCCGTCATGCGCCTCGCCGACTCCGGACCTCTCCGCTAGCCAGCGGCCCGCCACCCAGAACAATACCAGCACGACCGCCCACTGCATCAGCACGGTGCCGATGCTGGAGGTGCTGAACGGGTCGAACGCAGCTCGCCATCCTTCGCCGCGGACCAGGAGGAACCACCAGACGATCAGCACCACGGACTCGACCAAGCAGAGCACCATGGCCCATTCCCACCAGCGGCCGATCTTCAGGTCAGAGCCCGGATGGTTGAGCAGCTCCAAACGGAACTTGCGAAGGCCGTACTTCAGCGCCGCGAAGGCGAAGAAGAAGCCCGAGAGCATCAGTCCGACGCCCCAGACGAGATCCTGATTGGCGAAGAAGCCTAGCGAGAGAGCGCTGGGGACGCCGGCGAGGAATCCGACCACACCGACCCACATGATGGCCTGTCCCCTTCTGATGCCCGTGTCGACGAGCACTCGGGTCGCCAGCTCGATCATCGAGATGAGGCTGGTCCAGGCGGCGAAGACCAGCGCCAGGAAGAACAGAGCCATGAAGAAGCGGCCGCCGGGTATCATCGAGAAGAGCTGCGGCACCCAGATGAACGTCAGGCCCTCGTTACCGGCTCCGACGATCTCGTTCGCCACCTCTGGCCGTAGCGCGAACGCCGTACACAGCACCATGATCCCGGCCAGCAGCGACATCGAGTTGTTCCCGAACCCCAGCGTGAACGCGTTGAGCGTCGTGTCTTCGTTGCGGCGCATATAGAACGCGTACGTGAGGATCAGACCCCAACCGGCGCCCGTGTCCCAAGCGTTCTGCGTCAGCGCCGCCAGCCAGACACGATGGTTCGCGAGTTCCGCCCAGTTGGGCTCGAACATGAAGGCGAGACCCCGCATCGCTCCAGGCAACGTGATCGCGCGCACGGCCAGCACGATCACCAGGACGATCAGGCTGGGGATCAAGACTCTGGCCACTTTCTCGATTCCCCGCACACCGCGCGCGACGACGATCACGCCGAGAGTCATCGCGATCGCGTGGGTCAGCATGGCCCCCGGCGAGCCAGCGAAGCTCTCCCAGAACGCCTCCGGCGTCGCCCCTGGTATCTCGCGGGTCAGCGTGGCGACGAAGTGCCTGATGCACCACCCCATCACCACGGAGTAGTAGAACATGATCGCCGTGGCGCACCAGCCGACCCAGGCTCCCATCCAGGCGAACTTCTTGCCGATCAGTTTGCCGAACGCTCCGATCGTCCCCGCGCGAGTCGCTTTCCCGATGGCAAACTCGACGAGTATCAAGGGAACGGACCAGGCGAGCAGGAACACGACCCAGGCGAAGAGGAAACTGCCGCCGCCGTTCGTCGCGACGATACGAGGGAAGCGCCAGATATTCCCCGTTCCGACCGCCATGCCCAGCATGGCGAGCATCATGCCCCAGCGGGACCCGAACACTTCGGATCGTGAACTCAAAGCTCTAGAACCCTCACGCGCTTTCGGCAGGCCGTGGTCGGGCCTTCGTGTTCTCGAGCACGCCGACCAACCAGTTGACCACCACCTCGTTGAAGGTCTCGGCATGCGACATCAGCATCAGGTGCCCGCCGTTGCGGATCGCCACGAACGTCGAGCTCGGCAGCAGACCGGCGATCTCGCCCTGCCACTCGGGAAGCGTATACGTGTCGGAGGCGCCGCTGATCACCAGCGATGGTTGCCAGATGCCCGGTAGGTCGGGTCGCAGATCGCAGCCCTTGAATGTGTCCATGCGAGCCCCGGCGACCGACAGTGGCACGCGCACCGGCGCCGTCAACTCGTAGTCGATGATCCGCTCGTTACCCGGCGATGGATCGAATACCCAGACGCCCCACTCGCCCCAAACTTCCGCCAGCTTCCGCATCAATGGTTCCGGCAGGAGGCGAGTCGTCCAGCGCGCTACCGGGATCAGCAGTGTCCTGTTCAGCCCGACGTGCGACAGGTCGAGCCGGGCCAGCGTGTTGGTGAGGACGAGCGCCCAGAGGCGTTCCGGGTAGAGCGTGGCGAAACGGATCGCGATCGGACCACCGAACGACAGGCCGAGCACGCAGGCCGACGACTCGCCGAGGGCGTCCAGAACCGTCGCCACATCGTGTGCATACTGGTCGAACCGCTCTTCCAATCCCTCGAAGCCGACACGCAGGTTCGGGGAGATGACTCGGAAATGCTTCGACAGCGCCGCGATCTGGTAGCGAAAGACCTCGCTCTCACCGGTCAGTCCGGGGATCAGCACCACGGCCGGCCCCGACCCGGCGACGACGACCGGCGCACACTCACCACCGTCCAATTCCACCAGTAACGGCTCCAGGGAGCTGCCCCGATGGTCCCTCAGTACTCGCGGCGGCATCGCCAGGTTGCGCCGCAGGCGGCTGACGAGGTAGCCGCCGGCCAGCGCGCCGGCGCCGAGCGCCAGAAGGCGCCTCAAGATCACAAGATCCCCAAGATGGATGCGGCTACCATCGACTCGTCTGCATAGCTCCGACCGACCTCGCCGTTTCCTACCCAATCGCCTCGGCCAGGTACTCCCCAAGCTTGCCCGCAGCGACACGCTCCTGCTTGAGGGAATCGCGGTCGCGGACGGTTACCGAATCGTCCTCCAACGTCTGGCCATCGACGGTGACGCAGAACGGCGTGCCGGCTTCGTCCTGCCGGCGATAGCGGCGGCCGATGGAGCCTGCTTCGTCGTAGAAGGCGGGATAGCGAGTGCGCAGATCGTCGAAGATCTTCTGCGCCACCTCCGGCATGCCGTCCTTCTTCACGAGCGGGAAGACGGCAACCTTGGTCGGTGCGAGTTGAGGCTGGAGGCCGAGAACGACGCGCGCCTCGCCTTCGACTTCCTCCTCGCGGTAGGCGTCAGCGAGCAGGACCAGCATCAAGCGGTCGACGCCGCCCGATGTCTCTATTATGTAGGGGATGTACCTCTCGTTCGCCGCCTGGTCGAAGTACTCGAGTTTCTTGCCCGAGCGCTGTTGATGGGCGCCGAGATCGTAGTCGGTCCGATTGTGGATCCCCTCGAACTCCTGCCATCCGAACGGGAACTCGTACTGGATGTCGTAGGCGTCGTAAGCGTAGTGAGCCAACTCCTCGCGCGTGTGCTGCTCCATGCGCAATTTCTCAGCTCGGATTCCCAGCGATTTCACCCATTCCAGTCGCTCGTTCCTCCAGTAGTCGAACCACTGCGTATCCGTACCGGGCTTGACGAAGAACTGCATCTCCATCTGCTCGAACTCGCGGGTCCGGAAGATGAAGTTGCCGGGCGTGATCTCGTTGCGAAACGCCTTGCCGATCTGCGCGATGCCGAACGGTATCTTCTGGCGCGATGAATTCTGCACGTTCAGGAAGTTGACGTAGATGCCCTGCGCCGTCTCGGGCCGCAGGTAGATCTGTGCCGCCTCATCCTCGACAGGGCCCATGAACGTCTTGAACATCAAGTTGAACATCCGAGGCGGCGTGAACTCGTGCTTCACGCCACAGACCGGGCACTGATCCACATCGCCGATCTCGTCAGCGCGGAAGCGACGGTGACAGTTCTTGCACTCGATGAGCGGATCGGTGAAGCCCTCGACGTGACCGCTCGCCATCCACACTTCGGGGTGCATCAGTATCCCTGCATCGAGCCCCTCGATATCGGGGCGCGCGGTCACCATGTCCCGCCACCAGCGCTCCTTCACGTTGCGCTTCAGCTCGACGCCCAGCGGGCCGTAGTCCCATACCGACCCAAGTCCGCCGTACACCTCGGACGACTGAAAGACGAAGCCTCGCCGTTTGCAGAGCGAGACGAGCTTTTCCATAAGATCCTTGTTCGACATCTAACCTCTATCGCTGTCTACGCGTGCGCACTCGAGTTCCGCACCGATTAATAGGAGTGAGCTTCACAGTTTATCCCCATTCGCGAGGCTACGGCAAGCGTCCCGCGTAAGCTGAGTGACATCCTCCGCGTCCAGGAGCCGGCCACCACCGTCCACCACATGCGCGCCGGCCGGCGCCGTGCCCTTCAAGCGACCGCAGACCAGCGCCACCGGGACACCGGCAGCCCGGGCGGCCTCGACGACCCGCCCCGTGAGCTTTCCCATCCCGCTCTGCGCATCGAAGCGGCCTTCGCCCGAGACCACCAGATCCGCCCCGGCCAGCAGCTCGTGGAGACCCGCCCGCTCGATCATCCACTCGGCGCCGGCGACCAACTCAGCACCGAGGAAGGCCGCGGCGCCGGCCGCCAGGCCGCCGGCGGCGCCGGCGCCGCGGAGACCGGCGACGCGCATACCCAGCTGAGCCTCGAGCACCGCTGCAAGCCGGCCGAGCGCAGCGTCGAGTGCTTCCACCTCCGCTGGCCCGGCGCCCTTCTGCGGTCCGTAGACCCGTGCCGCACCCTCGGCGCCGAGAAGCGGGCTCTCCACATCGCACAACGCCACTACCCGGACCTCGAACGGCCGCGGCGGTGACTCGATCCGCTCGAGACGGGCCAGCGCGCCGCCACCCTCGGCGAGCGGCAGGCCGTCTTCTCCTATAAAGCGCCAGCCAAGCGCCGCCGCCATCCCGGTGCCGCCGTCCACGGTGCCGCTACCTCCCAGACCGAGAAGGATCTCGGACGCACCGCCCTTGAGCGCCGCCAGCAGCAACGCGCCTACTCCCCGGGTCGTCGCGGCCAGCGGGTCCCGAAGCTCCGGCGGCATCAGATGGAGCCCGCAGGCCTCCGCCGACTCGATGACAGCCCGCGGCCCCTCGCGGAGCAGGCGCGCGCGGACCGGAGCGCCCAATGGGCCGCTGACCTCGTGCTCCTCCAGCTCACCGCCGCCCAGGGACATGTAGGCCTCCAGAAGGCCGTTGCCACCGTCTGACAACGGCCGCACGATGACCTCGGCGTCCGGCCAAACAGCGGTGATGCCGGCGGCCATAGCGCGTGCCACGGCGGTAGGGCCAAGCGTCCCCTTGAAGGCGGTAGGAGCAACGAGAACTGTTCTTACCGGGCTACTTGTCATCGCACCCCACCTGCACTATCATTGCGCGCACTTTCACATAGTTCCTATAAACAACGTCGCGGCGAACGGCTACCCGTATGCAAAAATACCGCGTTCTGCCGACCTTCGTGCTGGTCCTCATCGCCCCCGCCATCGTGGCCGCGTCTTGCGGCGATGCTACCACAGAGGTCGGCTCCGACTATGATGCTCTCGTCGGCAGGTGGTCGGCCACCAGCTTCGTGGTCTCGGACGGAAACGATCCCGGGCGCGCAGCGACCGACCTGACCCTGGCGAGCCCAGTCCGAGGCGCGGCCCAGAAGGTCACTATCCTCTTCCACTCGGATCGTACCGGCAGTCTGGATATCGAAGAGCGGGCCGACTCGGAGGGCTCCCCCGTGCAGCACGACGAGTTCTCCGTGCTCGCCGCAACGGGCAGCAGCCTGAGGCTCGCGGTCAGCGCCGACGGCGCCAGCCAGACCGTGGCGGTGGAGTACTTTCATTCCGCGCTCGATAGCTCGCTGACGCTGAGCTTCTCTTATCCTCTCGATCTCGATGGGGAGGGGCAACGTCAAACGCGCCAGGTGATCGCTACGTTCCAGAGGGAATTCTGAGGGCCGACTTCGGCACCCTCGCGGGCGGCGGCAGCCCCCGGTTCACCTATTGCGAAATGCCGTCTCCCGACGTTGTTTTTCTGACATTCATGGCCACCACATAGTCGGGAACAACTATTAGGATCGCGAAGGGGGGTGAAAGATGAACAAGGTGGCTCCACAGGAGGAAGCTACGGAGCGCGCCGTACTGACCCATGTGATGCTCGATGTGTACGGCGTGGACTTCGAGACCCTCAACGACCCGGACCAGGTCGCAGAAATCCTGACAGGCGCCGCGTCTGCGGCCAGCATGAACCCGCTGGCCGAACCGGCCGTCTACCGCTACCCCGGCCAGGGGCTCACCGTCTTCCTACCGATTCGCGAGTCGCATTTCGCGATCCACACCTACCCGGAGTTCGGCTACGCCTCCATCGATATCGTGAGCTGCGCGCTCGCCGAGCGAGCCCAGCGCGCAAGCGATTATGTAGCCGACCGACTGAGTGGGGATCGCGTCGAGTGCAATCTCGTCTATCGGGGCTTCATCGAGGACCGCGAGTTCTGAGTAGCTTCCAGGCAGCCACTCCCCTTCATCGGGGACGGGCCGCCTGGCGATCGGCACCGCCGGGGCCGTAGGAGTTTCTACCGCGGCTTTCTTAGTAGTAGAGTATCCGCTCTTCGAAGTAGTCGCGGAGGTACGCGGCATACCACTCCAGCACCAGGCCGTTCTCATCGCTGCTGACCTCCGACACCTCCACGCGCGGCTCATCCGGAGCGAAATAGAACATCTGATCCAGGGCCTGCGGGGTCAGGTGACGAGTGCCAGGCGGCAGATCGCGGCTGCGCTCGAGGGGCCGCTGCCCCGCCAGGCCAAAACCGGCACGCACGAAGCTGTACATCCAGACAGCGTACTCCCGCACCTGCGGAAAGACCGCGCGCAGCGTACTCAGCACCCCATCAAACAGCGGCGGCAGGTAGACGATCTGGACGGCCAGCAGGCCGTTCTCAGGGGTGAGCTGCTCTCTGAGGTGCATGTAGAACTCACGGCTATACAGCCGGCCCAGCACTGAGCTGGTGGGATCCGGCAGGTC
>JBDHHZ010000043.1:0-13205 GCA_039589115.1 Gemmatimonadota bacterium | reverse complement strand
GGAAAGGGCTGCGGAAGCAGTCGCCGAGGAACAGCCGGATCCAGCCCCGGCGGAGGTCGCCGGCATCGAGAGGCGGGCCGCCGAGCGTCAGGAGCTCGCCGAGCCGGTGTACGTCGATGGCGTGCGGGCGAAAGGCGAGATCGATTCGATCGCAGCCGACCTGCCGGTTCTGCGGGTCGATGCCGTCGCCGAAGAGGAAGCGCCCGCCGCTTTCACGCCCGTGCAGCCGGAGGACGCCGAGGCTACGCTGGGCGCTGGCCTCCGCACTCTCCCCGACCTGGACCTCAAGCGTGTGGAGGTAGCGCCAGGGAGAGCTGTCGAGGGCGGTCTGACGGACCGGCCCGCGGTCAGGCTCGTCTACGAGGACGCCGCCGGCCACGAGATCGTCCTGATCCAGCAGTGGCTCGGCGGACCCATCGATGTCCGCGGCCCACCGCAACCGTCCCTGTTCGTCGAGCCCTCGGGTAGGAGAGCCTACCGCTGGTTCGAGGACTCCGGATACTTGCTCATCTTGCAGGGAGATGTGAGTAGCGACTCGCTGCGAGCTCTCTCCGCACGACTGAGGTGAGCCTGGGCGTGGGGGCGGGTCGTCTCGCTCCGGCGGTTGGCGGGGAGCGGGTCGTCTCGCTCCGGCCTCCCCCGCGCTCACGCCTGCGGCGTGACCGCGGGCTCGCTAACCCCAGCTTCGCTCAACGACCCGCCCCCACGCCTTCTCGATCTAGCCAAAGAGGAATCGGGGGAACGCCTCAACGCCGTCTCGATCAACCCGGGAGGAACCGGGGGACCGACTCGCGGAGCTGGGGTTAGCGACCCGGCTCGGATCTTTGAGTTGAGTCTGTGGGTGGGCGGCACGCTCTCCTCACGGGGAGCAGGCGCCCGGCGTGTCGGGTCGGCCGGAGCGAGCGGTCCCCCGGTTCCGACCAAGTGCCGGGCTCGCTCAGCGTCGCGCCGTGACCGTCAGACCATCGACCTCGAACTCTGCCCCGAGGACCTGCTCCGCCACATAGATGGTCGAGCGGGTGTGAGCGGTGACGCCCGACGTCACGAACGAGCCGCCGGACACCGCGATGAAGGGGACCAGTTGATCGGCGAGGTGGCAATCGACGGCGGCGCCGGCGTTCATCTCGTTCATCAGCGCTTTCGCAGCTTCACGCCCGACCTCGTCCGCCGGTTTCCCCTTCACACCAAGCGCCGAGCCGCCCATCGGTGGTCCGCTGTCCGATTCGGTCCACAGCGTGATCCCGCTGCCCAGGCTGGCGGCACCCGTGTATTCCACCGCTATCTCCACCGGACAGCCCAGCCGCTGCAGCAGATGCTCCGCCGCGTCGGCCTGCCGCTCCGCCACCCCGCGCTCCTGCAGCTGGCTCGTCGCGTGGCTCATGCCGCCGATCGCCTTCACCTCGCCCGGATTCTGGAAGTTCAACGTCAGCCCGAACCCCGAGCCGCCCAGCAAGCGCGCCACCACCTGCCCGCCGCCCTTCGGGTAGTACCCGCGCCGCGCCACGCTGACGTTGCCCACCCCAAACGGCTGCAACGTCTTCAGCGTCACCCGGTTCAGATAGTCGACCGGCGGGCTGAACGGCACATCGGTGCCGCCCGTGATCTCGAACACGAACTCGCCGGGGAGGAATAGGCAGGGGAGTAGCACCGATTGGAGCACCAGCGTCGTCGAGCCCGCCGTCCCCACATCGAGATCGAACGTCCCGGGGCGTACAGGCCCGGGGTCGAATACCAGCTCCGTCGCCCCCAGATTCGCCCCCCGCACACGCGCGCCACACACAGCACCCACCGCCTCCACCGCCTTCAGGTGCTGCGCGGCCAGCCCCGCCTTCCTGCGACCCGCACGGATGTTGAAGATGCGCACCGGCCTCGTAGCATAGGCCGCCATCCCCAGCGCCTGCCTCAGGATCGCGCCGCCACCCTCTCCGTACGAACCGTCTATCTCGATCATGCCTGGGAGTCGATGAGACAAGGAAGCCGCCGTTATTCCGGCGGCGCTTCTTTGCGAGGCGCTCGGCGCCCGCTACCACGGGAGTGACCTGGGGGATCAGCCGACGAACTAGCTTAATCCCGGGCCCCGCCCCGCGCAACAACTTGTGGGACAAGGGGATCGGCGCCACGGCCCACACCGGCGCCTGCTGCTAATCGCCCGCTCCGTGGCAAGATGCCACAGTCCCGACCCGGCTCCCGCTCACACTGCACATCTTAACTCGTTATACCACCGATACTTACTAGCATCACAGCCGGGAGGCTTGACGGGTACAGAATGTGCAAGCACATTGAAGTTGAAAGTCGTTCTCAGTCCTCCACCCCGGAGACTTGGATGGGGATAGACCGCGTACCTGTAGGCAGCCGGGCTCGAATCGAGGCGATCGATGATGCGACCGCCCGTCGCGAGCTCACGCGCCTCGGGTTCGAGGAAGGATCCGACGTAGAAGTGGTCAGCCGAATCCCCTTCGGCCCCATCGTCCTTCAACGTCGACACCGCCAGGTAGCGATCGGCCGGGAGCTGGCGCGCCAGGTTCGTGTAACGACACCGTGAGCGGTAGCAACAGCGAGCGTCCGGAACAGGACGCCGCATCTTCAGCGGCAACAGCCTCCCGAGAGAGAGAAGAAGGGCTCGTAGTACTCGCCGGCAACCCGAACGTGGGGAAGTCGGCGATTTTCAGTGCGCTGAGTGGCACGTACGCCGAGGTTTCGAACTTCCCCGGCACGACGGTGGAAGCGCTGTCGGGTCGTTGGAGGGACCGGCCGCTGCTCGATGCGCCGGGGACCTACGGGTTGGGGGATCACTCGGAGGAGGAGCGAATCACGACGGACCTGGTGTCACGCGCCGCCGTCGTAGTGAACGTGGTCGATGCCGCTCACCTGGATCGAGATCTCTTCCTGACCCTGCAGCTCGCGGAGAGCGGCGTCCCGATGGTCGTGGCGCTCAACCTGGTGGACGAGGCGCGGCGCGCCGGATCCGAGCCGGACGCGGAGGCACTGTCGCGCGCGCTTGGAGTGCCGGTGGCACCTACGGTGGCGGTGACCGGTGAGGGCCTTGAGGGGCTGGCGGAGGCTATCGAGCGGGCGCGACCGGGCAACTGGTCGCTTAACGGCGACGACCAGGCTCGTCGCCGGGCCGCCGACGAGCTGTATGGCCGCGTCGTTCCTCAAACGCGCCGGCGCCGGCGCGTAGCCGAGTGGCTGGGCCGCGCATCGGTCACGCTCCATTGGGGCCTGCCGATGCTGGCGCTGTCGCTGGCCGCGATCTACCTCCTGGTGGGGGTGCTGGTGGCCCAGAACCTGGTGGGCTTCACCGAGGCGCGCCTGGGACAGGAGATGTGGGAGCCGTTCGTCCGGTCCCTGGCGGAGCGTGCCGGCATAGGCGGCGCGATCGGCGAGATCCTGGTTGGCGAGTTCGGGCTCTTCACGATGACGGTGACATACATCGTCTTCCTGCTGGCGCCTCTCGTCGCCGCCTTCTACTTCTCACTGGCCTTGCTCGAGGACTCGGGCTTCCTGCCACGTATAGCGACGCTGGTCGACCGCGGACTCAACGCCATCGGCCTGAACGGCCGGGCGGTGATCCCGATCATCCTGGGGTTCGGCTGCGTGACGATGGGAACGATCACGACGCGCCTGTTGGCGACGAAGCGAGAGAAGACCATCGCCACGGCGCTGCTCAACTTCGCGATCCCCTGCTCCGCCCAACTCGCGGTGATCGCCGCCCTGCTCGCCGGCTTCGGCGGCGGCTGGGTGTTCGGCTATGCGGCGATCATCTTCGTCATGCTCATCGCCGTCGGCAGCGCGCTCGACCGCTTGCTGCCCGGCGAGTCGACGCCGCTGCTCATCGAGCTGCCGCCGTTGCGTTGGCCGCGACCCCGCGCCGTCCTGCGCAAGACGGTCACCAAAGGCTACTGGTTCATGCGGGAGGCGACGCCCTGGTTCGCCACGGGTGCGCTGATCGTCGCCGTCCTTCAGGTGACCGGCGGCCTGGACGCATGGCAGCGGCTGCTCCGCCCGCTGATGGTGAGCTGGCTGCACCTGCCGGCCGAGGCGGCGCGAACGATCGTGATGGGCCTGGTGCGCCGTGACTTCGGCGCCGCGGGCCTCTACGACCTCGGCCTCACACCGGCGCAAGCGCTGGTCGCTCTCGTTGTGATCACGCTCTTCGTGCCTTGCGTCGCCAGCATCATGGTGATGGTCAAGGAGCACGGCGCCCGCACGGCCCTACGTATCTGGGTCGGCACATGGGTCGTCGCCTTCGCGGTGGGCGGCCTACTGGCGCGAATCCTGACCTGGCTTGGAGTTGCCTCATGAAGACGCCAAGAGAGCTGGGGCGCGGTACGATCCGTTGGTGGCGCGGCGATGAGCCACCGGCAGACATCGAAGGTAGGATGGTCGGCTTACCGGAGCTGTGCCCGGCAGCGAAGTGCACGCGCTGCGGCTACGAGTTCTTGCCCTATACCGTCAGCGCCGTCTGCCCGCGCTGCCTCGAGCCGTTCGTCCGTGACCCCTGCTACGGCGGCTGCTTCAGCTGCCCGCTCCTGCCTCAGTCACCCTCGGAGGCGAAGTAGCGCCCGCCGAGCTTGTCCACCTTCTCCTTCAGGATCCTCAAGGTGAGGTCGATGGTCTCCAGGTGCGAACGGAAGGTGAGCACCGCCAGCCTCAACACGAAACTCCCATCGAGCATCGTAGACGAGATGAAGATCCTGCCGTCCCGGTGGATCTCCTCGACCAGCGCCTGGTTGAAGGCGTTGGCGTCGCCCGACTCGGGCACCCAACGGTAGGTCGCAACGGAGAGCTCGGGTTCCGGCCCCACCTCGAATCCCAGCTTCTCGACCTCCGCGTAGAAGTACCGCGTCAGCAGAAGCTTCTCCTCCAGGCACGCCCGGAACGGCCCGACCCCGTGCAGCTTCAACGGCAGCCAGAGGCGCAGGCCGCGGAAGTGTTTGGTCAGCTCCGGCGAAAGCTCGGCCGGCGAGCCGGCCTCTCGCGACTCCTCGGCAACGACGTCCTGCATGTAGGCGGCGGTGTAATAGTGCGCGCGCTGCAGTGCCCGCCTGTCCTGCACCAGCAGCGCACCGGTTCCGTAAGGCAGGAACAGCCCCTTATGCGGGTCGAGCACGATCGAATCGGAGAGCTCCATACCCGCGAGCTTGGGCCGGCATTCATCGACCAGAGCGAAGAAGCCCCCGTAGGCCGCGTCGATGTGATACCAGAGTCCGTTGGCCCTGGCGATCCGCCCGATCGCCTCCAGCGGATCGATGGCGCCCACATCGGTGGTTCCCGCCGACGCGATGACCAGCCAGGGAATGAGGCCCGCCGCATCGTCCTCGACGATGGCCCGCTCGAGCTCCGACGGAATCATCCGGTACCGCTCGTCCAGCGCCACGTAGCGTTTGACGCAACCGCCCAGGCCCGCTATCCGCAGCGCCTTGTCGACGCAGTGGTGCACCTGCCCCGTCATGTAGACGACCGCGCGCTCGAAATCCCTGGCCTCCAGCCCCTTCGCGTCCCGCGCCGTGACGATCCCGATCAGGTTGGCGATACTGCCGCCCGAGGCCAGGTTGCCGCCGGCGCCCTCCGGGTACCCGACGAGCCCGGCCATCCAGTCCAGCAGCATGTCCTCCATCTCAACCGCGCCGGGCCCGGCGAAGCGAACGCCGGCGTAGCGATTCGTCACGTCGGCCAGGTAGTCACCGAGCGATGAGAAGTAGATGCCACCGCCGGGGATGTAGGCCAGGTGGCCTCCCGAAGCAGGGTTGAGGCCCGGCGCGTCGACGCAGTCTCTCAACAGGCCCAGCAATTCGGCGATCTCTGCCGGCCCCTCGGAGATCGGCGCCCTGCGAAGCTCCTTCGCCTTACCCTTCTCGATCTCATACGCCTTCGCCTCGCGCAGCCGGTCCAAGAAGTCCTCGGCATAGGCCACCACCGCGTCGCGTACGCGCCTCCGGTCCTCGGGCGGCGGTTCGAGCCGCCGGCTCTGTGCTTCTAGTTCCTTGATGCGTGCGAGCATAGTGCTCCGGTGTGCGGTGTGCAGTGTGCAGTATGCAGTATGCTGAATGCATGGGAAAGTCCTCATCGCACACCGCAGACCGCATACCGCACGCCGGTTACGCACACTGGCAACAGGCCCGTGCCCTCCTTATTCTGATTGCTCTCGAGTCAGTGCACGTTGGGCCAGCCGCGGCTCACGCAACCGTTCCCCTGAACTCGGACAGGCCTTATGAGCAAGCGCCGTGCGGCCATCCTCGTTTTCGGACTGCTCGTCCCGACCCTGCTGGCGGGCTGCGCGAAGCAGCCTCCCTCCCTTCTGGACCGTTTGGATCAACCGACGATGTCCAGGGAAGAGGTTCGTGCCAGGCTCTACGACTTCGTCATCGTCTTCACCGGCGAAGTCGAGACCGCGATGTACGAGATAGCCAACGAATCCAACGACATCGCCGTTGCCCGTGAAGCGCTGGTCTGGGCGACCGGCGTGGTGCCCGCCATGCAAAGCGCGGTATTTCAATCGGACCCGGGAGCGGGCCTGATCGACGCCTGGGCGCTCTGCCTGCAGCAGCGACAGTTCTTCGAGGAAGGCGCCGGGAAGGACGCGTTCGCAGAATGGCACTACATCGCCCTCGATGCCTCGAGGTCACTCGTGGAAGACATCGAAGCAGGCGCGCAGACTCTGGCATCGCCCGATGACTACGCGAGGATGAAGGGCAACATCGATGCCTGGGTCGCGGAGAACCCCATCGAGAGCCTGCTGTTCGCCCGGACGTCCACGGTCCCACTGACCACCGCCGCGTTGGGGCCCAGGAGCGGCAGCGCCTTCGCCGCGGTCGGCAGCATGGCGGACGAGGTCAGAGACCTATCGGCCCGCCTGAGCATCTACTCCGAGCTCGTACCAAAACAGGCGCGCTGGCAGGCGGCGTTGCTGCTGACCGCGGAGGCCGGCGGCGTGAGCATCATCGAGATGTTGCGGGACATAGAGGTCAACGCAGCCGAGATGCAGCGAATCAGCGCGTTCCTCGACTCCGTGCCCGACATCATCTCCATCGAGCGTGACGCGGTGATGAACGGAATCACGGCCGAGCGCATCGCCGTCATGGCGGAGTTGCACGAGATGCTCGCCGTCACCCTCGAGGCGATCGCTCAAGAGCGGGCGGCCGTCATGACTGACATCGGCAGGGAGCGGGTCACGGCGTTCCAGGATCTGGAGGCCATCTCCACCCGCATCAGCGAGCTGGCCATCGACCACTTCTACTGGCGAGCGGTCCAGCTGCTGGCGGTTCTCTCGGTGCTGCTCGCCGTCGCCGGGTTCTTCACCGTCAGGTATCTCGCCGCGCGCCTCGGAACGCGCCCGCTGGGGAGCTAGGCGGCTAGTCGGGCCCGACTGCGCGGTTCCGCCACACGTCACATCTCCTTGACTCCCGGCCGGCTTGGATGCAACGTAGATTGTTACATCGCTCTTCCGGCTGTGCCCATCCCCCCCACCTATTCCGGAGGCTTACCCATGAGAAGGTACGCGCCGCTTACCTTTGTGCTCCTGCTGATCGCTGTTTCCGCCATCCCCGCCCAGCAGCAGCAGGCAACCCAGGAGGCCGGTCTGGCCTGCGCCGAGGCCGTCCTCACCACCGGCGTGCAGGACAGGGCGCCGGTCGACAACGTCACGACCGTCGCCGCCGACGTGGGCCGGGTCTTCCTCTTCACCCGGATCACCGGCGCCGAAGGCGAAATCCAGGTCGAGCACGTCTGGTACAAGGGCGATGTCGAGATGGGCCGTGTACCGCTCCGTGTCGCCGGCACCAACTGGCGGACCTGGAGCTCGAAGAACATCGAGCAGATCTGGACAGGGGACTGGCGAGTCGACATCGTCGGGCCCGACGGGGCCGTCCTCGAGTCGGTCTCGTTTACGGTTGGGTGACTTTCAGTAGTCGGTAGTCGGTAGTCAGTAGTCGGTAGTCAGTAGTCGGTAGTCAGTAGTCAGTGGTCGTGATCCAGTGGTCAGCGAATCTCCTCCCGCCCGCTCATCACTGGGTCACCGATCACTGATCACTAATCACTCATTACTTCCACCGGCCACCGGCCACCGGCTACCGGCCCCCACCGGCCACCGGCCACCGGCCCCACCGGCCACCGACTACCGGCCCCACCGGCCACCGGTTCATTCCGCCACCAGGTGTCGCACGCCATCCGAGCCGGCGACGATCACATCCGTCGCCAGTCCCAAGAACAGGCCGTGCGTCACCACTCCCGCCCGCTCGTCCAGATCGATGGCCACGGCGATAGGCTCGTCCATGGGACCGAACTTGGCGTCGAGGATCATGTTGCCCCCATCGGTCGTGAAAGGCGAACCGTCCTTCGCTTTGCGGACCGTCACTTCCGCGCCCAGCCAGGCCAGGAACTCCATCTCGGGACGGTGACCGAACGGGACCACCTCGACCGGTAGCGCCCATTTCGTTCCCAGCACCGGCGAGAGCTTCGACTCGTCTACTACTATGACAACGCGCTCGCTGGCCTGGGCGACGATCTTCTCACGTAGCAGCGCCCCGCCGCCGCCTTTGATGAGATCGAAGTTAGGGGCAACCTCGTCGGCGCCGTCGATCGTCAGATCGACGACCGGATGCTCTTCCAGCGTCGTCAGCGGGATGCGAACGCGCCGCGCCTCCGCCGCCGTGGCCTCCGAAGTCGGCACCCCCAGGATGCCTTCGAGCTCCCCGCCCTGCAGCAGCTCACCGATCCGCCGCACCGCGAACACCGCCGTGCTGCCGGTTCCCAGCCCGACGACCATCCCCGACTGCACGAACTCCACCGCCCGCTCGGCGGCCTGTTTCTTGTATGCGTCCGCTTCCTTGGCCATCACGCGGCACTCCCCTTCAGTGGTCGAATCTTCTCGATCTCTCTGGCCGCCTCAGAGTGCATCACCCTGTATAGATCATAGTCGAGCTGACCGTTGAGCCAGAATTCCGGCGTCGTGCCAAACAGCCTGGCCAATCGGAGAGCGGTATCCACCGTTACACCGCGCTTTCCATTAACGATCTCGTTTACACGTGGATAGTATACGCCGATTAGTTCGGCAAGCCTGGACTGTGTAAGGCCCAGTGGTTTCAAGAAATCCTCAAGCAGTATTTCGCCGGGATGGGTCGGCACTCTGTCTGCCGGGATTCTTCTCTTGATCATCTCAGTGCCTCCATACAACTCCCTCAGTGATAGTCGATGATCTGTACATCGGCCGGCCCGTCAACTGTCCACCTGAAACAGATTCGATACTGGTCGTTTATCCGGATACTCCATAGTCCCCACCGATCACCCCTCAAGCGTTCCAGCGAGTTGCCCGGAGGAACGGCCAAATCTTCCACCACATGCGCCCGGTTCAAGTGATCCAGCTTTCGCCCGGCGACCTTCCACAGGCGCGACGGACATGCTCTCCGCGCCCTCGCCGTGGACCGTCCGTCATAGATGTCCTGCGTCCCCCGGTCCTTGAACGAGACGATCAATATTATATCACTATACCGTATATCGATATAACCGTCAACTGCTGCCGCAGCGCGCTTCCTCCGCGGATTGTGCGTTGCCACCCACATCAGATCGTCAAAAAAAGGGCAGCACCCGGCTGCCCTCTCTCTGTATGCCGAACAGTCCGCGTCTAGCCCGCCACTTCAGCCGGTCCCAGGAGGTTGTTGCGCGGATCAGCTTCGACCCGAGACGGCGCCGATGGCAACACCCAATCGTGGCGCGACTCGCTCCCTTCAATCCAAAGCGTGCGGCGTTCCTCGAACCCGTCCCCCACGACCTCGATCTCGAGCGGGAACCGGAAAGCAGGCCACGACTGCACCTGGGTGACGATCAACGCCAGGCTCTTGCTCTCTTCGTTCCAGGTCGAGCGCACTTCCACCTGCGGGTATCCGGGTCGATACAGCCACTGATCGAAGAACCAGCCCAGCTCCTGTCCCGAAACGTCCTCCATGATCCGTTGCAGGTCGGCGCTCAGGGCGGTGGCGTGAAGGTACTCGGAGTAGTAGCGGCGGATACCGTCGAAGAACGCCTGATCGCCCACCTGCCGCCGGAGCATGTGCAGTACCCAGGCGCCCTTCTGGTAGCTGTTCGCGTTGAGCACCCTGAAGAGGTTCTCCGGTTCGACATCGACGATGGGCCGGTCAACGGCGTCGGCCCGCATGTAGCTCGACTCCGACCGTGCCATCCGGGCCGCCGCCGCCGAGTCGCCTTCGGCGAACTCGAAGAAGACGCTGCCGAAATAGGTGGCAAAGCCTTCCGACAGCCAGACGTGCGGCCACTCACGCTCGGTCACAGCATCGCCGAACCACTGGTGGGCGATCTCGTGCGCCAGCAGACCGTCCACCGAGCCGCGCTGCATCACGCGCTCGAACAGGAAGATGGCGCTCGAGTTCTCCATCCCGCCGAACCGTGTGGACGACTGGACCAGCGCCAGCTTCTCGTAGGGGAACGGACCGATCAAGCTGTCGAAGAAGGCGACGATCTCCGCCGTGCGGGCGAAGATCTGGGCCGCCCCCTCCTCATCTTCCGGGAACACCCATGCCGTGAGCGGGATGCAGCTGTCGCTGCCGGCGTCGCAGCCCAGCGACCCCAGGTCCACGACCGACATCTCACCGGCACCCATGACCATAGTGTAGACCGGGATCGGCCGGTCGGTCCTCCAAACGGTGACCCTGCGACCGTCATCCGGCTCCTCTTCAACGACGCGCTCGCCGACCGCCACCACGCGCCAGCCTTCCGGCGCCCGAACGCGGAACTCCACGGTCGCCTTATCGCCGGGGTGATCGATGCCGGGGAACCAGTAGCGCGCCCGGGCCGGCCAGTTGTCGGCGAAGACCGTGGATCGCCCGTAGATGTTCTCTTTGAAGATGAGGCCGTCCTCTGGGGTACCTCCGTAGAAGACCTTGACGACGATGGTGTCACCAGTCGTGGCGGGCCGCCCGAGCTCCACAGCGAGGCTCCGCTCATCCCGACGCCCGCGGGCCGGGCTGCCACCCACCGTCACCGAGTCCACCGTCAGGCCGACCAGGTCGAAGCGCAGGCGTTCCGCCCCATCCTCCACGATCAGGGCCGTGATCTCCGCCTCGGCGCGAAACGCCGCCGAGTCGGGGCCGACGTCGAGCGAGAGCCGGTAGGCGAGGACATCCAGCGCTCCGAACCCATCGGCCGGCGCCTCCGCCACCGGTGGCTCCACCACCGGCGGCTCCGCCGTTGGCCCCGCACACAGCCCGGCGGCCAGCGCCACCGACCACAAAGACCTACCGCTCAGACCCAACATGTCTCCTCACGAATTCCACCAACCGTCGAAAGTAGGCTCCGCCGCCGACCAGCAGCGTGTCGTTGTGGCCGGCACCGGTGATCTCGTACCACTCCTTGGGCTCCGGGGCCGCCTCGAACAGTTGCCGGCCCATCTTCATCGGAACGATCGAGTCCACGTTGCCGTGCACGCAGAGCACCGGCGCCTGCAGCCGCGACATCTTCGATATGGATTCGAACTTGTGGCTCATGGTGCGGAGCACCACACCGGGCAGGAACCCGTAGTGAATGCCGGCCAGCGCCGGCGCCGAGGTGAACGCCGACTCAATGATCACAGCGCCGGCAGGATGCTGCGTCCCCAGCTCGATGGCCACGGTCGAGCCCAGCGAGCGGCCGAACAGCACCAGACGCGCCGGGTCGACCCCCCGCTCATCGATCAGATAGCGGTAGGCCAGCAGGCCATCGTCGTAGAGCGCCCGCTCCGAGGGCTGGCCGCCGCTCTTGCCGTAGCCACGATAGTCCATGATCAGCACGTTGAAGCCCGACTCGACTAGCAGGACCACGTTGTCCAGCCGGTCGTACAGGTTGCCGGCGTTCCCGTGGAAGAACAGCAGGTCGGCAAACGCGTTCTCGGCACCGGCATAGATGCCGTGCACGCGTATTCCGTCGCCAGCGTCGAGCCATACCTCTTCGACGGCGACGGCGTTCTCGAGCAGCGGCGTGGGAAGGTCCTCACGCTCGCGCGTCGGAAAGTAGATGAGCTGCCGTTCCAATGATTCGAGCATCAGCCGGCCACCCAAGAAGAAGAGAAACGCCGCGACCAGCACGCCGATCGCACCGTACAACAACTTTCGCCACATATCATAAGACCACTGAACGAGAGACGTTCTTTCGACCGGAAACCGGGGCTCAATCTGGGGTCGCGCGCGGCACTGCGCCAGCGGATACGATTCTCCGCCGCACAGCTCTATACTGCACGGCGCATCGGCTGGACCCGCCAGTAGCTCGCGCTGCGCCAGGCCCACTCCAAAGGCCCAAAGCGGAAGTAGCGCAGCCAGACCGTGCTGGCGATGACTTGGGCGGCGAGGATCAGAATCGCGATGAGCATCGCCTGCGTGCCGGTCAGTTGACCGTACAGCCCCAGGCCGTAGCTGTAGAAGATCAGACCGCAGATGACCGACTGGCCTATATAGTTGGTGAGCGCCGTTCGGCCCACGGCAGCCAGCGAGCGAACCGTCACAGATTCGCCCCACCTCGCACAGACCAGCGCAGTGAGGCCGGCGTAGCCCAGGCTGAGCGCCGGAACGCCGGCGAAGACGCCGACCAGGAAGATCGCCAGCGCGACGACGAAGTCGCCGGCCAACGATTGTGCTCCCGCGCCCACCATCTGCAGGGCCATTCCGACCACGACCCCGTAAACCGCCATCTTTCTGTAGAGGCCGGGGTCCCCCTCGACCTTCAGGAAAAGCGCACGTTTGACGAAGTAGATCCCGAGTAGGAACAGCGCCAGCACGCGCCAGCTCACTAAGAGCAGCCTCAGCGGCACACCGACAGCCAGATACATCACAGCCCTGTACCGCACCATCTCCGACCAGGTACCGCTCCGGAAGACGCGCTCCTCGTCCGCCATGAACTCGTAGAGCTCCAGCTCGGATACCCCGAACAAGCGGGTCGCCAACGGCAGGAACGTGATTCGCGCCGCCGCGGCGGAAGCGCTCTCGGGGCTCGCGCGGTCGGCCGCATCATCGCTCGCACCCACGGCGCCCCTGCCCTCCTCGACCAGCTCACCCCAGCTCGGCTCCGCGGGCAGCGCGGCCCCAGGGACTCGCGCCGCATAGAGCCCGATGGCGAGCACGCCGATCGCGTAAACGATCACGGCGGTCGCGAGAAGCGCTCTTGGCCGGAGGTTTCGAAACGGAAGCGCGACGAACGCGACGGCCGCATAGAAGGCGAGGATG
>JBDHHZ010000042.1:0-17748 GCA_039589115.1 Gemmatimonadota bacterium | reverse complement strand
TCATGCCTCGATCTGTCTACCGGGGGCGGCACGGCGGGCACAGCCAACGAGTGGGTGGACAACAAAGCCGATGCTCCGAGCAGCCCCGAAGGAATCTGCGACAGTTGACGACATCGGTTGACGCTGGACGGAATTGCATGACCACCGCTCGGTCGAGGAGGGCAGCTCGAAGCTGCCCTCCTTCACTACGTAGACCCGCCGCCCTGCAGAGGCCCATCCCACCGCACCGCATTGCGTCGATGGCCAGACTTTCCGCAGCGATATGACTTGGAGTAAAGAAGCGCCCTGTGAACACCCGACGCCAAGACGCTGGACTGACGTTGGGTGTTTCTTGGGCTGTGTGAGTTTCTGTGTGAGTTTCTCCTCTACAGGATGTGAAAACGGCGAGGGGCCCCCACCGCGGGATGCGGTGAAAGCCCCCTTCCTGACTACATTGTGTTGACGATCGGACCCGTGCGCTGCGGGTTATGAGTCGGCCGCTCTATCCAACTGAGCTACGGGCCCTCCATACATCAACTATGTCTGCAGGACCGACTCAACGTCAAGGCTGGACGCCGTGGATTGCGGAGGGTCTCGAGGGGTTGGAGCTGGTCCTGGGAGAGAGTCAGTAATCAATATCCGACACTCGATAACCAGTTGCCAAGGAAAAGCCCAACTGGCAATGACCGAGTTCCGATGACCAATGGACAATGGCTGTGATCATCGGTCATTGGTCCTTGGACCTTGACCCTTGAGGATCCATTTGATCAGTGGTTACTGAGTGTCGGATATTGGATATTGAAGGAACAGCATGACCGCAGGGAGGGTGGCATGTCCGCCGGGTCGGAGCCGGGTTGACAGTTGGCACTGGGACGCAAACTTACCGAGGCTGCAGGTCGCAGCCGGGAGTACGCCAATCTCAATGGTCGAGGGAACTTCATGAGAATACTGATCGTCGGCGCCGGCGCCGTCGGTTACCATCTCGCGCGCCATCTCTCGGAAGAGGGGCACGATATCGTGCTCATCGACCAGAACAAGGAGCGCGCGGTCTACGCCCAGGACCAGCTCGACATCATGACGATCGTCGGCAACGGCGGCAGCCTGGCGGTCCTGGAGGAAGCCGGCCTCGGCGAGACCGACCTGCTGGCCGCGGTCACCAACGTCGACGAGGTCAACCTGGTGGCCTGTTTGTCCGCCGGTCACTACAACATCAAGACGAAGGTCGCCCGGGTGTCCAATCCGGACTACTTCAACGAGCGCTTCCAGGGTCGCAACGCGCACCGGGGTGTCGACGTCATGATCAACCCGGAACTGGAGTGCGCCTGGGAGACCTTCCGATTGCTCCAGTCGGAAGCTGCCACCGAGATGGCATTCTTCGCCGGCGGCCGCGTGCAGTTGCTGGGGCTTACCGTCCATGAGGGCGCGCCGGTGGTCGGCCGCACGCTGGCCGAGATCGCGGAGGCCGAGGCGGACCGGCGCTACCTGACGGCCGCAATCCAGCGAGGCGACGAAACGATCGTACCCGGGGGCGAGGATCGCTTCGAGGCCGAGGACCAGGTCTACATCATCGGCGAGTCGAAGCAGATGCCGCGAGTTCTCAAGCTTGCCGGCTATCATGACTTCAAGCTTAGGCGCGTGATGATCGCCGGCGGAGGACGAAATGCGGTATACCTGGCAAGGATCCTCGAGGACCACGACATCGACTGCACTATCATCGAGGCCGACCGGGCACGCTGTGTGGAGCTTGCGGAGCAGTTGAAGAAGACGCTCGTCTTGCACGGCGACGCCACAGACATGGATCTGCTGGAGATGGAGGGTGTCGAGGGATTGGACGGTTTCGTCGTCTTCACGGGCAGCGACGACACCAACATGCTCAGCAGCCTGCTTGCCAAGGACCAGGGTGTTCGCAAGGTCATCGCTCTGATCAACAAGATCGACTACATCCCGCTGGTCAGGAAGGTCGGCATCGATGCGGCCGTGTCCCCACGGCTCTCCGCCGTAAATACCATTCTGAAGTACGTTCGTCGCGGTATCGTCGTGTCGGTGGCGGCGCTGCGGGGGATCGACGCGGAAGTCATCGAGTTCAGAGTCGAGCCCGGCAACCGCATCGCCGGCCGTGCGCTGGCCGAGATCGATTTCCCAAAGAACAGCCTGGTCGGAGCGGTGATCCGCGGTGATGAGGTAATCGTGCCGACGGGCCAGCTGACTCTGGCGCACGGGGACAAGGTCGCCGTGCTGGCGCTTCCCGACGCGGTGAAAGCCGTCGAGGCTCTGTTTCAGTGACCCGACCGCGTACGAGCTCGACAAACGACGTACTGCATGTCGTCAGCCCCATCGTTGCCGCCGTCGGTGGCGGGATGGGACTGTCGGGCATCGTCTCTCTGCTCAACGGCGAGAATGCGATCCCGCTGATAGCCGCCGCGGCCATCGCGATCGCCGCCGGTGTGACCGTCAACCGGCTCACCAAACGGCCTGACGACATATCGATCCGGGAGAGCTACATCACCGTCAGCATGGCGTGGTTGGGGGCTGCGCTGTTCGGCGCGCTCCCCTACTGGCTGGCCGGGCTCGCCACTCCGCTGGACGCCTTCTTCGAATCGATCTCGGGCTTCACCACCACAGGGGCATCGATCTTCCCCGACCCGGGATCGCTGCCGCGAGGCATCCTGTTCTGGCGCGACCTCAGCCAGTGGCTGGGAGGCATGGGCATCATAGTGCTGGTGGTTGCCGTGCTGCCCTTCCTGGGCATCGGCGGCATGCAGCTGTTCCGGGCCGAAGTGCCGGGCCCGACCCCGGACCGCCTGCGCCCACGCATCAGCCAAACGGCCAGCATCCTCTGGCGGGTTTACGTGGGCCTGACCGCCGCCCAGGCGATCCTCTACCTGCTAGGTGGCATGAGCCTGTTCGACGCGGTGACCCACGCCTTCGGCACGATGCCGACGGGCGGCTTTTCGCCGCACACGGAATCGATAGGCTTCTTCACGTCGCCGTACATCCAGTATGTGACGATCGTCTTCATGTACCTGGCAGGGGTCAACTTCGCGCTGCACTACCGGGCGCTGCGCGGGAAGCCGCGCTCGCTGCTGGCTGACGAGGAATGGCGCTTCTACACGATCCTGTTGGCCTCGGTGGTGGTTGTGATCATGGCCGCCCATCTGGTCGCCGGCACGTACAACTCGCTGGAGGCCAACTTCAGGGCTTCTCTGTTCCAGGTAGTGTCCATAGGCACGACGACGGGCTACTCCACGGCAGACTACGTGACCTGGCCGGCCGTGACCCAGTCATTGCTGCTCTTCTTGATGTTCGTCGGTGGGATGGCCGGATCGACGGGAGGCGGCATGAAGACGCTCCGCCTGTGGGCAGCGCTGAAGCAAGGGTTCGTGGAGCTGCGTAAGCACCTACACCCGCGCGCTGTGCTGGTAACGCGCGTTGGTGGCAAAGTCGTCCACGAAGGCGTGATGCTGAACATCCTGGCCTTCATGCTCCTCTTCGTATTCTCGTTCATCGTCGGGGCGCTTTTGCTGAATGCACTGGGAGTGGACCTGCTTACGGCGGCGGGCGCATCGGCGGCGGCGATCGGGAACATCGGGCCGGGATTGGCGGGCGTCGGACCGGCGGCCAATTACGCCTGGATGCCCGGCTTGGGTAAGGTGATCCTCAGCATGCTGATGTTGATGGGCCGGCTGGAAATCTATACGGTGCTCGTGCTCTTCTATCCGGAATTCTGGCGCCGCTGAGTATTTGGATGGGAGGTAATAGAGTGAGGGAGCAGTTCAGCGAGGGAGACTTCGAGCTGGGAGCGACTCCCTAAACTCGAAGTCTCCCACACTCAATTGTTCTACTAGCGCTCCCTACCTCCCCCTGCCTTCCTTTTCCAGGCGGGCCAGCCGTTGCTCGAGCTCCAGCCGTGCCCTGCGAAGCCGCTCAACCGTCTCCCGCTCCCGGATCAGCCTGTCGCGAAGCCCCTCGATCTCGAGCGAGTCAGAAGCCGCCGGCTCATCGGCCACCGCCGAGTCGTCTCGAGGTGGCGCCGGGATCAGCGGGTCGGCTCGCTGCTCGTGTCCCCAGCGCACCTGCGTGCCTGCCAGGCTACCGAGTGCGTGAATCAGCTTCTCCAATAGCTCCAGCAGGTCACGGTGCATCGAGGCAAGCTCACGGTCGCGCACCATCATCGCGGTGAGGAAGTCCTCCAACTCCACGCGCTGGAGGCCTGTTTCGGGCTGGACGAGCTCGATCTCGGCGCCGCGCGTTACCTCCGGAGCCCTGCTTTCGAACACCTGGCCGTCCGGGTCCGGCGTGGCGAGCGAGTTGTCGAGCGCGCGTCGCACCGCCCAGCGCGATTCGCCGGCCGAGAACAGCTGGGCGATGCGCTGGAATACCGAAACGGCATGCTCCGGGTGACGCCGATTGCGGCCGCTGCCAACCGTCGGGGATCTCGCCGTCCGGGCCGGATTCGAGCCCGCCGATGCCGGCCGCTGCATGCCCGGCAGCCCGCAACTCGTCGACAAGCGACTCGCTCTCGTCCGCCGCGACCGAGATCAGCAGACCGCCCGAGGTCTGGGCGTCACAGAGCAGGAGACGAACCGCTTCGCCGAGCGACGGAGCCCAGCGGGTGAGCGGCTCGATGAACTCCATGTTGCGGCGCGTGCCGCCGGGGACGAGCCCCTCCTCGGCCAAGCGTAGCGCTTGCGGCAGACGCGGCACGTTGGACGCGTCAATAAAGGCTGCCAGTCCGCTCATCTTTGCCAGTTCGGAGAGGTGACCGACCAGGCCGAACCCGGTAACATCGGTGATCGCTCCGACATCGTGCCGGCGCGCAAGCTCCAGCGCCCCCTCGTTCAGCCGCAGCATCGACTCCACCGCCGCGTTCACCGCATCCTCCGGTGCCACGCCATTCTTGATTGCCGTCGCGATGATCCCGGTCCCTATCGCCTTGCTGAGTACGAGGCGGTCTCCCGCACGTCCATCGCCCTTGCGGTAGATGCCCTCGCGCGGTACGGAACCGACAACGGCCATGCCGTACTTCGGTTCCTTGTCATCGATGGAATGCCCGCCGATGACGCTGACGCCCGCCTCGCGCGCCTTGTCGCGCCCGCCGCGCAAGATCTCCATCAGGACCGATTTGTCCAGGTCGGCCGGGAAGGCGACGATGTTCAGCGCGAACAGGGGCCGCCCACCCATGGCATAGATGTCGCTCATCGCGTTGGCGGCTGTGATCGCACCGAACGTGTAGGCGTCGTCCACGATGGGCGTGAAGAAATCGACCGTGGAGACGAGCGCACGATCATCGTCCCAAGCATAGACCGCGGCATCGTCGGGCGCGTCGAGGCCGACGAGAACTTCCGTCGCCTCATCGCTCCCGAGTGCCGCGAGCGCGCTGGCCAGGTCCGCCGGACCTAGCTTACAGGCTCAACCCGCGCCGTGGCTGTACTGAGTGAGGCGCACCCGCGCCGAGCTCGGCGTGTTCATCGTGCTCGAACGTACCAATCGCTCCGATACCCGGTCAAGCGCGCTTGCCAAACGGCGTCGAGCCGGGCAGGTTGACTAGACCCTCCTGATCCGGGAGCCCAGGCCCATGAGCCCGTCCGACAGCGACCCATTCACGGCAGCGCGCTACGAAATGGTCGACCGGCAGATTCGCCGTCGAGGGATCGCTGACCGCCGTGTGCTGAAGGCGATGGAGCAGGTTGAACGGCACCTTTTCGTCCCCGAAGACCATCGCCGTCTCGCTTACGAGGACTCGGCCCTACCGATCGGCGCGGGCCAATCGATCTCTCAACCCTACATGGTCGCCGCGATGTCGGAGGTCCTGGAGCTGACCTCGGAGAGTCGCGTCCTGGAAGTGGGCACCGGGAGCGGCTACCAAACCGCGGTGCTGGCGGAACTCGCAGGCAAGGTCTTCACGATCGAGCGTCTGACCGAGCTGTCCGCCGCGGCGCGCGCGGCACTCGGGCCGCTCGACTACTCGAACATCGAGTTCCGCGTGGGCGATGGCTCCAAGGGCTGGCCGGACGAAGCACCGTTCGACGGCATAATGGTGACGGCCGCCGCGGCGACCGTACCGGAGGCCCTCCTCGAGCAGCTGGCCGACGAGGCCTGCCTCGTGGTCCCTGTGGGCGGCCCCCCCGACCAAGACCTCTACCAGATACGTCGGCGAGGCGATGGCTATGATCGGAAGTTCATCACACGGTGCCGCTTCGTGCCGCTCATCGAAGACGCGCCGGGTGCTGAATGAGAATTCAGTAATCAATATCCCACACCCATCATCCAACTCCCAAGTGAACCTCAAGCGTCAAGTATCACTAGCCAAAGCACACGTCTCACCGGGAGCTTGGGCGTCGGAAATTGGGATTTGGCAGTCGAGGTTTGACTTGGGCGTAGGATATTGAATGTAGGATATTGGATACTGAATCCAATACGCTTACTCAATCAACTCGACCTGCACCCGCTCCACCCATCCCTCACTCTCTCCACCGCGCGAGACCCTGAGCCAATCGCCACGCCGCTCTTGCACCCGGTAGCCTACGCCGGGGGCCGGCGACGCGAGGACCTCGCTCTGCCGTACCGGGCCGGCACGCAGAGCGGCGTCCGGCTCGGCAATGATAGCGTAGTCCGCGCGTGGGAGTAGCGCGAGCGTGGCGCAGAGCAACGCCAGAATGAGGGCTGTCCCGCCGGCGAACGCCAGGTACCCCTTCCGCCAACGCTGTCGGGCGATCAGCGCGGCGCAACCGCCCAACCAGAACAGCATTAAGAGCAGGGCCAACTCGTCGCTCGACAGGGGCAGCGGCGGAAGCGCGCTGCCGACGACGGGATCTTCCTCGACGAGGAGCCTCAGGTTGAAGCGCGCGTCGGCGTCGCGGGGCCTGATACGCAGCGCCCTGACCCAGAAGGCGACGGCCTTTCCGCGCGAGTCCATCTCGTAGTAGACGTTGCCGAGATTGTAGAGCAGATTCGGGTCTTCCGGCCGCTCGAGCAACGCGCGCTCGAACAGACCCGCCGCCTGCCCGTACTCACCGCTACCATATGCGCTCACACCTTCCTGGAACCACCGATCCACGGCCCCGCTCAACTCGGCATCCCCTCGGGGGGGGCCGCAACCTGACGCCGCCAGCACAGCGATTGCCAGCAACGAGGCCAGGGTCCCGCCGTCCGGCGCGACGCGCAGGCGCCGTTCCGAGACCGCCTCCTTGTCTACGAGCGCGAGCAACCTCTGAGCGCGGGACAACATCTCGAACGCCTTCTTAGCGCCGGGAGGCACGGGCGCGTAGCGCAGACGCCCGCACTCTTCCAGCAGGTCGATCACCTCCAGCGCGACAGGCGGCGGCACACCGGAATCCTCCAGGGTGTGCTGTACCTGCACGACACCCCGAGTCGTGAGACCTGGAAGGTGGAGGCGCCACTGGAGCCAGGCGAGCACGGCCGTGCGCAACTGGCCAAAGAATGCGGCGTCACCGGACTCGGCGAGCGGTTTCAGCTCTCGCAGCACGCGAGCGCGGCGCTGCGGCCGCACCCGGCTGAGCGCGGGAGCCCGACTGCGATATCGGCCGAGGACCAGGAAGCCGAACAGAATCAAAAGAGGCAACGCCTGGGCGAGCCAGAAAGCGGGCGCGCGATGCAGGTCCATGGGTTGGCGGCCGGTACGCGCCTTGACGAACCGTATCGCTGTGCCTCCCGGCGCACCCGCACTGACCGCTCCCGGCGCCGCCCGCTCGACGATCAAGGTTACCGGGTCCGTGCTCGCGACTCGGTAAGTTGCCTCGACGGGATCGAAATAGGGCAACCGCAGTACCGGGAGCACGTGCTGTCCCGCCCTCTCCGGCACGAGCACCCAGGAGAAGCGTTTGTGGCCCGCGAACTCGACGCCCCGGAGTTGGACCTCCGCATCCTCGCCGCCTTCGTAGACGCGCACGCCGGTGAACTCCGGCAACTCCGGGCGCGCCAGCGAGCTGAGGTTGCCCGACCCGTGGACCTCCAGCACCAGGTTGACGGCTTCGCCGGCCCGCAGGTCGGAGCGATCGAACCAGACCTCTGTCTCGAAGCGACCGACGGCTCCGGCAAAGTCGGGCGGCGCCCCCTCGACCGGGAGCGGTAGGACGACAACATTCACCGGCGCGCTCTCGACCTGGAACGTTTCAGGTGCGTAAATCAACCCGCGCCTGACTTCGTAGATCACGGCGGCGGGCGGGATGCGGATCGTCCCGGGGCTCAGGGGAAAAAGGGCGCGCCGGTAGATCTGCACGAAGTACTCGCGCCGGTTGACGACTCGTCTTTCCGGTCGCGGTGATCCCGGCAGGTCCGCCGTCCAGAAGCCCTGGAGCTCGGGCGGCCGGTACTCGGGCTGACGCTGCAGACGGCTGCGGACCATGGGATCGAAGAAGGCACCGACGCTGAGCGTTACCTGCTGTCCAACGTAGGCGGTTTCCGGCTGCACCCACAGCCGCACCGCTACCTCTTCTTCCGGCCGGGGTCCAAGCTGGCCGGGAAGGTCGATGACCGCGCCCTCGCGCTCCGCGGTCAGGCTGAGCGCCTCGGTCTCGTACAGGACGCCTTCCACCGAGAGGCGGATCGGCGGGATCGTCAGCTCGCCGACCTCTAACACTCGCAGCGTGTACTCGCGGGCGAACTCGCGTACCGCGCCCAGTGTGGCGGAATAGCGGAAAGTGGAGCGATCGTTGGTCGAGAGCGTTTCGAATCCTTCGAAGCTCGCCTCTCCGATCTCGGGCGTGCGGAGGCCCGGAGCGCGCAACGTCACCGTCAGCAAGACCGTCTCGCCGACCTGAGCCGACGGGCGATTGAGAGACGCGTTGACCTGCACCTCCTGGCCCTGCCCCGCCAGCGGCAACAGCGCGATCAATAGCAGTCGCTTCATCACCAGTCGGGACCTCGCCCACGCGTCCGTTGGCGTTTCAGTTTCTCGCGCTGCAAGCTTCGCTCTCGCTCCTCTACGGCTCGGAGTATCTGCTCCGCCAGCTCTAGCGGGAACGGCGGCTCTGCCATATCCGGTGCGATGCTTTGCTGGCGCTCGCTCTCGCCGGGCTGCGGGAAGGTCGCGTCTTCCCCTCCCTGCTGCTCCAGGTCATCCTCTCCGATGCCATCACGAGGCGGAGCATCCTGCTGATCCCCTGAGCCTGAGAGAGGTGGAGGGTTCCTTTCGAGATCTTCCAGGCGTCGCATCGCCAGCTCGAGGTTCCACCTGGTGTCTTCGCGATTCGGCTCGAGCAGCAGCGACCTGCGATAGGCCTCGACCCCCGCCCTCAGGTCGTCCGCTGACGTCATCTGTCCCGGGGTCCCCCGAGCCAGGGCATTGCCCAGGTTGAAGAATGCCCGGGCTCGCAATTCGGGAGACTGCTCTCTCAACGCGGCGGCCAGCAGCTCGCGCGCCTCCTGCGACTCGCCGAGCCGCAAGAGCGCCGTGCCGAGGTTGTAATCCAAGCGCGGGGTTGCTCCGCGCCTCGACATGATGGTCCGGTAGCGCTCGACCGCTCTCAAATACTCGCCTTTGCGATAGGCGCGGTTTCCCCTCGCCTCACCCCCCCAGAATTGGAAGCCGGAAATGGCGACCAGGGTGACACCCAACACAAAGCCTCGAAGAGTCGTGCCTCTCACCGTTGCCGTCTCCAGGCCCAGGCCCAATCCATCATGAGCAATAGCAGAGCGCCCGCCACGAACCACTGGAACCTCGGCGTCCAGCGTACGCCACGCATCACCTCACCGCGTCCGCGCTCCAGCTCTGACAGCGCAGACAGAATCCGGCCGACACCGCCCTCGTCGACCCGTACCCAGAAGCCCTTGGTCAGACGCGCCGCGCTGGCCAGCGGCTCAGAGCTCAAGCGGCTGAGCACGACCTCGCCCTCGGAATCGCGCTTGTACCCAGAGATGCGCGCTCCCGCCTGGTCGTGCCGCGGTATCGGTTCGCCCTGATCGCTGCCGATCCCCATCACGTACACGCGGATTCCCTCCGACTCGGCCTCCCGGGCAGCCTGCAAAACCGCCCTCTCTTCGTCGTGCGATTCACCATCTCCCAAAACCACTATGGCTCGGTCTCCGCCCTCCGAGCCATCCTCGCGCAACAGAGACATCGCCTCGCGTATGGCCGCGGCCGGCGAGGACCCCGGCGTACCGGCCATCATCGGGTCGAGAGCGTCCAGGTACAGATGAAGCGCTCCGTGGTCAACGGTCAGAGGAGAGAGCATGTAGGCGGCTCCTGCATACGCCACCAGGCCAATCCGATGCTCCGCCAGTTCGGTCACCAGACGCCGGGCCTCCAGTCGCTCCCGCTCGAGCCGATTCGGTCGGATGTCCTCCGCCCACATCGACTCGGATATATCGAGAGCGAGAATCACGCTGAGCGCCCGAGTCTGTTCCTCAACTTCCTGCGCACCCCACTGCGGACCAGCCAGGGCCAAGCCCATCAGCGCGAGTGCTGCGGCGATCAAGGCAGCGCGCCGGTACGGCGAGCCGGTGAGGTCGATGCAGGTCAGGCGCTCGAGCATCCCCGAGCTGCCGAGCGCATCAAGTGCGCTGCGGCGCTGCCGGTGCCACATGTAGACGAGTGCGACCCCGATCCCCGCGGCGAAGATTCCGAGCCAAACCCAGGCGGCGTACTCCAGCCTCACTGGCTACCTCCGGGAAGCGGCAGAGCCCACATCACACGTAGAGCGGGTGCCGGCGAACGCGAAATACCCATTCCCCTACCACGAACAACACGGCCAGGAACACGAACGGCCTGAAGTGCTCGCTGAACTCGATGTAACGGCGAACGTTGACCGGCGTCTTCTCCAGCTCATCGATCTGCCGGTAGATCTCTTCCAGCGCACGCGCGTTGGTGGCACGGAAGTACTGGCCGCCGGTGATGGCGGCGATCTGGCGCAGCAGGTCTTCATCCAGATGCACGCGCATGTTCGCGTATTCTGTCCCCAGTGGACCCGGCCCGATAGGAACCGGCGCGACCCCCTCGCTCCCCACACCGACCGTGTACGTCCTGATGCCGTAAGCGGCGGCGGCGCGGGCCGCGGTGATGGGATCGACTTCGCCGCGATTGTTCTCGCCGTCCGTCAACAGGATGACGACCTTCGAGCTGCCCGGCGTTCGGCGCAACCTGTTCGCTGCTGTGGCGAGCGCCGTTCCGATCGCCGTCCCGTCCTCCAGCAGATCGACTCTCAGACTTTGGATAGCGCGCTCGAGGATCCTGTAATCGATGGTCACCGGCACCTGAGTCAGTGCTTCGCCGGCGAAGACAATCAAGGCGATACGGTCGTAGCGGCGGTTCCTGACGAACTCCAGGACCGTGCGCTTCGCGACTTCGAGGCGATCGAGCGGCTGCATGTCGAGCGCCAGCATCGAGCTGGAGATGTCCATGACCAGCGCGATCGCGATCCCTTCCGCCTCGATCTCTTCGGTCGCCACACCGGTCTGCGGTCGCGCCAGCGCGATGACGAGGCAGACGACGGCAAGGCCGCGCATCAGTGCCGGGAGGAGTGACATCCAGCGACTGACACCACGCCCGGCGCGGGCCGCGACTTCGCCGCGCGAGTAGCGAAACCCGCCACGCTCCTTCCGCCACAGCCACCATACCGGAAACAGGATCAGCAGCGCGAACGCCCAGGGCGCCTCGAAGGTCATGGTTCCTCCGACTCCGGCTCGGCGTTCGGCGATTCCTCCGGCGGAGCGGGCTGTTCGGCGAACAGCTCATCCATCGCGCTCAACGACGGCTCGGCGAACTCGGCCAGCGTTTCCTCCACCGATTCTTCGATTGCGGGCCCGGAGTGGACGATCACCCGCTCGAAGTCCACCAGCCAATAGCGCGCGGCGTCCAGTACCCGAGCCGCCTGGGCTCGCGACGGGCGCCGCTGCGCGAACTTGACCAGGTCGGCACCCTGCAGCATGCCGTCCAGCGACCGCACCCTAAAATCGTCCACGCCATCTTGCCCTACGGCCTCTATCAGCTCGGCCGTGGTCAGATCGAGTCCCCACTCATCATCGATGGCGGCAAGAAAGTCCCTGACGATCTCGGAGAGCAGCGAGTAGAAGGCCTTCAACTCGCCCGCCTCCAACAGACCGCTGCGTTCCAAGAGCTCCAACATCTCCAACGCGCGTGCGCGCGGCGGTTGGGCCGGCAGCAGGGGCACCGGGGGCACGGCGCTACGCCGGCGCACGTAGACGACCGTCGCCGCCAGAAGCGCCAGCCCCAATCCCAACAGCGCCAGTTTCTCCGGCATGCTCCAGTTCGGGCCCAGAACATCCGACGGAGGCTGCCAGGCGAGCGTGTCGAGGTCGGCATCTTCGGGAAGCACGGATGTCACGTGGACCGTCACACCGGGTAGCGGGATGCGCAGCTCCGCCGCATCGCTGAGGACCGTCACATCCGCGTCCGGCAGATCCAGATCCCCAAGCTGCCAGGCGGCCAGCTCGTACCTGGCCCAGCGAGCACCGTCATCCCGGTCGGTCCACTGTTCCGGCGGCCCCAGAGCCGAGATCGCGCCGGTATCGGGAAGTTGCGGGAAGACGACCTCGGCACCTTCTACGAGCCCGGTCACCGAGACCGTGAGGGCGATTCGCTCGCCGAGCCGCAGCGAGTCGGGCTCGAGCGTCACGTTGACCTCGATCCCGCCGGCGTTCGTTTGAGCGCCACCCGCGATCAAGAGGACCCATACGAAGAGCAGCGGGTTCATCGTACCAGCTTGCGCTCCCGTGCCCTGAAGAAGTTGATCAGTGGCGGCACATAAGATCGATCGGTCTGGATCTCGATCTGATCCACGGAAAGACGTCGTAACAAGCGGCGCAGTTGGACCTGCTCTTCCCCTGCCAGGTACTCGAACTGTTCGCGTACGAAGCGGTTCCCAGAATCGAGCACGACCCGCTGGTCCGTCTCCGCATCGTAGAGCTCTAGGAACCCGACATCTGGCAGCGCCTGTTCCCTTGGGTCGGCCACGGTTATCGCTACCAGATCGTGTCGGCGGCTAATGACTTTCAGCGATTTCTCGAAACCGTCGTCGAGAAAGTCGGAGATCAGGAAGACGATGGCGCTATGAGATAGTACGCGGCCCACGTAGTCGAGAGCCGTGGACAGATCCGTTCCTCGACCCAACGGCTCGAACGCGAGCAAGTCGCGAATCAGTCGCAGCGCGTGTCTCCGCCCCTTCTTGGGCGGCACGAACTGCTCGATCCGGTCGGTGAACAGGAGCAGTCCGACGCGATCGTTGTTCTTGATCGCAGCCATCGCGATCACGGCGGCGATCTCGGCCGCTACTTCGGCCTTGAACCGGCCCCGAGTACCGAACTGTGCGGAGCCCGAGAGATCCACCGCAAACAGAACCGTCAGCTCGCGTTCCTCGGTGTACTTCTTGATGTACGGATGGCCCATACGGGCCGATACGTTCCAGTCGATGGTCCTGTAGTCGTCGCCGGGCGCGTACTCGCGCACCTCGGCGAACTCCATCCCCTGCCCCTTGAATACGGACTGGTATTCGCCGCTGAACACGGTGTTGACCAGTCCGCGGGTTCGGAGCTCGATCAGCTTTACCTGGCGAAGGACTTCTCTGGGGACGGCCTTAGTACTCAATTGCACTCATCGGTGGAGAAGAGCAACATCCAATATCCGACATCCAACAGCCGATGATCGAGTAGACCCGACGGCGGTCAACAGCCAACGTCCGATGCCCAACAGCCAACGGAACCGGAGGAGATTGACTACTGACGGTTGAGTATTGGCAATTTCTCACTGATAACCACTCGGCGCTTGGACATTGGATACGGGATATCGGATATTGGATCCGACTCAGGGTACTTCCACGGCCTCGAGCACCCTCCGCACGATCTCGTCCGATGTGACCTCTTCCGCCTCGGCCTCATACGTCGTGATGATCCGGTGCCTCATCACGTCGGTAGCCACCGCTTTCACGTCGTCCGGTATGACGTAGCCCCGGCCGCGCAGGTAGGCGTGGGCACGGCCCATCTGTGCCAGGTATATCGTGGCGCGCGGTGACGCACCGTACTCGATCAGCGGGACCAGCTCCGGCACCCCGTAGTCGGCCGGCCGCCGCGTAGCGTGAACCAGGTCGACGATGTAATCGGAGATCTTGTCGTCCATGTAAAGTTGGGCGATTTCGCTGCGCGCTTGCAGGATCGCTTCCGGCCCTGTCACTACGTCGACCGCGATCTCTTCGCCACCCGCGAAGCGACGCATGATTTCTTTCTCTTCGTCGCGGGACGGGTAGCTGATCTTCACCTTGAGCATGAAGCGGTCGACCTGTGCCTCGGGCAGCGGGTACGTTCCTTCCTGCTCGATCGGGTTCTGGGTAGCGAGTACCAGGAAAGGCTCCTGAAGCCCGAAGCTCTGGCCGCCGAACGTAACCTGTTTCTCCTGCATCGCCTCCAGCAGTGCCGACTGCACTTTCGCCGGCGCACGATTGACCTCATCGGCGAGGATGATGTTCGCGAAGACCGGGCCATGCCGCGGCTCGAACTCGCCGGTCTTCTGGTTGTAGATCATCGTCCCGATCAAATCGGCAGGCAGCAGATCGGGAGTGAACTGGATCCGCTGGAAGCTCGTGTCGATCGTCTCGGCGACGGTCCGGATGGTCATCGTCTTGGCCAGTCCGGGGACACCTTCAAGCAGGACATGGCCACCGGTGAGCACGCCGAGCAGGACACGTTCCACCATGTATTCCTGCCCGACGATGCGCTTGGATACTTGGCCGAGGATCGCCTCGGCGAGCTCGCGCCCCGCCGTGCTGACGACGGCTTCGGAGGCCTTGCCCTTGCCCTTGGCCTTCTTGCCCTTCTTCTCTTCCAGCTTGACTTGGTCGGTCATTCCACCGGTCCAGCTTTCGGGTTATCTCGTCATACTACGTGTATAGCGCGCTCAGCGCTTCACGCGCTCTCCACCATCTTCGCGCTTGAATATCCAGGCCACGACTGCGCCGGGCCGGATCATGTTGCTGCGGCTGGCCTGATCGACGTCGGCGATCGATCCCTCGTCGGGACCGGGAGCCTCCGTCACCTCGCTGATGTATTCCTGGACGCGGCCGCGCCAGAGGTTCCAGTTCGAGGGCCGCAGATCGACCCAGCCACGAGCGATCAGCTTCTCATCGACCTCGGCGCCGTCATCCGGCCTCACCTTGAGCGCCGGTCCACGGAACACCTTGGAGCCATCGGCGCTGATGATCGGCAAACCGATGGACAGGATGTTCACACGTAGCTCATCGGTCTTCGCCAGCAACGCTTCGGCGTCCGCCGCGGTCGTATCGGGATCGAGCTTCGCGACGGCCTCCAGAGTTCCGTATATAATCTCGAGGATGTGAGCCTCGAACAGCAACTTGCTGAGCCGTGGCGGACCGAGCATCTCGAAGGCGACGCTGCGCTTCCCGCTCTGCTGCTCCAGCTCCTCGATTCGCCGCAACGCCAGCTCGCGGAGCACGCCACCGCGATAGGTCGGCCCCATGGAAGCGCTGTCGAGCGCTGAGACGATATCGAGGCCGGTGGGCTTACCGCGGATCTCGCGTAACACAGCCTGCGCGATCTCTTCGGTGGTCACGAGCTCCATCAAGCCAAGCGCCGAGATCGCCTCGAACTCGTCGCGGCTGAACAGCCCGTTCTCGCCCATGTCGATATAGACGGCATCGAGCTGCCCGTCCAGCTTCTTCCACGACGACTTCCCATCGTCGAGCGCCTGTTCGAAGGGGACCGCATCGGTCGCGTCGAATCGCTCGAGCGGCGCACCGCGCCAACTGAGCGGGCCGGCACCTATGCTCTTCCAGGCGATCGCCGCGGTAGGCTTGATCTCTTTCACCGCCGGCGCGCCGGGCGTGCGGGCGGTGAGGAAGAGCAGAAGCGAGTGGGCTCCTGCGACGCTCGACTTGGCAAGCAACATGCTGGAGGGCCGCTGCTCGGAGTGGGTGAACGGGATGTTCAGCCCCATACCGCCCGTGCCGGAGGTTCCGACCTTCAGATAGAACTGCGTACCGGCCTGGCGCAGCGATTCCAGGAGGATGTGCACGTGGCGAATCAGCTGGGGCATGTAGATGATGGCCAGGTGCCGTTCCACTATGTCTGTGACATCGCCACCTTCCGCCAGCGCCGCCCGCACCTGTTTGACGCTGCTGAACACGTCCTGATAGGCGATGGCAGTCGCCGTATTCACGCAGTCTACGACGATGTCCGGCTTCTCCTCGACCAGCAGCTCATAGAGGAACGAGCGCTCCAAGCGCTCGCGGCTGAAGACGCCGTAGATGTCATCTAGGAGGCCTCGCCTCTTCTCCTGCGACTCGACCAACTCGCGACGTGGCTCGTCCTTGAACTCCGTAGCGACCATCAGATCGCCCCAGTTGCGAGCGATCTCGGTCACCCCCTCCGCCAGCTTCTTCAGCTCGGCGGACCCCTCCTCGGTCTCTTCCTTCGTGAGTGCCGTTATGGTGAGTCGGGCGGGCTGGTGTCGCAGCATTCTGCGGGCGATCGCCATGCCCACGAGCCCGGAGCCGCCCAGAATCAAGACCCGCGTGTCACGTATCTCCATCGGACTCCCTCAATCCAACCACCGCCCGGAGTGCTCGTACCTCCCGAGCGGCTAGCTCTCTCCATTTCCCCGGTTTCATGCTTCCCAACTCGACGGGTCCAAACGCCACACGAACGAGCCGTCTAACAGGGAGATCCAGGACTTCCATCATCCGGCGAACCTCTCGCTTGCGCCCTTCGCGCAGCGTGAGCTGGATCTCCGAGGTCGCCTTGCTGCTGCTCCGCTTCAACGGACGGATCCGGACATTCTCGGCGCGCGCGATGCCATCCTCAAGGGTCACTCCCAGTTCCAGTCGCTTCGCCTCCGGCGCGCCCGGTTCGCCTTCAACCTCTATACTGTATCGCCTGGGGACCTGATAACTCGGGTGCAGCAGACGACTCGCCGTCTCTCCGTCATTAGTCAGCAACAACAGCCCCTCGCTGAGGCGATCGAGCCGACCGACATGGAAGAGGTCACCGTGCCCGTCCGGTAACAGCGAGTACACGGTCGGTCGCCCGCGGTCATCGGCCCGAGTGGTCAGGACGCCGCCCGGCTTATAGACCGCGATCCAGCGTAGCACGCCGAAGTCGATCCGCTCGCCGTCAACACGCACGACCTGCACTCCGGGCACCACGCGACTGCCCAGTTCGGTTACAACGGTGCCGTCTACGCTGACTCGACCTTCGACGATGAGCCGCTCGCTCTCGCGCCGCGAGGCGACACCTGCACGCGAGAGGTATCTCTGCAGGCGAATCGCTTCTTCGTGCTCGTGCGCGTCAGCGGCCATCAGCCGGTGCGCGACCACCGGTCATTCGCCGGTGGGCAGCGCGATTTCGAGGTTCTCCGGTTGCGGTAGATCGTCCAGTGCCCGGAGGCCGAAGTGATCGAGGAACTTCGTCGACGTGCCGTAGAGCAATGGTCGCCCCAGGCCCTCGGCCCGGTCGACCACTTCGATGAGCTCTCGTTCCTGAAGGTTCCTCAGCACACCGGCCACGCTCACGCCACGCACCTCTTCGATCTCCAGGCGGCTGACGGGTTGCCGGTAGGCGATGATCGCCAGAGTCTCGAGCGCCGCACGGGACAGCCGGTTGGAGCGCGTCACCGAGTCGAATCTCTCCAGATAGGAAGCGTACTCGGGCCTGCTCAGGATCTGATAGCCGTCGCCGAGCGGGTAGATCTGAAACGCCCTTTCCTCGCGCTCGTACTCCCGGCACAGTTCGTTGATCGCCTCCTCGACGGCGGCCGCCGAAAGATCGCTGCTGGCGCGAGCGATCTCG
>JBDHHZ010000041.1:0-13415 GCA_039589115.1 Gemmatimonadota bacterium | reverse complement strand
CGCGCTCTACTGGTCAGGACTCCCGGCCTCCAAGCTGGCTCTCTTCCTCAGCCCGTTGGTCAGCCTGGCGCTGGCCTTCTCGACGCCGCTCTGGGGTCTCTGGTTCCTGCTGCTCGTCGCGTTTCTCTACTGGACTCGCGCCTACCTGACGGAATCGCTGGCCGTCATATTCGCCAACGTAGCGATGGGGGTGCTGGTTCGGCCCGTCTGGCGAACACTCGCCGATTATCAGAAGGTGCGCATCCTGGCATTCATCCAGCCGGAAGCGGACCCGCAAGGCGCCGGGTGGCATCTCATCCAGTCGCAGGTGGCCATCGGGTCGGGCGGTTGGGTCGGCAAGGGTTTCCTTCAGGGAACTCAGAAGCGTCTGGCGTTCCTACCGGAGCAGCACACAGACTTCATCATTGCGGTGGTCGGCGAAGAGTTGGGCTTCGCCGGCATCTGCCTCGTCCTGATCGTCTTCGCCGTGATCTTGTATCGCGTCGTGCTCGCGGCGGAGCGCGTCGAGGACTCCTTCGCCTCGATGGTCGTGTTCGGTGTTTTTGCCGCCTGGTTCGCGCACCTCGTCGCCAACGTCGGCATGACCGTGGGCCTGCTGCCCATCACCGGCCTGCCGTTCCCCTTCTTGAGCTACGGAGGGAGCTTCCTGCTCGTGTCGTTCATCGCGCTGGCCATGATCCAGCGCATCGCTTCGGACTTCAGGACCGGAGTCTGAGACACGGCCCGGAGTAGACGGCGCCGAGGCATTGCCAGGAGGGGCTTGTCGGCTGATCTTTGCTGCTCAGCATCTGCACTCGTAGCGGAGCGCCAACTACATGGCATGGTTCCGAAAGGAAAAGAAGAAGCTGGTAGGACAGAAGCGGGAGCTGCCGCCCGACGTTTGGGCGAAGTGCGACGGCTGCGGCGAGATCATCTATCAAGAGAAGCTGGCGGAGAACTCGTACGTTTGCCTGAAGTGCAGCTATCACTTCCGCATCGGGCCAGACGAATACGCGCGGCTGTTGCTGGATAGGGCGCTCGAGGAAGAGTACGACCCGGAACTGCAGTCGGTGGACCCGCTCCAGTTCGTCGGTCCCACTCCCTACGCCGAGCGCTATGCACGAGCGATCAAGAAGGGTGGAAGGAAAGAGGCGGTGCTCACCGGCAAAGGGCACGTCGAAGGCCTGCCGGTACAGTTCGGCGTCATGGATTTCAGTTTCATTGGCGGCTCGATGGGCTCGGTGGTCGGCGAGAAGATTGCCCGCGTCGCCGAGCGGGCTCTCGAAGAGGAGAACCCGCTGATCGTGGTCTCGGCGTCGGGTGGCGCCCGGATGATGGAAGGCGTGCTGTCGCTCATGCAGATGGCGAAGACGTCGAGCGCGCTGGGACGAATTCACAAATCGCGGCTGCCTTACGTTTCGATCCTCACGCACCCGACGACCGGCGGCGTCACCGCATCCTTCGCCATGTTGGGCGACGTCATCATTGCCGAGCCGGGTGCCCTGATCGGCTTTGCCGGCCCTCGTGTCATCGAGCAGACCATCGGCCAGGAGCTGCCGGACGGCTTCCAGCGCTCCGAGTTCCTTCTCGAGCACGGCATGGTCGATATGGTGGTGCCGCGGCCGGAGCTCAAGTCGACGGTCTCCCGCTTACTGCTGCACATGACAGGGTGAGACCGGTATGCGGTATGCGGTGTGCGGTCTGCGGTGGTGGATGATGCTGGCCTGCAATTGACCCCTGCGACGAGCTACCGCAAACCGCATACTGCACACCGCACACCGAGCCCTACCCACCGAGCGGTTGCCTCTTATAATTAGGCCCCATGTGCCAAAGGTCCTGTCATGATGACCGGTGATCTGTCGGAGCTCCTCGGGCTTCAGCCGACTGGGGAGATCCGCTGGGGTCTGAGGCGGACCCGCGAGATGCTGCACAGCGTTGGCCGGCCCCACATGGCGTTCAGGTCGGTGCACATCGGCGGCACGAACGGGAAGGGCTCGGTGGCGGCGATGGTCGCCGGCATCCTGGGAGCCGCGGGCCACCGGGTGGGGCTCTACACGTCGCCGCACCTCATCGAGTATGCGGAGCGGGTCCAGGTGAATGGGCGGCCTGTGGAAGATGAACTGCTCGCCGAGGCCGCGCGTCGGCTGCGCCCCGTGGCGGAGAGCGTGGACGCCACGTTCTTCGAGACGAGCACGGCGCTGGCTTTTCTGTGCTTCGCCGAGGCGGAGGTCGACTTCGTCGTGGCCGAGGTCGGGTTGGGCGGTCGATTGGACGCGACAAACGTGCTGCTCCCCGAAGTGGCGGCGATCACCAACGTGGCCTGGGACCATTCGGATTATCTCGGCCACACGCTCTCGGCCATCGCTGGGGAGAAGGCGGGCATCGCGAAGCCGGGGATCCCGTTGGTGCTTGGGCGACTGGAGCCGGAGGCGGGACGCATCGTGCGGCAGACGGCGGCTCGTGTTGGAGCGCCGCTCCTACAGCTCGGGTACGACGCCGGCGTGCGCCGCATTCGCATCGGGCCCGCCTTCACCGAACTCGAGTACGTCGGGCCCCGCTCGCGGGACGCGATCGAGCTGCGCTGCCCGCTGGTCGGATACCACCAGGCGTGGAACGTCGGGCTGGCCGCGCTGACGGCGGAGAGCTTGCCCGAGGCCTGGCGCCCCACCGTTGCGGACGTGCGGGACGGGATCGGCGCTGTGCGCTGGCCCGGTCGGCTGCAGATCGAGCGGTGCGACGACCGCACGTGGGTCCTGGATGTGGCCCACAACCTGGTGGGGGTGGAGGCGCTGGCCCAGGGGCTGACCAGCCTTGACCTGCCGGGTCCGCTGGCGGTGGTCGTGGCGATCCTGGGTGACAAGCCGTGGGCCGAGATGTTGCCTCCGCTCATGGCGCTGGCCGACGTGTCGATCTTCACCGTGGCGCCCAGCTCGCCGCCGGAGCGTCGCTGGGACGCGCGGGCGGTTGCCGGGCGGATATCGAGCTACCCTGTGGAGGTGATCGAGGACTTCGCGGCCGCGCTGGACCGTGCTTCACAAGTGGCGCGGACCATAGTGGTGACGGGTTCCAACCACACGGTTGGCGATGCTATGGACCATTTGGACATCCCGGTCGGCTTGCTGGGCACCGGCCGGGTCGGATAAATTCGCGATGGTGGAACTCAAAGGATTACCGGGGTTTAGAGACTTCTATCCAGAAGAGTTGGCCGCTCGCTCGTTTCTCATGGGCGTGTGGAAGGATGTCGCACGGCGGTACGGCTTCGAAGAATACGATGGTCCGCCGGTCGAGGCGCTCGAGATCTACACTCGAAAGTCGGGCGACGAGATCGTCCAGCAGCTCTTCGAGTTCGAGGACAGAGGCGGACGCCGGGTCGCCCTGCGGCCTGAGATGACCCCGACGCTGGCTCGCATGGTCGGCGCGCGGGCCCGGGCGCTCAAGAAGCCCGTTCGCTGGTTCTCGATGCCACAGCTGTTCCGCTACGAGAAAGCGCAGCGCGGTCGTACGCGCGAGCACTTCCAGCTCAACTTGGACATCCTCGGCGAGACCGATGTGCTTGCTGACGCCGAGCTGCTCGCAGCGGCACTCGACATCATCAGGGCCACCGGCCTCGATTCCAGTCAGGTCCGCGCCCGGGTATCGGACCGTCGTATGCTGGCCGCGATCTTCCGACACCTCGGTGTGGCGGAGGGCTCGCTGGAGGCGGTCTACCGGGTGGTGGACAAGCTGGATCGCGAGCCGCGAGGTCAGCTCGAGACACGGCTGAAGGAGCTCGGACTGGCAGCCGATGCGGTCGCCGGCATCTTCGAGGCCACCGAGCTTCGCGGTATCGACGAGCTGAAGAAGAAGTACGGAGATGTCGCGAACGTCTCGGAGAGCGTAGACGAGCTGTCAACGTATCTCGAGCACCTGGCCGATCTCGGTGTCGCCGAGTTCGTCGACATCGATCTCTCGGTGGTTCGCGGTCTGGCCTATTACACGGGGATCGTTTTCGAGCTGTGGGACGCCAGGCGCGACTTGAGGGCGATCTGTGGTGGTGGCCGCTACGACGATCTCCTAGGACTCATCTCCGGCGTCGACATGCCGGCGTTGGGATTCGGGATGGGGGATCCCGTCCTCACCGAATTGCTCCGGGATCATGACCTTCTCCCGGATCCTGCGGGTACCATCGACTGCTACGTTGCCTGGCTGGGCGCAGATGGCCGGCGGTGTGCGCTGCGAGCGGCTCAAGCGCTCAGGGCGGCGGGTCTGGCGACGGTATTCGAGTTCCGCGATCGCCGCATCGGCAATCAGTTGAAGAGCGCCAACCAGCTAGGCGCGCGCTGGGCGGTGATCCTCGGGCCGCAGGAGGTCGAAGCGAACCAGGCGCGAATACGTGACATGTCCTCGGGGGACGAACGCCTCGTCCCCTTCGACTCGCTATCTCGAGCGCTGACACCAGAGGTGCCCGATGCGTGAGAGAACCGTCATGGAAAGATACGCCGAGCTCGTGGAGGAAGAGGGTACCGCGCTGGAAAATTTGACCGACACCGTCCTGGATCGCGGGTTCGGCTCCAGCTGGGAGCAGCTCGCGCCGCTGAGCGCTGGTGCGGTAGCAAGTAGCATGGTGATCGTCGGAGCGCTCTCCGTGGTGCGGCGGCTGCTCGGTACGAGGCACGGCCGCGTTCTGGGCTTTCTGGCTGGCGCCGCACTGGTTCCCGCCGGCTTCTGGCTGCTGTCGCGCTCGAACGGGCAGGCCGGCTCGGAGCGCGCCGCGGACGATGGAGAGGCCGCGCCCACGCAGGTGAAACCTGAAACGCAGGAAACATCGGAGGCTTAGAGGAAGCGGATGGCGGAAGAGAAAGCGCTAACCCCGCGGAGCGAGGATTTCTCCGCCTGGTATAACGGTGTCGTTCAGCGTGGCGAGCTGGCCGGATACACCCCGGTTCGCGGCTGCATGGTGATCCGTCCCCACGGCTATGCGATCTGGGAGCTCATGCAGCAGGCGCTTGACGGGATGTTCAAGGCCACCGGGCACCAGAACGCCTACTTCCCGCTCTTCATACCAGAGAGCTTCTTGAAGAAGGAGGCGGAGCACGTCGAGGGTTTCGCCCCCGAGATCGCTCTGGTCACGCACGGCGGTGGAAAAGAGCTCGAGGAGAGGCTCGTCGTGCGGCCCACGTCGGAGGCGATCATCTGGCCGATCATGGCCGACTGGATCCAGAGCTACCGTGACCTTCCGATGCTGATCAATCAGTGGGCGAACATCGTGCGCTGGGAGATGCGGACCCGCCCGTTCCTGCGCACGCTCGAGTTCCTCTGGCAGGAGGGTCACACGGCGCATGCCACCGATGAAGACGCTGAGGCGGAGACGCTGTTGATCCTCGGCATCTATCGGAAGTTCATGGAGGAGTGGATGGCCATGCCCCCGCTGACGGGTGTGAAGGCCGAGTGGGATAAGTTCGCCGGTGCCGCGCATACGTACGCGTGCGAGGCGCTCATGCAGGACAACTGGGCGCTGCAGGCGGGTACGTCGCACAATCTCGGGCAGAACTTCGCTAAGGCCTTCGACGTCAAATACCAGACGGAAGACGGCGAGCACGAGTACGTCTGGAGCACATCGTGGGGCGTCTCCACGCGCCTGGTAGGCGGCCTTGTGATGGCGCACAGCGATGATCTTGGGCTTGTCCTGCCGCCCCGCATGGCGCCGGTGCAGGTCGTGATCGTCCCGATCTGGAAATCGGACGAGCAGCGCGTTCAGGTCCTGGAGGCCGGTGCGCGGCTGAAGAGCGCCCTCGAGGGTCAGGTGCGCGTCAAGCTGGACGACCGCGAGACGATCAACCCGGGAGCCAAATACTACGAGTGGGAAGCGAAGGGCGTACCGCTCCGTATCGAGATCGGCCCCAAAGACCTCGCTAAGCAGCAGGTGATGGTCGTGCGGCGTTTCACCGGTGAAGCGGGCGACCGGAAGATTCCGATCCCGGAGAACGAGGCGCCCGCCAGGCTGGTGGCGATGCTGGATGAGATGCAGACCGATCTTCTCGAGGCGGCGACCCGGCGCCGCGAGGAGAACTCGTACCGCGGTGTGACCGACTACGAGGAGTTCAAGAAGATCGTCTCCACCACGGGCGGTTTCATCTATACGGGCTACTGCGGCGCCGAGGAATGTGAGACGAAGGTCAAGGACGACACGAAGGCGACGATCCGCGTGATCCCCGATGAGGACTTCCGGAGCGACGAGTACCCCGATCGTTGCATCTGTGGCGGACCGGCGGTGTGCGAGGTCGTGTGGTCGAGGGCGTACTAGGCCGGTGGCCGGTGACCGGTAACCGGTAGCCAGTGGCTGGTAGCCGGTGATTTCGAAGTTCACCGGCCACCGGCTACCGTCCACCGTCCACCGTCGACCATACTAGGGAAGGAACCGTAACGCCGAATGAAGGCAGCCAGTCTACCGAAAGACCGCATCCTGATCCTCGACTACGGATCGCAGTACACTCAGCTCATCGCCCGGCGCATCCGCGAAGAGCGCGTTTACTGCGAGATACACCCGCCCACGCGTACGAGCGAATGGGTCCGTGAATGGGCGCCGTGCGGGGTGGTGTTGTCAGGCGGCCCGGCCAGCGTCTACGGCGCCGATGTCCCCACAGCCGACGCGAGTCTGCTGGAGCTCGGCGTACCGGTGCTGGGCATCTGCTACGGGATGCAGCTGATCGCCCAGCTGGTGGGCGGCCAGGTGGAGAGCTCGACGCAACGCGAGTACGGCAGGGCCGAACTGAGGATCTTGGAGCCCAACGATCTTTTCGACGGCTTCGAGAAGGGCGAACGCTCCACGGTGTGGATGAGTCACGGCGACCGGGTCGAGATGCCGCCTTCCGGCTTCGAGCTACTGGCTGCTACCGAGACCGTCCCGGTGGCGGCCTTCAGAGCCGAGGCGAAGCCGATCTTCGGTGTGCAGTTCCATCCCGAAGTCGCCCACACGGCGCGCGGCGGCGAGATCATCTCGAATTTCCTGTTCCGCATCTGCCGCTGCGCCCCGAGCTGGACCGCCGGCTCGTTCATCGATAATCAGGTCGAGGCGGTCCGCCGGCGCGTGGGGAAGCGTGGCCGGGTGATCTCCGGGTTGTCAGGCGGCGTCGATTCCTCGGTGGCGACAGTGCTCGTCCATCGCGCGGTAGGCGACAGGCTCACTTGCGTCTTCGTCGATACAGGTCTCTTGCGGAAAGGCGAGCGGGATTGGGTCGCGCGCACGTTCCGCCAGCATCTGGGTATCGACCTTCGCATCGTCGATGCGTCTGACCAGTTCCTGGGCCGGCTGGCCGGCGTCGAGGATCCGGAAGAGAAGCGGCGCATCATCGGTCACACCTTCATCGAGGCATTCGAGGATGAAGCCGGCTCGATCGGCGATGACGTCGAGTTCCTGGTTCAAGGCACGCTCTACCCGGATGTGATCGAGTCGCTCTCGGTTCGCGGCCCGTCGGATACGATCAAAACTCACCATAACGTCGGCGGCTTGCCGGAGGAGCTTCCTTTCGAGCTGATCGAGCCGCTGCGCGAGCTGTTCAAGGACGAAGTGCGGCAGGTCGGTCGCGAACTCGGCCTGCCCGAAGAGCTGGTGGGTCGGCATCCGTTCCCCGGTCCCGGCTTGGCCGTGCGGGTGATCGGCGAGGTCACTCGGGAACGAACGAGAGTGCTTCGCGAGTCGGACGCGATCTACCTCGATGAGATTCGTGCGGCCGGCCTCTACGACGAGATCTGGCAGGCGTTCGCGGTGCTGCTACCCGTACGCTCCGTGGGCGTCATGGGCGACGGTCGCACGTACGAGAACGTGATCGCGCTGCGAGCCGTTACCAGCCGCGACGGGATGACGGCCGACTGGTTCCAGTTCCCGCATGAGGTGCTGGGGCGAATCGCTACTCGCATCATCAATGAAGTCACCGGGATCAATCGCGTCTGCTACGATGTGAGCTCGAAGCCACCGGCGACCATCGAGTGGGAGTGAGCGTGTCTTCGGCGGCCCTGGCGGACCTCGTCGCCTACCTGGACGAGTACCTCGACATCGCGAACGTGCCCGACTTCCCGGGCGCCTGGAACGGCCTGCAGGTGGAGAACGGTGGGATAGTCCGGGTGATCGCCGCCTGTACCGACGCCTGCCAGACAACGTTCGACGCCGCCGCGCAGCTGGGCGCCGATATGTTGCTCGTGCATCACGGTCTGTTCTGGGGCCAGGGCGTCACGCCGCTCACCGATCGCAACTACCGCCGTGTACGGCAGCTGATCGCCAACGACATAGCTCTCTACTCGGTCCACCTACCGCTCGACGCGCATCCCGATGTCGGCAACAACATCGAGCTCGCGCGTGGGATCGGATTGAACGTGTCGGACCGCTTCGGTGAGTACGAGGGTAGCGCGATCGGGTTCCAGGGCGAGCTGGAAGTCACGCGCGGCGAGCTGAGTGAAAGGCTGGAGAGGCTGTTGGGCCGTGAGCCCTTCATCATAGCGGCGGGCCCCGAACGTGTGCGCCGCGTCGGTATCGTCACCGGCGGTGGTGCGAAGCTGATACGGCAGGCGCGGGAAGCGGGCCTCGACACGTTTATCACCGGCGAAGGCTCGCACCATAGCTACTTCGACGCGCAGGAATGGGGACTCAACGTCTTCTTCGCCGGCCACTACGCAACCGAGACGCTCGGCATCAGAGCCCTCGCTCGCCACCTGAGCGAGAAGTACGGGCTGGCCTGGGAGTTCATCGATCATCCGACGGGGATGTAAGGGAGCGCTAGTAGAGTTGGGGAGCAGTGGAGTGCGGGAGACTTCGAGATAAGAGTCACTCCTAACCTCGCAGTCTCCCTTGCTCTATTGCTCCCTCACTCTATTAGCGCTCCCTACCTCCCCATCTCCCGTAGTATCCTCCTCGAAGTCTTCCGGGTTGCGGATCCGGTCGTGGATCTCCTGCCAGGCCAGCGCGAGATGGCTTGGGTCCTCCGCGTACTGCCGCGCGTAGCCGAGCAGGTCCTCCTCGGTCAGCCCTCGACGCGCCAGGATGGCGCGTGCGCTGTCCGATGCGGCGAACGAGTCGGGCGCCTGGTCGGCGGCCAGCAAGATCTCCACGTAGGCAAGGATGTAATCCTCGCGTGTGATCGCGGCCTGTCTATCGTCGCCGTTGCAGGCTGGAAAGCACAGCAGGGTGCTCAGAGCCAACGAGGCCCCGAGCACCCTGACGGTTGTGCGGACGCCGATTCTGCTCAGCGCTTAGGCTCTCCTCGCATCTGCGTTAGAGTAGCTGTAGAAGAACCAGAGAACCAACGGGAACACCAGGAGCCCGAGCAGCCCCTGCGCCAGCGGGCCGCTTATAATCGGCGGTAGCGAGACGTTCGCGACGATCAAGCCCGCTATGAACACGCCCATCAACGCCTCGCCGGCCACGAACCCGGAAGCGACCAGTATGCCGGTGTTGGTCGCCCGCGCCCTCGCGTGATCCGGATACTTCTTCTTCTCTAGAATCCTATCGACCAGCCACTTCATCACACCGCCGACGAATATCGCGAACGTGCTAAAGATCGGCAGGTACATGCCGACGGCGACCAGCATCGGTGACGGTGCACGGACCAGGATCAGCATGACGCCGAACATCATGCCCGCCAGGAAGAGCGGCCAGACCATCTCGCCGCCGACTATGCCCTGGCTGACCAGCGCCATGAGACCCGCCTGCGGAGCCGGCAGCGCTACTGCCGGATCGACGCCGGGCGCACCGGCGAACCCGTAGGCCCGGCCTAGCAGCCACAGCGCGACGGCGAGTGCCGGCGCGGCGAAGACCACCGCGATCAGCTCGCCTTTCTGCATCGAGCTCGGCGTGCCGCCCAGGATGTGCCCGACCTTGAGGTCCTGCATCATGTCGCCGGCGATACCCATGGCGCAGCAGACCACGGCAGCGACGCCGAGCACCGCCATCACGCCCTGGTCGCCGGTCAAGCCGATGGCGACCATGAGCATGGCGGCTAGGATCAGCGTCGTGAGCGTGAGGCCGCTGATCGGGTTGTTGCTGCTGCCGATGACGCCGACCAGGTAGCCGGCCACGGCCGCGAATAAGATGCCCGCGACGACCATCACGATGGCTGCCACGAAGGAACCGCCGAAACTCTCGCTGAAGTAGTAATAGAGGATCCAGATCGGTATGAGCAGCCCGAGAATGCCGAACACTACCCAGCGATACCTGATGTCCTGTTCGGTCCGGTTCGCCGCCTGCACTCCCTTCACCTGCTTGACGTCAGCCAGGACCCTGCCCATCCCGGTCAGCAAGCTCTTCCGCATGCTCCAGAGCGTCCAGACGGCGCCGACGACCATGGTGCCCACCGCCAGCGGGCGCACCATAGTCTGCCAAACGACGTTGACCATCACGAAGCTCCAGCCCTGCGCGTCCGCCAGCGGCACCAGATCCCGGTTCGCGAAGGCCAGTACCGGCGCCAGGCACCACCAGCCCAGCGCGCCGCCGGCGAAGACGACAGCCGCCAGCCGTGGACCGATGATGTAGCCGACACCGAGCAACGCCGGCGAGGCGGATGGAGTAGAGAGGAAGATGCCGCCCGTGTACGTCTGGGTCAGGTTGCCGCCGGCGATGCGGGCCGTTCCCCACGACCAGAAGCCCGTCATGTTGTTAGCCAGCACCCGAAGCCCGGAGGCGTTCTTGATCAGCTCGATGCACGCGGCCGTCAGGCCAGCGACCATCAGATACTTGCCACCGGTCGCTCCCTTCTGGCCCGCCTTGTGGATCTCGCTGGCGGCGACGGACTCGGGGAAGGGGAGCTCGGCGTCCTCCACCAGCGTGCGGCGCAGGATGATCACGAAGAACACGCCGAGCATACCACCGATCACCATGATCACCATGGAGAGCCCGATGTTCACGCTGTCCCACACGCCGGCGATGACGAAGGCGGGGATCGTGAATATCGCGCCTGCAACCAGCGCCTCGCCAACCGAGGCGGTGGTCCGGGCCAGGTTCTCCTCCAGGATCGTCCCGCCGACAGGTTTCAGTAGGGCCATGGCTACCACGGCAGCCGGGAAGGTGGCGGCGATCGTGAGCCCGGCCACCATGCCGATGTAGGCGTTGGCCGCGCCCAAGACGACTGCCATCACGACGCCCAGCAGGACCGCGCGGAGCGTGAACTCCTTCATGGTCGTATCTGCCGGCACGTAAGGCTCGTACGGTTTTGGATCCATCGAGATCCTCCTCGAGGTCTGGGGATTCAGCCGTTTTCGGCAGCGCTTCCCGCTCTCGGCCGCCTCCAGCGCCGTATTTCTTCCGGTTGGGTGATTTGGTGAAGCCGCGACAGCGTAGGACGCCGCCGGCAGCATGTCAAGCGCCCTGCTCCCCGACACCCCGGGCCCCGCCGGCCCGGTTCTCCTGGATTCGGGACGGCCGAACCTGTTATTGTAAGCTCGATGTCTGAGCACTCCCGAGACCCGCGTGACGTCATAACTCCCGACGCGTTCTCCGTCGCGCCGGAGCTCCTCGACACGCCGCTCGCCAGGCCGTGGCGCCGCGGTGTGGCGATGGGAGTAGACCTCATCCTCATCGCGATCATCGGCGCCATAAGCGGATGGTTCTTCCTCGGCCTCGCCAGCGCTTTCCTCTTCTTCCAGCTCGCCAGGCGACCGGCCGGTGGTTGGGTAAAGAAAGGGTCCCGCTGGCTCGTCTTTGGGACTGTTGCGGCACTGATCCTGATTGTGACCTTAGCCTACGGTTGGGATAAGTGGGTTACGGAAAGCCTCCTGGAGATCGACCCGGCGGAAGAGGTGCTCTCGGGACTGGGCGCGGCCGGCGGCACGGTGGCGGACGTGATCACCATGACCACGGCCGACTCGGAGGACGAATTGCGAGATGCCGCGATCGCCTTCGGTGAGGGCGTGCGCGAGCAGGGAGTGGATGACTCGGAGATCGTTGAAGCGCTGGAAGGGATCGCCAGCAGTAGAGAGGAGCCCTGGGCGAAAGACGCCATCGAGGCCGCGCTGTCCGTCCTGGGCGCTGGCGCGGCGGACGCCGGCCTCGATGCCGATTCGCTCGCTATCGCTTACTCGGCTGCTCTCCAGGCCGGCGACTCCGCGTCCGTCGCGGCGCTGCGCGGCCCACTGACCGAAGCCATCGCGGCCAACAGGATAGCATTGCTCGAGGAGCAGGCCGAGGACTTGAGAGACGAGAACGAGAGGATGGAGGAGCGGCTGGATGGCGAGAGCAGCCGTGGCCTGATCGGCCTCATACTCAAAGTCGCCGATGAGGTCGGCATCGAGCTCGGGTGGTCGGCCTTCTATTTCACATTCTTCCCTGTCTTCTGGCGGGGCAGGACTCCCGGCAAGCGACTCATGCGAGCGAGAATCGTCCGGCTCGATGGGAAACCGCTCGGTTGGTGGGCGGCCCTCAACCGCTTCGGCGGTTACGCAGCCTCGATCTTCACCGGCCTGCTCGGGTTCTTCGAGATGTTCTGGGATGACAACCGCCAGGCTTTGCAGGACCGGATCGCCTCCACCGTGGTCGTGCGCGACTAGCCCGGTCCGGCGAAACCCGGAGGTGCCGATCGCCCGTACGGTGAGGTAACGGGTCCCGCTCGCTGGGGACCTCAACAGGTGGACAGCAGCTAACGACATGCTCAGGTAGGAGGTACAGTGGCGGAGAAAGAATCGGGCTCTCGCGAGTCCGGGCGCGGCGCACTAGCGGAATTCAGGGAGGCCGTGAGCAATCTGGTCGACCAGGTGGTCGGGCTGGCTCCCGACCTCGGCTTCAAGAAGGACTTCCCGCGCCACGAGCTGCAGGTGGAAGATGACGGCTACTACGTTCAGGTGGACCTGCCTGGCTTCAAGCGCGAGGAGGTCGACGTCTCCGTCGCCGGGCGAAGCCTCGCCATCGCAGGTGAGCGACCGCGCTTCGAGCCGCCCGCCGGCGCCCGAATGCTGCGCAGCGAGCGTGCGTCAGGGAAGTTCGACCTTGTCGTCCGGCTACCGGCCGAAGTCGATGCACGGGCCGTCGTAGCTCAGATGCGGGATGGTGTGCTCGAGATCCGCCTCCCGAAGTCGACTGGGAGCCGCGGCCGCAGCATCGACGTCGAGGACGAGGGGGCTGGCAGTGCAGAGCCCGAGTCCGGTGACGGGTTGGCGGGCGACATGCCGTGGGAGACCGACCAGGGCTCGCAGAGCCAATAAAGGAATCGGGAGCTCGAGATGACGGATAGAATCGAGAAGGATGAGCTGCGTGACGCGCATGGCGCTGCGGGACCTACGGGCGCCGAGCGCGAGACGCGGGCGCGCCGCCGGCGTTACGAACGACCGCAAGTCGATATCTACTCGACCGACACAGAGATAGTCGTTATCGCCGACATGCCGGGAGTCCGGAAGAGCGATCTCGACGTCGCGCTGGATCGCGACGAGTTGGCCATCGAAGGAACGTCAGCAGGCCGCAAGGAAAAAGAGAGCGCCCT
>JBDHHZ010000040.1:0-13452 GCA_039589115.1 Gemmatimonadota bacterium | reverse complement strand
CCCGCGCCTCCCTTTACGACCTCTACGGTGCAGCAGGAAGCGGCGAAGCGTTTGCGCTTTTCGGCCAAGCGCACGATGCGGATCGCCCAGCAGCTCTATGAAGGTGTCGAAGTCGGTGGCCAGGCTATCGGTCTGATCACCTACATGCGTACCGACTCAACCCGCATCGCGGCCTCCGCGGCGCAGTCGGCGCGCGGCTACGTCGAGTCGGAGTTCGGTTCGAGCTACCTGCCAAAGGCTGCACGGCTGTTCAGCGGGAAGCAGCAGAAGGGGGCGCAGGAAGCGCACGAAGCGATACGGCCCACGTCGGTGCACAGAACGCCCGAATCGCTCAAGAAGGACCTCGACCGCGATCAGCTCAAGCTCTATACGGTCATCTGGCTTCGCTTCGTGGCATCCCAGATGGCTGCCGCCGTCTACGATACCACGACGGTCGATTTCGACATCACCGGCTCCGATCGGCGCGACTACGTCTTCCGCGTCACGGGCTCGGTGCTCAAGTTCGACGGCTTCATGCGCCTCTACCGTGAGGAGCACGAGGAAGGGGAGGGCCGGCGGCTCGACGACCTGGCTCCCCTGCCACAGCTCTCGGAAGGCGAGCTGGTGGACGTGGTCGAGCTCGGCAAGACCCAGCATTTCACAGAGCCGCCGCCACGCTTCAGCGAGGCCAGCCTGGTCAAGGAACTGGAGAAGCTGGGCATCGGAAGGCCGTCGACTTATGCTCAGATCCTCTCAACGCTGCTCGAGCGTACCTACGTCGAGCTGGACAAACGTCGCTTCTCACCCACGCCGTTGGGCGAAACGGTGGTCCAGGTTTTGATCCGCGTGTTCCCGGACACCTTCGATATCGGTTTCACGAGCCACCTGGAGGATGATCTCGACCGCATCGAGGAAGGTGAGCTTGAGTGGCACCAGGTGCTCGGCGAGTTCTACGGCCCATTCAGCCAGCGGCTGAAGGAGGGCGAAGCTCGCAGTGAAGAGATCATCAAGGAGATCGTTCAAGCGGACGATGCCGTATGCGATCTTTGCGGGGCGCCGATGGTCGTGAAATGGAACCGCTACGGCCGGTTCCTCGGCTGCTCTTCCTACCCGGATTGCCGGAATACCAAGCCGATCGACCAGCCCCCCGATGTGGATCTCGGCGACGAGAAGTGCCCGCAGTGCAGCGGCGAGCTCGTAGTGAAGAGCGGCCGTTACGGTCCGTTCGTTGCCTGCTCCAGTTACCCCGATTGCCGCTTCACTCGCCCCGTCGATGGCCAGCAAACCGAGGTGCCGCCGGACGCCAAGTGCCCGAAGTGCGGCAGTGCGATAGCTGTGAAGACGGGACGCTACGGCGAGTTTCTCGCTTGCACGGCCTATCCCGAGTGTAAGCACACGCAGCCGATCACCCTAAACCTCAAGTGCCCGGACTGCGAGGAGGGTGACGTCGTCAAGCGGCGGACCCGCCGGGGCCGGTTCTTCTACGGCTGCACTCGCTACCCGGAGTGCGAATGGTCTACTTGGGATACGCCGACCGAAGCTAGCTGTCCGGAGTGCGAATCGACCGTCGCCTTGAAGAAGAGCTCGAAGCGCAAGGGCGACTTCCTGAGGTGCACGCGCTGTGGGCATGAGTTCGGAGCCACTGCGCCCGAAACGGCGGATGCGGGCACTGACTGAGCGAGCAGGGCAGCGCCTGCAGATATGGCTAAGATAGTCGTCGTCGGGGGCGGCCTCGCGGGAACCGAGGCCGCCTTTCAGCTTGCGCAACGTGGCCACGAAGTAACGCTGTACGAGATGCGGCCGCTGGTGCCCACCCCTGCCCATCAGACCGATAGGCTGGCGGAGCTCGTCTGCAGCAACTCCTTCAAATCGCAAGAGCTCGTCAACGCGCATGGCCTGCTCAAGGCTGAGATGCGCGAGCTTGGGTCGTTGCTGCTGGCGAAGGCGGATGAAACGCGTGTACCGGCGGGAGCGGCGCTGGCCGTCGATCGCGACCTCTTCTCTCGTGCCATTAGCGACGCTATCGAAGCAAACCCCAACATCCGGGTGTGCCGCGAGGAGATACGCGAGCTTCCCGATCCTCCGGCGATCATCGCTACTGGCCCGCTCTCCTCGGATGCGCTCTTCGACTCGATCCGCCAACGCCTCGGTGGCGATGGACTCTATTTCTTCGATGCGATCGCACCGATCGTCTCAGCGGATTCGATCGACGGACAACAGAGCTTCCGCGCCTCTCGCTACGGCAAGGGCCAGGACGACGCCTATATCAACTGCCCGATGGACGCCGAGTGCTACGAGGCCTTCTACCAGGCGTTGATCGGTGGGGAGATCTACGAGGCGCACGATTGGGATAGCGTGCCTTTCTTCGAAGGCTGCTTGCCCATCGAAGTGCTGGCGGCGCGAGGCCGGGACTCGCTCCGCTTCGGCCCGCTGAAGCCGGTAGGTCTGAAGGACCCTCGCAGCGGCACGATGCCTCACGCCGTCGTTCAGCTGAGGCAAGAGGACCGGGCTGGCCGAATGTGGGGTCTGGTCGGTTTCCAGACTCGATTGCGCTACGATGATCAGCGTCGGGCGCTCGGGCTCATCCCTGCGCTGCGCGATGCCGAGATCCTTCGCTACGGCCAGATTCACCGGAACAGCTACATCAACTTCCCGGCGCTCCTCACGCCGCACGGATCGACGGCGGACGACGCGCAGATCATCTTCGCGGGCCAGCTCACGGGTGTGGAGGGGTACATCGAATCGGCGGCGACCGGGCTTCTGGCCGCCATTAACATCGATCGCCAGCAGCGAGGTCTCGACCCGGTCGTGCCTCCTCCGACCACCATGCTCGGTGGACTGCTTCGCTATCTCCGGGAGGCCGATCCGAGTAATTTCCAACCGATGAACGCGAACTTCGGACTCCTCGACCCGTTGCCACAACACGTCCGCCGCAAGAGCGAACGGCGTGAGCAGCTCGCGGAACGGGCGCTAGCTGAGATCCGGGGATGGCTGGCCCTGGGCGCGCCGGCCGGGACGAGGTCGTGATGCCGGACGATCGAGTCCAGGACTACCTGAGGCACCTGGCCGACGAGCGCCAGCTCTCCGGCAACACGGTCGAGGCCTACAGGCGCGACCTCACAGGCCTCAGCGACTTCCTCGATGACTACTACGGCGCTTCCGATTGGTCGTGGGCTGCCATCGACCGCCTGGCGGTGAGGGGATTCCTCAGCCACCTGACTATGTCGGCGCTCAAGAAGAGGACGATTGCCCGCAAGCTATCCGCCGTGCGCAGCTTCTTCCGCTTCTTGCAGCGAGAAGGCGTCGTCGCCGCCAACCCGGCCCGGCACGTCAAGGCGCCCCGTCACGGTAGAGCCCTGCCGGGCTACCTGACCCAGAGAGAGATGTCGCGCCTGTTCGAGCTCGTGGCACAGCGCGCCGCTCAACCGGGGGTGCTTGGCCTGAGGGATCAGGCGTTGATGGAGCTGCTATATTCGGCCGGCCTGCGACTCTCGGAGGCGTACGTGCTGAACATCGTCGACCTCGACCTCGATATCGGGCACGTCAAGGTCCGCGGCAAAGGACGGGTGGAGCGGATCGTACCCGTCGGGCGACACGCCGCGGTAGCCTTCCGCGCCTACGCTGACGAGCGAGAGCGTCGCTTCGGGCCGCCGGCGCCCACCGACCCGCTTTTCCTGTCCGACCGCGGTGCACGTCTTTCGCGCAGGCAGATACAGCGTATAGTGACACGTTTCATCGGCCTCGTGGCCGAGGAGAGCGGCTTGAGCACCCATTCGGTACGCCATTCGTTTGCGACACATTTGCTCGACGAAGGCGCAGACCTCATGGCGATAAAGGAACTCCTGGGCCACTCTTCGCTTTCAACCACTCAGATGTACGCACACACCTCCCGGGAGCGGCTGAGACAGGTCTACCGGGTGGCGCACCCTAGAAGCTGAAAGTAGATGTCAGATCCATGGCTAAACTGAGATTGCATGGCACAACGATTCTTTCTGTCCGGCGAGACGGGCACGTGGCCCTGGGTGGTGACGGGCAGGTGACAGTGGGAGAAACGGTCGTCAAAGCTCAGGCGAACAAGGTGCGTGCGCTCAAGGATGGTGCTGTGCTAGCGGGCTTTGCGGGCTCCGTCGCCGATGCGTTGACCCTGTTCGAGAAGTTCGAGGAGAAGCTCGATCGCTTCCCCGGCAACCTGCCACGAGCGTCGGTCGAGCTCGCCAAAGACTGGCGGAGCGACCGCGTTCTGCGCAGGCTGGAAGCGCTGCTGGCGGTCGTCGATGCCCAGCACTCGTACTTGCTCTCCGGCAGTGGCGAGGTCATCGAGCCCGACGACGATATCCTGGCCATCGGCAGCGGTGGCCCGATGGCGCTCGCAGCGGCTCGCGCGCTCTGCTCGTCCTCAGAATTGAGCGCGCCGGAGATCGTGCGCCGCAGCCTCGAGATCGCGGGAGAGATCTGCATCTACTCCAACACACACATCACCGTACTGGAGCTTGGGTCCAAGAGCTGATGAACAAATCGATCCCGCCCCAGCCGGACACCGTTTCCGCTGACGACCAGCGAAGCGGCCGGCATATGTTGCAGGATGAATTGACTCCGCGCCAAATCGTCGCGGAGCTCGACAAGTACGTCGTGGCGCAGGACACGGCGAAGAAAGCTGTGGCCATCGCGCTGAGGAATCGCTGGCGGCGCCAGCAGGTCGTCGAGGACCTCAGGGACGAGATCATGCCCAACAACATCATCATGATCGGTCCCACCGGCGTGGGTAAGACGGAGATCGCGCGGCGCCTGGCGCGACTCGCCGGCGCACCATTCATAAAGGTCGAGGCGTCGAAGTTTACAGAGGTAGGCTACGTCGGCCGCGATGTCGAGTCTATGGTGCGGGACCTCGTGGACATCTCAGTGAACATGGTTCGTACCGACCGCGAGGATGAGGTCCAGGAGCTCGCCGAGGAGCGCGTCGAGGACCGCCTCCTCGATCTCCTGCTGCCGGGCAGCGAAGAGAAGCCGACGCTACCGGCCGGGTTCGTCGTCTCGGGGCGCGGCGAAGCAGTCGACCAGCGAGTCGACGGGACGGAGGAAGATGAGGAAGAGCTCAAGGAGCGGCGGCGAAGAACTCGCGAGAAGCTCCGCGGTTTGCTGCGAGACGGGAAACTGGAAAGCAAGGAGATCGAACTAGAAGTCACGCAGTCGAGCTTCCCCGTGATCGATTTCCCGGGCATGGAAGGGATGGACTACAACGTCTCGGAGATGCTCCAGGACATGATGCCCAAGCGTAGCAAGCGGCGCGCGGTCGCTGTCTCCGACGCGCGGCGTATCCTGCTCGCCGACGAGCTCGACAAACTTGTCGATATGGACGACGTCGTCAACGAAGCGCTCGACAGGGTCGAGCAGATGGGCATCGTCTTCCTCGACGAGCTCGACAAGATCGCCGGCGAGCGTGGGCCGGCCGGCGGGCCCGACGTCTCACGGGGCGGCGTCCAGCGCGATCTGCTACCTGTGGTGGAGGGCTCTAACGTGCAGTCCAAATATGGGATGGTCCGCACCGACCATATCCTCTTCATCGCAGCCGGCGCCTTTCACACCGCCAAGCCGTCCGACCTCATCCCGGAGCTGCAGGGCCGGTTCCCGATCCGGGTCGAGCTGTCGCCACTGAACGAGGGCGATTTCGTGAGGATCCTCACCGAGCCTAAGAACGCCCTGCTGACCCAGTACAGTGCCCTGATCGGGACGGAAGGGGCGGAGCTCCAGTTCGAGGAGAGTGGGGTCGCCGAGATCGCCAGCATCGCCGCCGACGCCAACCAGAGGATGGAGAACATCGGCGCGCGCCGCCTGCACACCGTCCTCACCACTCTCCTGGAGGACATCATGTTCGACCTTCCGGAACAGGGTGGCGACAGAATCACGGTCGATGCCGGGATGGTGCGGGAGCGCCTGGCCCGGGTTCTCAAGGATGAGGACCTGCGCCGTTATATATTGTAGTGGTATTACCAGCGTTCCGGGTGTTCGAACCCGACATTCGACAGCCGACATTCGCTATTCGACATCCGCGTACACCACGACGGCCGACGCCCGACCTCCAACGTTCGACGTCCGTGGAAAATCGTGCGCCGAACGTTGCTAGTCGAGCAGCACTCGGGCGTCGATTGTCGGCTGTCGGCTGTCCAATGTCGGGTCTTTCCCCAGGGCCTCGCCCCCACTGATTGACCGCATCCCTACTGGTGTGTCCCTCGATATCTGCTAAATTGGCAGTCAGCAGACTTCCGAAGTCACATTCTCGCGACAACAGATGGCAGAGGGACCGATGGCTGAAGACCTCAGGAGAACTCCGTTGTACGAGGAGCACGTTAGGCTCGGGGGCAAGATCATCCCGTTTGCAGGCTTCGAGATGCCGGTCCAGTACGCGGCCGGCGTTGCGGTGGAGCATCGGGCCGTGCGTGAGCACGCGGGCCTCTTTGATGTGTCCCACATGGGCGAGTTCCGGGTCAGCGGGGCTGAGGCCGAGGCGTTCGTCAACTACGTGGTGGCGAACGACATTTCGCGCCGCGAGATCGGCCAGGCGACTTATAGCGTTATGTGCAATGAAGACGGCGGGATCGTCGACGACCTGCTGATCTACAAATTCCCTGATTGGATCCGGCTGGTCGTCAACGCCGCGAACCTCGACAAAGACTACGCCTGGGTTGCGCGTTGCCTCGAGCGGTTCGGGAGCTCTGGGGTCGAGCTCGTCAACGAGAGCGATAACGTCGCGTTGCTGGCCATCCAGGGGCCAGAGAGTGAAGCGATCCTGGGCCCGCTCAGCGGTGTCGACGTCGACGAGATTGGATATTACCGGTTCGTGGAGGGTAGTGTGCTCGACGAGACCTGCGTGGTCAGCCGCACAGGCTACACGGGGGAAGATGGTTTCGAGCTCTACTGCCAGCCGGGCGCAGCGGTCAAGCTGTGGAACGGCCTGCTGGAGGCGGGCGGCGAGCGACTCCAGCCAGTCGGTCTGGGCGCGCGGGATACACTCAGGCTCGAGGCTGGTCTGGCTCTTTACGGCAATGACATCGATGACGAGACGACGCCTCTCGAGGCAGGCCTCGGCTGGACGGTCAAGCTCGACAAGGGCGAGTTCGTGGGCCGGAGCGTTCTTGCGGCGCAGAAGGAGAACGGCGTGGAGCGCAAGCTCTGTGGATTCGTCCTGCAGCAGAGGGGCTTCCCGCGTCCCGGCTACGAGATCCGCATCGACGGTCAGGCGGTCGGCGAGGTCCGAAGTGGCACGGTCGGTCCAACGGTGGGGCAGGGTATCGGGACAGGCTACCTGCCCAGCGAGCGTGCGACACCCGGCACCTCGATCGAAGTTATGATCAGGAAGGTCCCGCATGCCGCCGAGGTAGTGCGGATGCCCTTCTATAAGGAAGGCTCCGCCAAGCGGTGATCCGAGTCGCCGTTCTGACCGTAAGCGACGCGGTTGCCGCTGGAGAGCGCCAGGACGCCTCTGGCGACGCTGTGGCGGAGTGGGTCGCTGAGCACGACTGGTCGCTGGTCGAGCGAATGGCCGTCCCCGATGAGACGGTCGAGATCGTGGCCGTGCTGTCCCGCTGGGCGGACGGCGGAGCGGCCGATCTGATCGTCACGACGGGCGGGACGGGCTTCGGCCCGCGCGACGTCACACCGGAGGCGACCGCCGCGGCTCTCGAACGGCCGGCGCCCGGCGTTGCCGAAACGCTGCGCGCCAGCGGCGCCCGCGACACGCCGTTCGCGGCGCTGGGCCGGGGCCTGGCCGGGATTCGCGGCCGCAGCCTGATAGTCAACCTGCCGGGCAGCGAGAAGGCGGTTCGTCAGGGATTGGAGGTGCTGGAGGGGATCGTGCCCCACGCCGTCGATTTGCTGGCCGGCCGTACCGAACACGACTAGAGGAACTGGGAGGAACGAGCACCGCCCAATGGCGACGATACTCGTGAGCACCGCCGACCGGGACCAGGCCGCGCTGCTGCAGAAGGGTCTGGAACCGAACGATCGACTCGAGTTTGTGACGGGCCCGGATGACGCGCGCGCCGCGCTGGAGTCCGCCGGGGACGAGGAAACCGCTCTGATCCTCACCGGCGCCGTCCGCGGTCCGGAAGCGCAGGCGCTGATAGCGGCCGTCTACGAGGATGGCCAGCACATCCCGATCGTCGCCCTTTTCTCTCAGGGCGAGGTACTTCCCACCGGCTTGACGGCGGAGCTCGGGATCGATGACCACTTCGTCGCACCAATCGATCCCGATGAGGTTGGCCTCGTGGTCCGGCGGCTCATCCAGCGCAAGCGCCTCCAGTCAGAAATCCGGATCGTCGGGGCCACCGAAGCCATTCAGGAGGTCGTCGAGCGCATCGCTCAGATCGCGCCGGTCGGCACTACGGTGCTGATCACCGGCGAGAGCGGCACGGGCAAGGAACTCGTGGCTCGTGGCCTGCACAAACTCTCGCCGCGGCGCGGCAGGCCCTTCATCGCCGTCAACATCGCCGCGCTTCCCGAGACGTTGCTGGAGTCCGAGCTGTTCGGCCACGAAAAAGGCGCGTTCACCGGTGCAGCCTCGCTTCGCAAGGGCATGTTCGAGCTGGCCAGGGGCGGGACCATCTTCTTGGATGAGATAGCTGAAATGCCGCGCGGATCGCAGACTAGACTGCTCCGCGTGCTCGACCAGAGGGAGTTCATGCGGGTCGGCGGCAGTGAGTCGATCAAGGTGGACGTGCGGGTAATCGCAGCCACTAACCGCGATCTCCGCCACGCCGTCGAGTTGGGCGAGTTCCGGCGTGACCTCTACTATCGGCTCGACGTCCTTCAGATCCACATGCCACCGCTTCGCGAACGGCGCGAAGACATCCCGCTTCTGGTTCACGAGTTCATCCGCGAGTTCAGTCGCGAGCATCAAAGGGAATTCAAGGGTATCGCGCCGGATGCTATGGATATCCTGGTCAAATACGATTGGCCCGGTAACGTGCGCGAGCTGAGGAACCTTATCGAGTCGATGGTCGTGCTCGCTCCCGGGTCCATCATACGCTCGGCGGATATACCACCCGACGTGCGACGCGGGGTCGGGCGCACCTTGCCGACCCCGATCGTCCCCTCTACCACGCTCCCGCAACCCGCCGGCGCTGCCGGGACGCCGGCCCAGATACCCGAGATGGAGTTCTTCTTCCGCACGCTGGTGGACCTGAAGTACGACGTCGACGATCTGCGCAGGGAGTTCGAGCTCTACAAGCGCCGCCACCCGGAGCTGACCGGGGCACGCGAGGCCCGTGTGGTCGAGGTGCCGCGCCCGGTCGAAGAGCGCGATGTGGAGGAAGCGATCGAGGTGAGTGTGTCGCCACAAGAGCTGGGAGCATCCTCCGCCGACCCCGGCGCGACCGACGTCATCCACTTCCAGCCCGGTATGACTATGGAAGCACTGGAGCGCGCGGCGATCATCGCGACGCTCGAGTCGGTAGGCGGAAACCGCCGCCGCGCCTCCGAGAAGCTAGGTATCGGTGAGCGGACGCTTTATCGCAAGCTCAGAGAGTATCAGATCGACACCTGATACGCCGCTCAACTCCCCACACGGCTCATCACCCGTGCACGCTCCGTCTGCAGCGTACGGATGATGCCAGCCCAAGCCAACGAGCGCCGCCCTCGATACTCCACCTCGAACCCCACATTCAGATCGATCGCTGGCTCGAACAGATACAGCGCCGATTGCGTCTCCTCCTGCCTCACCTGCTGGCGCCCCCATTCGGGCGTCAACGGTAGGATGCCCACGGATCGATAGAGGATCCCCTGACTCAGCACCTGCAGGCTGGTGGGCTCGTAGGGCGCTTGCTGGTCCTGCGTGAAGAAGGAGACGAGAAATACGGCGGGATCACCGCGCAGGCCCGCGTTCTGGCCCATACTGCGGATCCGCTCGATCCGGGCACCGACCATACCGTGCAGCCGCTGGTAAGTGTCCGGTGCGGCGAGGCGAATCACTCTCTCGTCCAGCGGAGTGACCTTGATCCGGAGCGGGCCATAGGCAAGAGGCACCGTGAAGTCGTCCTGCCTCAAGGCGCCGTAGCCGGGGGGCGGCAGCGCCTCCGAACTCGTGCCCAGTACCGGTATGGGCTCCTCTTCCGCCGGCGGGGCGGCGGAACAGGCATAGACCAGGATCGCGGCCGCTAGGCCGCACGTGTAGCTAACATGGTGTCTGATCATAGGGGCGCAGTGGTTGGAGACGAGAGTACGGCCAGCGGCCGTCCCCGCTCTAGGCTTCTTTGCGTTGCTCTTCCGGCTCGAGGATGAGGATCGGCGTGGCGTCCGACTCGATGCACTCCTCTGTGACCACGACCTCTCTCACATCCTTCCGGGACGGAAGCTCGAACATGATATCCACCATCAGCTCTTCGATGATGGCCCTTAGCCCGCGGGCGCCGGTGCCCCGGTCGATCGCTTTGCGCGCTATGGCGCGCAGGGCATCGGGCTCGAACTGCAGCCGGATGTCCTCCAGCTCGACCATCTTCTGGTACTGCTTGGTCAGGGCGTTCTTCGGTTTCACCAGAATATCGACCAGCGAGTCCTCGTTCAAGTCATCGAGCGCCACGATGACCGGCAAGCGACCGACGATCTCGGGGATCAGTCCGTAGCGGATCAGGTCTTCGGGCTCTACCCACTGGAAGGGATTGTAGCTCTCCTCGTCCGCGTCGATCCCGGCCTGATCCAGGTTCTCACGCTTGCGCCCGAAGCCGATTCGCTTGGTCCCGACCCGCGCCTCGATGATGTCGGCGAGCCCGGAGAACGCGCCCCCGCAAATGAACAGGATATTGCGTGTATCGATCTGTATGTATTCCTGCTGCGGATGCTTTCGCCCTCCCTGCGGTGGCACGTTGGCCACCGTGCCCTCCAGTATCTTGAGCAGGGCCTGCTGCACCCCTTCGCCGGACACATCGCGTGTGATGGAAGGATTCTCCGATTTGCGGGCTATCTTGTCGATCTCGTCGATGTAAACGATCCCGCGCTCGGTCTCCGCGATGTTATAGTCGCCCGCCTGCAGCAGCTGGACGAGGATGTTCTCCACATCCTCCCCTACGTAGCCGGCCTCGGTGAGCGTCGTCGCATCGGATATCGTGAAAGGGACATCCAGTAGGCGCGCCAGCGTACGGGCCAGCAGCGTCTTGCCGACGCCGGTGGGTCCGACCAGCAGGATGTTCGCCTTCTCGATCTCCACATCCTCGACCACACCCTGGTTGTTGATTCGCTTGTAGTGGTTATAGACGGAGACGGAGAGAGACTTCTTCGCCCTCTCCTGCCCGATCACGTACTCATCGAGCTTGTCCTTTATCTCGCGCGGCTTCGGCGTGTGCGTGAAGCTCTCGGCGGCGGAGTGGTCTTCCTCTTCCGCCAGGATCTCGTTGCAGAGCGAGATGCACTCGTTACAGATGTAGACGTTTGGCCCGGAGATGAACTTCTTTACGCTCTCCTTGGACTTCCCGCAGAACGAGCAACGCAGGTGTTTATCGGTCGGCGTCGTCATCGTACCCCCCTCGGCTATCCCTCGCCGTCACCGGTCGAGACCACTTCACCTTTTTTGGCGATGATCTGATCGATGATCCCGTATTCCAATGCCTCGTCAGGAGACATGAACCGGTCGCGGTCCGTGTCTTCCGCCACCTTCTCGAGCGGCTGCTTAGTATGATCGGCCAAGATGTGGTTGATCCGTTCGCGCGCGAAGAGGATCTCCTTGGCCTGGATCTCGATATCGGAGGCGGTGCCCTGCGAGCCACCCGAAGGCTGGTGGATCATGATCCGCGAGTTCGGCAGCGCGAGGCGTTTGCCGGCCTCGCCGGTGGCCAGCAGTAGCGCGCCCATCGAGGCGGCCATGCCCATGCAAATCGTCGACACGGGCGCGTTCATGTACTGTATCGTGTCGTAGATCGCCAATCCGGAATAGACGGCGCCGCCAGGGCAGTTGATGTAGAGGTATACATCCTTCTCCTGGTTCTCGGCCTCCAGGAACAGGAGCTGAGCGATCAGGATGTTGGCGACTTCGTCGTTGACCGGTGTGCCGAGGAAGACGATCCTGTCCATCAGCAAGCGCGAGAAGATGTCGTACACTTTCTCGCCGCGACTGGAACGCTCGATCACATAGGGTGCGTAAAGCGGCATGGCTTTGCCTTCACTCTCCTGGTAAGGTGTGACCGGCGTCAGGATCCGCCGGTCGATATTTCGGACTGTTCCCTCAGGTACTCGAAGACCTTCTCTTCCGTGATCCGTCGCTCCAGATCGCGCAGTTCGCCCGCCTTGGCCAGGCGCGCCCGGATCTCGCCCACCTGCTTGCCGGTTCGCTTAGCGATCGTCTGCAACCGTTCCTGGACCTCTTCTTTGGTGGCCTCCAGGTCGTGGTCCTCTGCCACCTGCTGGATGATCAGCGTCCTCTTTATACCCCACTCGGCTGCCGGACGTGCCTGCTCGCGTGCCCGGTCTACCAGCTCGGGGTCGGCGTCCTCCGGCGGCGGTCCGATCAGCGCGTTTACGTAGCGCTCGATCATCGAGTCGGGCACATCGAAGTGGTTAGCGTCCAGGATATGCTCGACGATCCGTTGGTCGAGCTGGGCCTCCGCTTCGTGGTCCATGTGGTGGCGGATGTCCTCGGTCACAGCCTCACGCAACGCGGCGAAGTCCGCAAAGTCGCCCACCGACTGGGCGAAGCCATCGTCGAGGGCCGGCAGCTCTTGCTCCAGTACCTGTTTCAGCTCGATGCGCAGGCGCTGCGTCGCCCCGCGCCGCTCCTCGTTCTCGACGTCGTCGGGGAACGTCACCGAGAATTCCTCGCAGGCGCCCGGATCCAGCGTCACGATCGCCTCTTCCACATCCGGGATCGCCCGCCCCTCTCCGAGCACGAAGTTGTGGGATTGGCTCTCCGTCTCCTCGTCACCCAGCGGAGTGATCGTCACCTGGACGGTGTCGCCCGCCGCCGCCCGTCGCTCCACCGGCTTCCATAGCGCCTGCTGACGCCGCAACAATTCCAGCTGCTCGTCGACCTGTTCCTCGCTGACCGCCACCTCCGGTCGGTCGAGGCGAAAGCCCCCGAGCCGGCTGAGCGTGATCTCCGGCCGGATGTCGAATCCCACCTCGAACGTCAGTTCCGAATCCCGGTCATAGCTCACGTTCGCTACAAGAGGCTCGCTGATCGGATCCAGATCCTTGACCTGCACCGCCTCCCGGAAGGCGTCATCGATTATCCGCTGCTGCGTCTGGCGGTCGATCTCGGGCCCGAACCGCGCCTCGATACGCTCCGCCGGGACCTTGCCCTTTCTGAATCCCGGCATTCGCACTTTCTTGGCCAGCTGGCGGGTGACCTTCACCCGCTCCGATTTGACCCGTCCGGCTGGTACCGTGATGACGAGCCTACGACCCCAGGCCGCCGTTTCCTCGACGGAGATCTGGAGGTTTGTTGTAGTCTGGGACACTTAATCAGCCCTGTGATGGTGCGTCAGTGAGAGATGC
>JBDHHZ010000039.1:0-18843 GCA_039589115.1 Gemmatimonadota bacterium | reverse complement strand
GACACGAAGGCATGATGCTGCTCCTCAGCATAAGCGACGCCGCCCAGCGCCGAGCCCATCTGCACGGCAACGCGATCGGACGCGAGGACCGCGTGATCGAGGTCCGCGTCGTCGAGCGCCATGCGCGCCGCCGCAACACTGAACCGGCCGAACGGGTCGAGCCGCTTGGCACGCTTCGCCTCCATGAAGTCGACGGGGTCGAAGCCATCGACCTCCGCCGCCATATGGCTGCGGAACGGCTCTGGGTCGAAGCGTGTGATGCGGCGGACCGCCGACTGCCGGCGTTCAAGACCCGCCCACAAGCCGTCCGCGCCAACCCCGGTCGGCGTGATGCATCCGATGCCGGTCACGGCAACGCGTCGTCGGCTGTTCCCGCCACTGCTCTTAGATATGATCACTGTGCCTCCACGGCTTTCTTGACACCTTCCAACGTCATGCCGGCAACGTGATGGATGAACACCGGGCCGATGACCCGATCGGCGGCGAACCGGCCGATGAGCGGCCAGCGAGGACCGCGCGGCCAGTCGTGGACGATCTCCACACGGGTGGCGGCACCATCGGGATGAAAGCGCCACTCGACATCCATCCCCTTCGTGATGCCGCCCACGTGACGGTAGCGCACTACGGGCACCGACTCGTCGGCCCACATCTCGCTCAGCCACCAGACCGGGTAGCCGGCGCGGCCGAACATGCGGCGCGCCGCCATCTCCACCAGACCGCGGCCGAACCCTTCGCGGCGGCGGAATCGCACTTGACGATAGTGCGGGAGTATTTCGGGCCAACGCTCTACATCGGCCGCCACCTCAAAGCAGCGCGCCGGCGATGCGTTCATGCGGATCTCGTTATGCGTGATCATCTCTCTTGTGCGCCATGCTGTACAAGGTCCGCGACCAGAGCAACGGGTCGAGTAAGGTCGCCGGGTGCGCCAGATCGCCGGTCGCGCGCAACAGCCGCCGGGCTGCCGCGTCTTCGCGCTCCGACAGAGCGGCGATGAAGCGCGACATCAGCTTCGGACGCTCTATCGCAGCTTCGATGACCCGCTGCAGCCCTCGCTTGGGCGCGAACTCGAACCGCATGCGACGCCCGTACTTCCTTAACGCATCTTCCTCGCCTTTCGGATCCAGCAGGGCGGCGTCTACGGCCTCCGCCGCCAGGCGCGCGCTGCGCAGCGCCTGGTAGATCCCCTGGCCGGTGAACGGATCGTAGTAGCCCGCCGCATCGCCCACGAGGACGGCGCCCGGCGCCCAGGGCCGGCGGACCGGCCGATCGAACGGGCCGGTCACCGCCACGACTCGCTCCAGGCCGCGCTCGCGCACGCGGACCTGCACCTCGGGGAATGCGCCCAAGGCGCTCAATAAGAAATCGCGCGGCGCGCCGGCGACCTCGGCCGCTTCGCCGGCGGCGATCACGACCGTGACGTTGGCACCTCCGGGCAGCGATGCGTAGCCGCAGACGCGGCCACCCCGCACACGGAGCTCGCCGAACCCGTCGGCCCCATCGGGCCCCGCCAGATGCCCCACCAGCGCGATCTTCCGCAGGCGCGGCGCCCGACCGGAAAGCCCTAGACGGCGCTGGACGACAGAGCGCAAACCGTCGGCGCCCACAACGAAAGCTGCCCGGATCTCTCGGACCGCCGTCCCTTCACGAGCCAGTACGCCGACGACGCGTGCGTCTTCGTACAGCAACTCGAAGACGCGCGCGGCGAAGCGAACTCGCGCGCCCGCACCGCGCGCTTCATCCAGCAACGCGGCATCGAACTCGCGGCGGCGCACCGCCCAACCCTCCAGCCTGCCGCCGTCACCATCTTCACCGAAGGCCACGCGGAAGGCCCGGCCATCCGGCGCCTCGACCCGCCAGCCGCGCAGAGGCTGTGGGGCCAAAACGGAATGCAGCCGCTCGGCAACCCCAAGCCGGCGAAGCTCGGCCAAGGCGCCGGGGTTCACGCAATCGCCGCACGGTTTGTCCCGGGGAAAGCGCGACCGCTCCAGGATCAGCACATCGCGACCGCGGCGCGCCAGCTCGAGACCCAGCGCGGCGCCCGCCGGACCGGCGCCGACGACCACAACCTCCGCATCCAGGGTCCTCACTCCGGTCGCCTCCAGCGTAGCGCCCAGCGGAACCAGCGCTGCGGCTCGATCTCCGCGGCCAGCCCCGCCCGCTCGGCAAGCTCCCGGGCTTCGGCCATCGTGTAGGCGGCACGCGCCGAGGTCGGAGCATCGTGACGCGGATAACGATGGCGGCGCCACAGTGTGTTGGCGAGCGTCCAGGCCGCCAAGTAGCCCGCCGCGCCACGGCGTAGATCGGTGACGATCATTCCCAGAGCACTCACCCGCGCCATCTCACGCAACACGAGCACGCCATCCCGCGGCTCCAGGTGATGCAGAAGCGTACTGGAGACCGCCACATCGAAGCTGCGATCGGGAAACGGCAACGCCCGCGCGTCGCCGCACACCATCCCGATCCCCTTATCGCCGTTCCGGGCACCGAGCCGCTCCACCGCGATCCGCGACGCCACCACCCCCAGATCCAGGCCAACACCCTCAAACGCCAGCCCGCGACGCTCCCAGCGACCGGCCAGCGCCGCCAGGATGTCGCCGCCGCCGGCGCCCACATCCAATACCCTGAGCATCTCGGGCGCCCGCCCGTCCAGGAGCCGGCCCAGCTGGCGCACGATGCCCGCCGTCACCCCGAGATAGCGATTCATCCACGCCAGGTCGTTCAAGCTCTCCCCCAGCAGAGCCGGATCGGGAGATGCCTGGTCCATCAACTCGGCTGTGACTATCCTCCGCATAAGCCCCAAGATTGTTCTAGCGTTGCCGTTTCGGCCAGTCCACTCCAGCCCCGTAAACATGGCTCTGCGGATCGCTCTCGCCGTCATCCTCATGCTCGATCTGAGCATACCGTCCTACTTCCGTCGCCGGTTCACAGGGCAAGCACGGCCTCCAATGTACGGATGGAGAAGCTTCCTGTTCCCGGAGCGCCTCCTCACCTTCCTTATTCAGGCCGCTCTCGTCGTCTACCTGATCGACCCAAGCTGGATGGCCTGGTCGCAGATCGATCTGCCTAGCGGCCTCCGCTCATTCGGCGCCCCCCTCGCCGGTCTGGCGCTGGCCGGGATGGTCTGGGCTTTCCTCCACCTCGGACACAACCTGGGCGCGGCCCACACCCTGGTAACCACCGGACCCTACCGCTGGGTCCGCCACCCCATGTACAGCGCCTGGGCGGGGCTGATCCTCGGCTACAGCCTACTGACGGCCAACTGGTTCGTCGCGCTGGCCGGCCTGGGAGCTATGAGCGCCGTGGTCCGCCGGGCCCCGGCGGAAGAGAGCGCGCTACGAGCGCGCTTCGGCGACGCCTACCAGGAATACGCGGCTCGGACGGGTCGTTTCTTCCCACGCGTGACCGCCAGGGGGCCGGCTGGCTAGTTGAGAATGAGTCTCTATTGCATCTGTCCGCAACCCTCGCTATCTTAGTGCCACTCGTGCTCGTAGAACTTCTGGTTACTGGTTAGCCCCAACAGCCCCATCCCCACCCGCTTCTCGCGGCGCGACTGGTTCAAGCTCATCGCCGCAGCCGCAGGCCTTTCCGGGGTCGCAGCTTTCCTCGGGTTCCGACCCCGGAGCCAGGCGGCAGGGCCCAGCCATCAGACGGCGGCGTTGCTGGTGGTCGCTTAGCGGTCCCAACTCGCCCATCTTCAGTTCTGTGAAAGCCTGGTTGCAACGCCTGCTCGGTGTGGCGCCGGCCTGTAAAGCGGCCCGGGACTACCTGTGGGACCAACATCCCGATTGGGAGGTATGGACCAGCATCAGGTCTCACCGGGCGACGGAGAATGACAGGACCATCGTCGCCGTCTTCTACCAGATCCCCTCCTCGCGCAGCAGGCCGGCCCGCTACAGGCTGTTCGCCGTGAGCCACGACCTCCGCAGCGTCGAGGAGCTGCCGCTCACTCCCGATTCTCCGTACAGGATTCGCAACTACAAGTGAGCGGAACCTATCCCGCTCTCCGTCGTACCACCGAAGGACCCACCGGAGCTCCCCCGCGCCACAGCACGACCAGCCCAACAGACTAGGAGCCTGGGATGCCCAGCAGCCCGGTCCCCGGCGCGTTTCCCCTGTACACAGAGCTGATTCCCGGCGAGCTGTCCGCGCGCGTATGGCTGCACGACGCGGAGGCGGCGCCATGCTGGTCGTATACCAGCGAAGGGCTGCAGGCACACGGCCAGGCCGAGCTCATCCTGACCGTCCATCGCGGACCCGGCGAGGCCGACGGCGATTTCCCCAGGGAGCCTCTCGAGTTCTTCAAGCTGGTGCTCCAGCAGGCCAAGGCGGGACAACTCGTGTACCCGGGCGATCTGACCATGCTGGGTGGAGCCGGGCTCCTAGGCCACCGGGCCGTCACGTACGTGACGCCGCACCCGTTCGAGGATGTCCAGTTCTCCGGCGGGCTCGCCGCGATCCTGCTGAAGGATGAAGAGGTGGAAGCTGCGAGGGCGTTCGGCATCACCCGGGTGCTGAGCCGCCTGGGCCAGGCGCACCGGCACTATCCGTATCCGCCTTGGTGCGATCGCGCGCGCCCCAGCCTGCCGCTGGAGCGGATGTTGGAGGACAGCATACTCGCGCAGTTGAACCGAATCCGCTCCGCAGGTATGACGGCTTGCCTGGAGGGCGAGCGCGTTGTGCTTCGCGTTCTCTCCGAGGTGAGCGTGCATCTGCAGAACCAGATGGCCCAGTTCCCTCCTGACGAACCGCTGGCACTGCTGACCGAGCTGGAGCCGAGCGCCGATGGCTGCTTCGTCTGGAAACCGGGCCAGCAGGAGCCGAAGGCCATCACGGCGCCTGACGCGACGGGCGCACGGTTGAGCGGATGCTTCTTGGCGCTGGTGCCCGGGCAGTCCGCAGACGGCGGCCAGGTGTTTGAAGACGGGCTCATGATGTTGCTTCGAGACGAATCGTGGTCCGCGATCAGAGAGGGCGTGAGAACTCTGTCGCCGGTCGAGATTCCGCCCGGCGCCGGCTTCGGCTTTTCGCTGGAGTGGCTGGACCACAACTATATCAGTCCAATCAACGGCTCCATACACAGCGCCGCCGGGGGCTGGCGCTCACACGCCCCCGAAGAGGCCACCGGGGACGACGGTCCCACCGAAGTACAGCGCATCGTTCTGCTGACGCCCGAGCACGAGCTTCAAGCGCGCCTGAAAGTGGAAGCGATCGCCTCCTACATCGATATGATCAAGGCGACAGTCGCGACGATCTTCGGCGCGCAAGCGCCGGGTAGCGGGCAGGACCTAATGGTGCAGTTCGAGATCCAACCAGGCGGCCACGTCGAAAGGCGGCCACGTCGAAGTGAATATCGCGTCACGGCCGGGCGTATCCGCGGATACGCTGCAACAGCTCTACGAGCGACTCGGTCGGCTGGCCTGCCCGGCGGTGGCGGGAGGGCCTGTAACGTTCCAGGTCATCTTCGCGGTATGGGGCGGCACCGGGATGGAGGTCTAGGCGATGGTCTTCTCCGCCTACTCGGAAGCCCGCGGCTGCACGAAATGTAACTACGAGACGGAGCGCACTTTTCCGACGTCCTTCGTGTTTTTCATCGGCCTGGTGGTGGTTGGGAGTTTGGTCGTGATCACGGATCTCGCCACGACGTTATACCCTTGGAAGTGGTGGTACTGGGTAGTAGTGCCCATCGCGGAGTTCTTGGCCCTCATCGCACTCATGGTTCTTCTGCTCTGGCTGGACATGACGATCGACCCGGTACCGGCGAAGTGTCCGAAATGCTCGGCAGAGATAGAGTTCAAGGGCGGCGCTTTCCACGACTTCGCTATGATTCCCAGCCCGAAGGAGCTGATTCTTCTCCTGATTTTCGCGGCGGTTCACGTAGTCGTTGCGGTGTGGCTCATCAACTAGCTCTCGACCACGAGGTTTAGGCGATGCTCTTCTCCGGATACACTGTATTCAAGGGCTGCACCGAATGTGACTTCGAGTTCTCACGCACCCAGCCAACGTCAATACTCTTCGTCATCGCTCTGGTGGGGATGGGTACGGCCGTTCTACTCCCGGGCCTCGCCGCGGTCCACGGCTCGAGGTGGTGGTACTGGGTGGCAGTCCCGATCGCGGAGCTCTTGGCGATCTTCCTGCTCATGGTATCGGGAATCTGGCTGCGCGATAAGATGATTCCGATTCCGGCGAAGTGCCCGCGTTGCTCCGGGGAGATGGAGTCGAAAGGCGCCGGATTTCACGACGGCTGCCTGCCGAGCGGAGTGGAGTTCCTAGTTCTCCTCCTGGTTGCGGCAGCTCACGTATTCGTTGCGGTATGGCTCAGGTAACAGTCTCCGGCCCCCACACCTGGACCCCCGTCTTGGTGTCCTGCACGAAGGTCCCGCGCCCGTGACGCATAAGCTTGAGCACGATCCAGACATCCCCGATCGAACCGATCGTGTTGACAGCGAAGCCGAGATCCGCGAAGAGCTTCAGCGAATCGCTCTTATACATAGCCACGAACAAGATATCGAGGATGATGAGCGGGGCGAGCGCGATGGCGATGAAGTGCCCGCGCGGGATCTTCTCCTTATAGGTCGTGTAAACCAGCGGGGGCTCGAACCCGAATACCGGACGGTGTCCCAGACGCACTCCCACCCCGCCGTGTATGCCCTCATGCAGCACGACCACGACCAGAATGGCGGCGATCAGCCATCCCAGCAGCGCCGGCCGAAAGCTGAAGTCCAGGTCGAGGAAAGTGTTGCCGTAGCCGATCAGTATGCCGACGATGACACCGTAGATCGCGGCCTTTTTTCGAGGGAACGTGTACTCGGCGAGCATCGTCATGGCAAAGTCCCGTTGTAGGTCCGTGACCGCTTTCCGCACGAGCTTCTAGCTCCCATGATGCAGGAGTCGATGGGCACGTCAAGGAGAAGTGAGAGGCCTCCCACTTACTCGGTGGGCGACTACCTGGTGGGAGCGCTCAACCTGGTACACTACGGGGCGGCGTTCCTGGCGATCCTATTTGTAGTCTCTGGACTCTTGTTGCTCCGCTTCGTACGCGGCGTCGGAGTGGTATTGCTGGCACTCGCAGCCCTGCTGCTGCTCGTCCAGTTGGTCAGCCGTGTGCGGCATGTCCGCTCCCTCGATCGAATACGCTGCGTGCGCGGGACGGTCGAGCTTTGGAGCGATGAGGCCGGCGCCTGGGTCTCCGAAGACCGCGTGGAGCGGATCGCCAGCAAGAGATTCTTATACGCCGACGCGTGGAGGCCGATCACCCTGGGCTATCCTGGGATCGAGGTAGAGCTCTCTGGCATTAGCGAGCCGGTCGAACTGCTCTACCCGCCCGGCTTCGAGGAGCTGCGCGACCGGATGTTCGCGTACTTGAGCCGTCGCCATCCCAAAAACATCGTCGCGAGTGAACAAGATGAATGAATCGCCGGACCGTACGGAACGCTTCCGCGGGCTGATGCTTGGCACGGCTGTGGGTGACGCGCTTGGACTGCCGGCGGAAGGCATCTCGAGGCGTCGTGCGCGAAAGATGTTCCGCGGGCGATGGCGCCACCGCTTCCTGCCGGGCGTCGGCATGCTGAGCGACGACACCGAACATACCGTATTCGTGGCCCAGAGCCTGCTGGCACATCCCGATTCGGCGGGGCGCTTCCTCCGACGTCTCGCCTGGTGTCTCAGGCTGTGGCTCGTGACCCTGCCGGCAGGCGTCGGTTTCGCCACGCTGCGCTCGATCCTCCTGCTGTGGGCCGGGATGCCACCCGGACGGAGCGGCGTCTATTCGGCCGGTAACGGCCCGGCGATGCGAGCGGCGCCGCTGGGTGCGTTCCTGGCAAACTCCACCAGCGATCTCGATGACTATCTGGCGGCAAGCACCCGGATCACGCACAGCGATCCGAAAGCGCTAACCGGCGTGAAGGCCGTCGCGTACTTGGCCGGCTGGATCGTGCGGGAGGAGTTGAGCGAGCGTCCGAGCATCGAGGCCCTGCTCGCCGTGCTGCGCGGCGCCGGCGACGGAGATGACGGCGAGTGGCGCGAGATCCTGGACCACCTGGAGCGCGCCCTGGCAGACGAGCTCAGCGTCGAGGGTTTCGCCGATGTTCTCGGACTGGGCGATGGGGTCAGCGGCTACATCTACCACACCGTCCCCGTAGCTGTCTACGCATGGCACCGGCACTTCGGAGATTTCGAGCGGACCGTATCAGAGGTGCTGGACCGCGGCGGCGATACCGATACGGCTGGGGCAGTCGCCGGTGCGCTGGCCGGCGCGGTCGTCGGCGAGAGCGGGATACCGGCCGACTGGCTGAATGGAATCATCGACTGGCCGAGGGGGACAAGGGTGCTGCGTTCGATCGCCGACCGGTTGGCGGATGCGGAGTCGAGCGGACAGACCACCCGGCCCGTCCGCTACTTCTGGCCCGGAATCGTTCCCCGCAACCTGTTCTTTCTTATCGTAGTGCTGGCGCACGGCTTCCGGCGACTGGCACCGCCCTACTAGGTCCGCGCTTCCAGCTCGGTCAGCATCTCGCGCGCGCCCTGCGCCGGCTCGTACTCCTCATCTGCTTCGCTCCAGACGTCGAGGGCGATACGCAGATGCTCGAGCGCGCGGTCTCTGTCGCCCATATCATCATAGACCCTGGCGAGCTCGTAGTGCGCGTCCGGGTTGAAGGGCGTGACCACGAGATGCTCCTGAAGGTAGGTCTCGGCCTCTTCGAGCTGTCCCAGCTGCCGGTGGCAACGTGCGATGTGACGCCTCGTGTAGACGCTTCGCGGACTGAGCTCGAGCGACTCTTCATAGCTCTCGATCGCCTCACCGTACGCGCCGCGCAACTCTAGTATCTTGGCCCGCGAGCGAAGAATGTCGTCGCGCATGTTGGCGACCTCCTCCCGCTCCACCCACGCCTCCACGTCAGCTAATGCCCCCTCCGCATTTTCGGCGTCCTCCAGCTCGAGGTAGACCCACAGATAGCCGGCGTGTATCTGCTGGCTGAACAGCTCGGCCAGCTCGGCCTCGGCGTCTCGCAGGATCTCGAACGCCCGACTCTCGCGACCCGCCGCCGCGAAAAGCTGCAAAGACTCCAACTTGTAGTTGACCAGCACCAAGGCAGGCGGCTCGTACTTCTCGCGCTCCGCCCACTCCAGCTCTTTCTGCTCGATCGCCTCCCTCACGCGCCCGAGTAACTTGTAGTGCCCGCTCAGGCGCGAGTGCGCGGCGGCGCGATCCTGAGGGGTCGTGGCGATCTCGAGAACCCCCTCGAAACGCTCGCGGGCCTCGTCCAGGCTCCCCAGGTTGTACTCGGCGGTCCCGAGGTCGTAAAGAACGCCTATGTTGTCGGGATCGAGCACCAGCGCCTGCTCGAAGTACGACTTGCCTCGCTCGTGATCCCCCATGTAACAGTAGGTGTCACCGAGAGCCCGCAGGCCCGCGAAGTCGTCGGGTACCGCCTCGGTGTATCGCTCGTAGTACCGGATGGCCACCTCGAACGCGCCCTGGTCTCTGTAGATGTCGCCGATCCACCTGAGGTTCTCATACTGGGACGGGTCGAGCTGGAGGATACGCTCGTACTCCGCTATGGCCGAGTCGAACTCGCCACGCCGCCAGTATTCCACTGCAAGCGTATTGTGGGCCTCGATGTCCTCGGGAAACAACCTGACCTTCATCCGGGCGATCGTTAGCCGCTGGTCCGGATCCGGTTTTATGTAGGAGTAGTAGAAGTAGCGAACGTCGTAGCCCCATCTGTCCGGCAGCTTGTATGCGTATCTCAAAGAGACCCGCGCCGCGCTGTCCGCCTTTTCGCCCTCGTTCGCGATCAGGTAGACCGCGGCGAGCATATAATGGGCGAGGACCGATGTCGAATCCGCCGCCACGGACTGCTCCAGGTAGTGCATCCCCTTGTTCCAGTCGTTTCGGAGATACACCTCCGTGTAGCCCAGCATCAAGAAGCGGAGGGCCTCCACGTCAGCGCTCAGCAGATCCGAAACAGGCAGGTCCTTCGTGTCCTCTATATAGCTCTCCGGCACACCCAGGTCTCGTCTGAGCTGGACAGACATCTGGTCGACCAAGTCCAGGCCGTCGGCGCCCGTGAAAGTGCGCTCTGCCAGCAGGCGTTGCCGCCGTGTCTCGTAGAGAGAGATCGTTACCGAAAGCTCATCCCGCTCATGGCTGAACGATCCGAAGGTGAAGTAGTCTTGGTGCTGCTCGTGGGCGAGGCTCGCCATCAAAGGAACGGACATGCCGACGGCCTCCGGATGTCCTTCCCTGGCCAGCCGCGCCTGCAGCCGCTCGGCGTCGCCGGCCTGGACGTACATGTCCTGGTCCACATCGAGCGACAGCCCGATCCGGATGCCCAGCTGCAGCCAGTCGAGAGCCGTGTCCCCCGTTTGGTTCTCGAAGCCGTAGATGAGCACCGACTTGCGGAACTCGGTCTTCGCCACGACGCGCTCGATCGTTTGGCCACCCTCATCCTCGAGCATCACCGTCGTCGTCGCAGCGCCCAACGGCCGCTCCCCAAAGACGAAGAGGACCACCAGCCCGGCGGCCAGCAGATTGAGCGGGATCCCGATCTTCTCTACGGTCGTCCAATCCTGACGACCCGGCATGCCATGGTAGAAGGCCAGCAGAACTACCGTGGGGATCAGCGCACCCAGTACGACCATGCTGAGCTCGATCAGGTGCGGCGACAGGGCGAAGCGGTCGACCAGCAGGGTCACGAACTCGATGATGATCCAGGAGGCGCCCAGATACAGACCCACGATCTGGGGTATACGTCGCTCCAGAAGATTGCTTATCAGTGAAAAAGCCATTTGGGTTCCCCTTCTGCACCCTACGAATCCGGCCGGGCCCACGTTTCGCCAGACGGCACGCCGCGCGCCGCTTCACAACTCCAATGCCTCCGGAATGAATTCCTTAATATCCGCCAGTCCGCAGCGCGGCGCCAGCGAGATCTCGACGCCAGCGACCCACCGATCGAGCCCGGTTGACGCCCCGGTCGATGGTGCCCCATCATACAACACAGCCCGAGACTCCCATACATCTGACGAAGGAAGGCCGCCATGCGCAGGACGTTGAGTTGCCTCGCCACAGTCGTCGTCGGTTTGGCATCACCTGCTGCGGCCCAGGCCCAGGAGTACCCGGCTCCCGCCGGGCTCGGTTTCGGTCTAAACGTGGGCTACGTCGAGTTGAGCGGTCAGGACTTCGACTTGGTAGGAAGCGGGGTCGGGGTCGAAGCGACCGGCCGCTACACGTGGGAGAGCGGCTTCCAGGTCTTACTGGGAGTTCAGTACAGCAGCCACACCGTGATCGACCAAGGCGACCTGACCGTCATCGCTGTCTCGGCCGATCCTCGCTACGTGCTCAGGCTGTTCAACTCGGACCGGCTCGCGCCATTCCTGGGCGGGCGTGTTTCGTACGTGTATCAGAGCTTGAGCGACGGCGGAGAGAGCGCGAACGGCTTTGTGATCGGTGGCGAGGTCGGATTCATCTTCGAGTTCCTGCCACCAGTGGCGATAGAAGCTTCCGGCTACTTCGGCGGTCTCTTGCTCGATGGCCGGGTGGTCGAAGGCGTGGGCTCGAGTTCGGGCAACGCGAGCGGCACCATGGGCTCGGCCCGAATCGGCGTTTTAATCTCGCTACACTAGATCAGCGACCCGCCGCCACACTACCCGGCGGCAACAACACAGCCCTAACGGGTGCCGCCTCCGCATCGATCAACTTCACGGGCAAAGCCACAAGATCGTACTCGCCGGGCTCGGCGTGCGTGAGATCGAGGTTCTCGAGGATCGGAATTCCTCCGCCTCCCAACACGCGGTGAGCGCTCATCGCGGAGCTTGTCACAGGGTCGATGGAAGGTGCGTCGGTGCCGTAGAGCATCAGGCCGGCATGCACGAGCGCATCCGCAGCGCCCATCTCCAGCGGCGGGAAATCGTTGACGAACTCCTGCGGCCGTAGTTCGCCAAGCAAGCGCACCAGCAGGCGTCGGGCCCCGATCGCGTCCCGTTCCTTCAGGCGCTCGACGCTCACCGACTCACAGCCACGCAGATCGATCACGCGCACCGGACCGATGAACGCAGCCAGATCGAAGCTGCCGGTAGAGGTGCCCTGTAACTCGTAGTGCGAAGGTGCGTCGGCGTGCGTTCCAACGTGAGGGCTGAACGTGATCCGTGACAGCGAGACGTTGTCACCTCTGGCGATCTTAAGGGTCCAGTCGATCTGCAGTGGGCTGTCACCGGGCCACGGTGCGGTCTCTACGCTCAGCGGGCGCGTGATATCAATCATAAGGCGACTCGCCGACTCGACTGCGCTTGGGTGGCGCCCCCCAACCGAGCACGTCGCGGTCAACCGAGAGCCGGCCGGCACCGGTGATCACCAGCGCGACAGCGATCATCAACAGTGTGAACTCGAACTCGAAGCCGCCCACCAACCCACCATCCAGCCTGACCTTGAAGATGGCGGTCACCATGACCGACGCGATCAGAAAGGCGGCGACACGGGTGAACAGTCCAACGATCACCAGCAATCCACCCAACGTCTCGATCAGCGCCACGAGCCAGGCCCAGAACACCGGGTAGGCCCAGCCCCAGCTGTCGATGTTGAATCCCTCGGGAGTGCCAACCGCACCTGTCAGCTTGGCCCAACCGTAGGCCATGAAGATCGTGCCGAGCGCCAGGCGCAGCGGGATCGTTCCCCATTCCGGAAGATAGCGTGTCAAGAACCAGCGCATGCCTAGCCGCCCTCGGGACCGTTGTGGTCGATCTCACGCCCGCCCGGACGGCCCTGCTGTTCAGCAGCCGGACCGGCCCGGGAGCCGAACGACCCCTGCACGATAACCCGCCCCTGACTAATCAACCTGCCGCCGAATCGATTCACGACCCGGTCCTGCAGCCAGCGTCGGCTCGGGCGGGCCACCAGCGAGAACCCCAGCAGGTCCGTCAACAAACCGGGCGTGAGCAGAAGCGCCCCTCCGGCGAAGATGGACAGCCCGTCGAGTATGGAGCGGCCCGGTATCCGCCCCTCGGCGAGATCGAGCTGGAAGGCGCGCCAGGCGCGAAGCCCTTCGTGGCTGGCCAGCGCCGCTCCAACGATGCCCGTGACGGCGATCAGCGCCAGCGTCGGCCAGAGCCCGACCCAGCGCCCCAGCTGGATGAGCAGCACGAGCTCTAAGATCGGGACGATTATGAAGAGTAGAAGGAGTCGTCGAAACATCGCTCTCATTTGCGCGCCGCCCCACGGCGGCACACCTCGCTGTCGCAGCCCAAGCGATGACGGCGCCGCGCGATCCAGCGGTAGACCGCCTCGGCCACGAACATCGCACCGGGAGCCCCGAAGAGCCAGACCAGCGGGCGAACTGGCGGCAGCAGGCGAAGCACCTCCCGGGCCGCCTCCGCCCCACGCCAGACCGTGCCGGAAGGCGCTATGAGATGCATCGCTTCTTCCGCAGCCTCCCGGCTCACCCCCAGTCCCTGGGCGTCGGCCGTCTGAAACGGCACGGCCTCGATGCGAGCGCCCTTGTCCCACCGCTCGACCAACCGAACCTGGCGGCGACAGAAATCGCAGTCGCCATCGTAGATCAGCTTATGCCGCTGCATGAGCGCGCCGGGCGTCTCACTCCTCGCGATAGAGCCAGGCGCCGGCGAGCGTGGCGACCACTACCTCGACCAGACCCCAGGCGGCCGGCAACGCGAGCAGTCCCGGATCGAATAAGCCGGTCAAGCCGATGTCCAGGAGGCGCCAAGCGTAGGCGAGCAGCCAGACGATCAGGCCGGCCAGCACGGCGGACTTGGGGCCGGGGCCGAAGCGTGGGCGTATCGCCGCATAGATCCAAACGGCGACGATCCCGAGCAGGAAGCCTACCACCATGTAGACGGCGATCGTACCACCACTCACCGGCGGCACGTTCAGCTCCCTCATGGCCAGCTCCCAACTCTCAGCCATTATGGCCATGTTGAGTATCGACTCGGCGACGTTGATGATGAGGCCGGCCAGCAGTCCTCCGAGGATGACGCGCCCAACGTTGATCTTTCCCATGCGCACCTCCGGCTGTTACGGTTCCAGCCACGCTCGTGCACGCGGCGAGGAACATCGGCGTGTTGGATGTTTGGAGAATGATAGAATGACCCTCTGGCCGGCCGCTGTCCAGTGGAGTGCGGCCGTCGCTGCAAGCCGCATTTCGAGGCGGGCACCGATGGCTTAGTCTTCTAGTGCGGCAGGAGCCGCGGTACTCTGCGATAGCCCTCACACACTCACGAGCACGGGGTCTCTCATGAGCCGGACCAAGAAAATCGCGATCAATACCGGGGGCGGTGACGCACCGGGCCTCAACGCCGTCATTAGGTCCGCCGTGCTGTCGGCGCTGAACCGTGATTGGGAGGTCTGGGGCATTCGCAAAGCCTATGCGGGTCTGCTGGGCGATGACGAGATCGTCCCGCTGACGCGGGACTCGGTACGTGGCATCACTCACCAGGGCGGCACGATCCTGGGCACCACGAACCGAGGCAACCCATTCGCCAAGCCGGTCAAGCGGCCGGACGGTACGATCGAGGCAGTCGATTGCTCCGACGACGTGATAGCGGCGTTTCACGAGCACGGGTTCGACGCCCTCATAGCGATCGGCGGTGACGGAAGCCTGAAGATCGCGCACGACCTCTACGAGAAGGGGCTGCCCGTGGTCGGTGTGCCGAAGACGATCGATAACGACATCGAAGGCACGGCTCTTACATTTGGGTTCCTCACAGCGGTGGACATAGCTACCGACGCCATCGATCGGCTACACTCGACGGCCCAGGCGCACGAGCGAGTGATGGTCGTCGAGGTCATGGGCCGCGATACCGGGTGGATCGCCCTGTTCTCGGGCGTCGCCGGCACCGCCGATGTGATCCTGATCCCGGAGATTCCGTACGAGATCGACAACGTCTGCGAGAAGGTCATGGAGCGGGAGCGGACCGGCCGGCACTTCACCATCGTAGTCGCCGCGGAGGGCGCCTGCCCGGCCGCCGGCAAGCCTGTCTTCAAGGACCCGGAGGTGAAACGATTCGGCGGGGTCTGCGAGGTCCTGGCGGAGCAGATCTCCGAACTGACCGGCAAGGAGGCACGCGCCATCGCCCTGAGGCACGTGCAGCGCGGCGGCTCTCCCATCTCGTACGACCGGCTGATCGCTCTGCGATTCGGCGCCGCCGCGGTCCAGTGTGTCGAGGACGGCGAGTTCGGCTACATGGTCGCCCTCGACCCGCCGCTCGTCCGGACCATCCCACTGGACGTGGCCGTCAACCGACAGAAGCGGGTACCCATCGACGGCGACGTGGTGGCCACCGCGCGGGCGCTGGGGATCAGGTTCGGGGATTGAGCGAGGAAGAAGGGTCGGGGCTACGGTTTCAGGCGCGTCACGAGCCAGTCGGCCAGGTAGCTCAGGAACTGGGGATCGACCTCCGCATTCGGGTCGGCGTACTCGGCAACGCCTTCCCCGCGCGAGACCGCGAACAGATGGTTGAGTTCCGGGAAGATCCTCACTTCATAGTCGGGATGACCGACTTCTTCTAGCGCGGCGCCCATACGGCGAGCGTGCTCCGGCGCCACTTGCACGTCCTGTCCGCCATTCACGATCAGCAGCGGCACGTCCACCTCGCACAACGTGGCGAGCGGATCGTGCTCGATGTGCTCGCGCAGCCACTTCTGCTGGCCAGCCGAAAACTCGACGTCCTCGGGCTCGCGCTCCTCCCTGATGGCCAGCATGAAGCGCAAGGTAGCGTCGCGGGCCTCGGCGACGTCGGCGGAGTCACCGCCGGCGGCGCGCGTCAGTAACACCACTTGCTCCACGATCACCGAGTCGAGTGGAGCCGACGTACCGGCCATGAGTACGAGAGCGGCGACCCGGCGATCGGCAACGGCGACGATGGGCGCGATGATCCCACCCTCACTGTGCCCTACGAGCACGATGCGAGCGTCATCGATCTCCGGGCGCCCTCTCAAGTAGCCTACGGCGGACTCCACATCTCCCACCAGGTCGCTGAGCCCCGCATCGGCGAGGCTGCCACCGCTGCCGCCCACGCCCCGGTCGTCGTAGCGTAACACCGCAATACCGCGGCGCGTCAGCGTGTCGGCGATGGTGCGGAAGATACTCAACTGCAGTCCGCCCGGGCCCGGCGAATTCTCATCGCGATCCTGGGCGCCCGAGCCCGTGATGAGGACCGCCGCCGGCCACGGTCCTCCGCTCTTCGGTGTCGTCAGCGTGCCGGCCAGGGTGATCGCCCCAGACTCGAACTGCACCTCTTCCGCATCGTAGGCACTAGGCTCGGGCTCGGGCTGATCCCGGGGCACGACCAGGACATCCGCCCACTCCTGGTGCGCCTCGCTCACCGCGTAGAAGGCCTGCAAGGGGACGGAGATCTTCAACGGAGTGCCGTCGTCCGCCAGCCAGACGTAGGCCCCTAGCTGGTTGGCCACGTTCAGATAGTATCGGCGCACCGACAGCGATGCGCCGTCCACCGTCACCACGCTCGCATCCTCGAGGACCGCCGTGATCGGCACCCGCGGGAAGGCCAGGAACTCCCGGGACGCGCCGACCTCGCCGTCGTGAAGCCAGGCGAATTGCGCTATATGGATGATGACGTTGTTGGTCAGCAGCACCGAGCTCTCCGGCGTCTCGCTGCTGTCGGCGGAGGTCGAGCCGCCCGTCGTTCGCTCCTCGACGCCGTAACCGTTACGGCGCGTCAGCCCGACCAGCGTGGTCGCGCCGTTCACCGTCGCCCGCACTTCGGCCGTTCGGAACTGCAGTCGCTCGCCGGCCTCGACCTCGATATGCTGAACGATGTGGTAGGTCGAGACCTGGATCTCGACGTCGGCGCCTAGCTGATAGCCGTCGGCCGAGCGCTTGATGAAGTAGGTTTCGCCGCCGCCGTCCGCCGTACCGAACGTGAAGAGCAGGCGCCCGCTGAGGTCCGACGGGATCTGGGCCTTCAGCGGACCCGCCGACACGAGGACGAGCAACGCCCCAGCTACGTATCTGCCGAGCATCGTAACGACCTTTCTTCTCTGTACTGCCTTATTGGACCGCCGTGGCTGAGCGAACCCTCAGGCCGGCTCGACTTTTACGGCACTCCCATAGACCAGGATCTCGGCCGCGCCGCCCATCACGTACGAGGTGGAGAAGCGCACGTCGACGACGGCGTTCGCGCCACGCTGCTTGGCCTGAGCGACCATCCGGTCGATCGCCTGCTCGCGCGACTCTCCCATCATCTTGGTGTACTCCTCGATCTCACCGCCCACCAAGCCCTTGATCGCGGCGACGATGTCTCTACCGACGTGGCGCGCCCTGATCGTATTGCCGTAAACCAGGCCCAGGGCCTCGACGACGCGTTGACCGGCGATATCCGCCGAAGGCGTTAGGATCATCTTTCCACATCCTTGTAACGTTGTCTCCGTCCCACGAATACCTTCTCGCGCAATACGGACACCAAGAGGACGACCGCCCCTATGAAGAGCGCGAGAAACGCGTACTTCACGAACGACGGTAAGATAGTGTCCTCCAGCATCTGGCTCACTACCTCCCAGGCGCCGTACGACAAGAGAACGATCGCGCCAAGCGATACGAGTATCCAACCGAAGCCGCGCTCGAAGCGGCTGTAGACCGAGGCCCAGTAGTCACTCCAGACCTCTTCGGGTGCACGTCGCAGTCCCATAGAATCCGTCACCTCCTTAACCTGCTGGAGCCGATCCCTCTCACCCCTGAGGGCCGGATGCTCCTCCAACAGACGTTCAAGCTCGCCGCGCTCGCCGGCGAGCAGCTCGCCATCTAGCTCGGCCATGATGAGCCGGCGCGCGCGTTCCTCCACGCTCCTGGCTTCCCTGTCACTCACAACACGCCCTCCAATTCCAACGCGAGGTTCCTGCGAGCTGAGTAGAGTCGGGACATCACCGTACCGATCGGGATCCCCAACAACTCAGCGATCTCGCGGTAGCGAAGCCCCTCGAACTCTTTGAGGACCAACACCTCGCGCTCTCGTTCAGGCAATCTCTCGATCGCATCTTCCACCAGCGCCGCAAGCTCGGACCTCTCCGCGCTACGCCCCGGATCGCTCTGCGCGGCACGGGTCCCGGCCTGATCCATCAGCCAGGGAGTCGCTTCCTGTAGACGGGTTAGACGGGTCTTGCGGTCGCGCAGGAAATTGAAGCAGAGGCGGCGCACGATCTGATATAGCCAGGCATAGAAAGGCCTGTCCGGGTCGAGTGAGGCCCGGGCGCGGAACGCCCGTGCGAACGCCTCCTGGGAGAGGTCGAGGGCGTCGTCGTGGGAGCCGACCAGGCCCAGCGCAGCGTAGTAGGCGCGCCGCATATAGCGGGTGACCAGCTCGCCGAACGCACGGCGGTCGCCGGCGCGGGCTCGCTCCACCAGTACGCGTTCGCTCAACTCAGTCTGCTGTGCCGTTGCGGTTTCCACCCCTCTCTCCGGCCCGGGTGCCTATTTCACTAGGATACACGCCAATCCGGCTTTTATTCGCGGACCGTTGGTGGAAGTAGGATAGCCTTCTCTGTGGGAGGTAGGAAGGCAGGAAGGCAGGAAGGTAGGGAGGTCGGGAGCGTTAGTAGATCAAGAGATCAACCGATCAAAAGAGCCTTCGAGGTAGGAGGTGGTCTTGCCTTCGAGTGCACCTCCAAGATCCTCGGCTCGTTTGATCTGTTGACCCTCGGATCTACTAACGCTCCCGACCTCCCTACCTCCCTACCTCCCACAAAAAAATGAGCCCGGGCATGATTGCCCGGGCTCCTTGGGCAGCGGGTTAACTCCAGGCTCTCGAGCTAGCCCCGCCGCGCGATTTCCGGACCCTCAGGGGGTGGCAACTCGCATGCCGTTGCACCGGCGGATCGGC
>JBDHHZ010000038.1:0-13581 GCA_039589115.1 Gemmatimonadota bacterium | reverse complement strand
GCCCGTCGTGCAGCCAGCCGGCCGCCACCCAGCGCAGCCGGTCACGCTCGTCTAGTCCCAGCACTGCAGCCCAGCGTGACAACATCTCGGCGACCCCAGCCATGGGCCTCCGGCGTTCAGGTCGTACCGACGACCATTCGGGCAGCTGCCCCCGTGCGGCACCGGCAACGAGAGGATGCAGATCAGAGTCTACCATAGCGGGGCGTTAAATCGCTCAAGATTCGCTCGCACCGCGCTCGCGCTGCGTTTCGCGGCAGACAAGGGGGTTCAGGCGGGCTTCAGGGCGCCGTTGCCCGGAGATTGCGCTGTAGAACGCGGTTCTCTTCGTCGACGAAAACAACTCGCGGCTCGTGTCCTTCGATCTCCGACTCGTCGTAGTGGGCATAGCTGATCAGGATCACCTTGTCACCTACTTCGCCCAGCCGAGCGGCTGCGCCGTTTAGGTGCAGGTTGCCCGATCCCCGTTCGCCGGGCAGCACATAAGTCTCGAGTCGCGACCCGTTGTTGATGTTGACGACCTGGATTCGCTCATAAGGAACCAGGTCAGCCGCATCGACCAGATTCATGTCGAGCGTCAGCGAGCCCTCATAGTCCAGGTTCGCCGCTGTGACCGTAGCCCTGTGTATCTTCGATTTGCAGAGTTCCCTTCGCATTCCTCTATACCCGTACTCAAGCCTCTCGCGAGGTCGTTAATTGCCTGTCTGCTGGTCCCTAAAGCTATACGAGACGCCGCCTGTTTTCAAAGTACCGCCTCGAGACCCGGATCCGGCGGGCCCAGCCTCACGTTGTCGATCAGTCTCGTAGAGCCCAGGCGAACCGCCACCAGAACCACCGCGTCGTCCGCGGCGCGGCTCGCCGGCTCGAGGTCGGCGGCCGAGACGAGCTCCACGTACTCGACCTCCAGCCCGCCCGCTTCTTCCAGCCTGTTCAGAATAACCGACCGCAGCGTCGCGGCGTTCCGTTCGCCGGCCTTGAAAGCAGCAACAGCGACGGCGAGCGCACGCGAGATATTCAATGCCCGGGCTCGCTCATCCGCCGACAGATAGGCATTGCGAGAGCTCATCGCCAGGCCGTCCGGCTCCCGCACCGTCGGAGCGATCTCGACACGAACGGGCATGTCCAGGTCCGCCACCATCTTCTTAATCAGCACCGCCTGCTGGAAGTCCTTTTGCCCGAAGACGCTCACATCCGGCTGCACGATCCCGAACAACTTGTTCACCACCGTCAGTACGCCCTCGAAGTGTCCCGGCCGGCTCGCGCCGCACAGCCGATCGGCCAGCCGGCGGGGCGTGACGGCTACAGTGGGATCGGCAGGATACATCTCGCGGTCGTCGGGAGCGAAGACGAGATCGACGCCACGACCGCGAGCTAGTTCCAGGTCGCGGTCGAGGCTGCGAGGGTAGTGTTCGAGATCTTCGCCGGGTCCAAACTGAATCGGGTTCACGAAGATCGAGATCACGACATAGTCGGCCATCTCGCGGCAGCGGTCCACCAGGCTGAGGTGCCCTTCGTGCAGAAACCCCATCGTCGGAACCAGCCCGATTCTGCGGCCTTCGGCGCGCGCCCGGAAGGTTTCTTCCCTTACCTCTGAGATCGTTCTGGACAGCTTCACGGCAGGATGTCTCGCGCTCGGTCGGCTCACTCGTACGAGTGCTCGGGCCCCGGGTAGGTGCCGTCCTTCACTTCCCTGACGTACTCGCTCACCGCCTCCCGGACACTCTCGGCCAGGTTGGCATAGCGCCTCAGAAAACCGGGGCTGAATCCCTCGTTCAGTCCCAGCATGTCGGGCAGAACGAGAACCTGGCCGTCACATCCGGGTCCGGCTCCAATGCCGATCGTAGGGATGGGGATGGACCGCGTGATCTCCGCTGCGACGTCCTTTGGCAACATCTCGAGCACGACGGAGAAGCAGCCCGCCTCCACCAGCCGCGAGGCGTCTGTCAGGAGGGTCTCACGCTCGGCCTCCGCTCGGCCCACCAACCGGTAGCCGCCCAGCTTGTGGACGGATTGTGGAGTGAGCCCGATATGACCCATCACGGGGATCCCCGAGTCGACCAGCCTGCGGATGGTGGCCGCCGCCGCTTCGTGACCGCCTTCCAGCTTCACGGCCTGAGCGCCCGATTCTTGGAGCACGCGGCCGCAGTTGCGGATGGCTTCCTCGACCGACACCTGATAGGTGAGAAACGGCATGTCGACGACCAGCAGCGCTCGGCTAAGCCCTTTGCGCACGGCCTTCGCGTGGTAGATCATCTGGTCGAGCGTGACTGGGAGGGTCGAGTCCTCACCGGCGAAGACCTGGCCCAGCGAGTCACCCACGAGCACGCAGTCGATCCCTGCATCGTCGACCAGGCCGGCCATCAGGAAGTCGTAGGCCGTGAGGACGGCGATTCGCTCGCCGCGCTCCTTCATCGCGACGATCTCGAGCGTCGTCACCCGACGCGGCGGTTTATCCAGGCTCGGTGGGTCTTTGCGGACCATGATGGATGGGATGTTAGTGCAGCCACTTCCGGCGTGTCAAACTCCGCCATCATTTCAGCACCACGAATTTGGCGAACTGTCTCAGGCGGCCGACACTGATGACGTAGCCGTAGACGCCACTGGCGGCCGCTTCGCCGTTCCCCAACGCGCCGCTCCAGCGAAACGGCTCTACGGGAGAATCCGGCGTTAGGTCTCGCTGCTCGCTGTAGACCAGCCGGCCGGAGATCGTGTAGATCTCGAGCGTCGCCTGCACCGGCTCGCTCCCGCGGTTTACCAGAAAGGGCAGGTTGATCCCGCCGTCGGCGATGGGGTCGAACGGGTTGGGATAGGCCGGCAACAGCTCCAGCGCACCGGACAACGGCGTCACAGGATCGTCGTCCACACCCTCATCGGCGTAGATCCTGGCGCTGTCCAGGGCCGCCTGCAGCGCCGCTCGCGTCTGGCCCGCAGCGATCAGGAAGGAGTTCGATTCGTCCTGGCGTAGTGGCCCGACCGTCACGAGCTGGGCCCAATCGGCGACGCTGCTATCAGACGAGCCCGGACTGCCCAAGCGCATGTACAGCGCCTTCTCCGTATCGGTGAAGCCCTCCGGCTTGGACAGCACGCCGGAGCTCGAGTCCACGACGTAGAAGCCGCCGACCGGAGTACCGAGGGGAACCGCGGCATGGGTGACCGGCGGCCGCGGCACGGCAGTAAGAGCCAACCAGGGGCCGGTCGAGTCGGCGGGGACCATCACGGATGCCCCCAGCTCAGAATCCCAGCTCACGCTGTCACGGCCGTCGAAGTCCCAATCGAGCAGCAGTCCAGCCAACGACACATCGGCGCTGCTACTGAAGTTGATGACGGTCTTCAGTACTGCGAAGGCAGCGCTGTCTCCCACGGCCACCAGATCGACGGTCTGACCAACCGATGCGCCCAGCGGCCTGAGCGCACGCTCGTCGTTGAACTCGAGTTCCGCGCTGGTCCCAAGCGCGCTCATCCGGACGTCACCCCAGTCAGTATCGGAACCTACGGGGTTCGACTTCAAAGGCGGCTGCTGGAGCACGTCCACATAAGCCCCGTCCGAAACGCCGTCCCCACGCACGAAGAGAAGAGCGCCGCCGGCGAGCCAGTCGTTTCCCAGGAACTCGAATCCCGGCGCGTCTGCGACCCGACCCAGCCGCCCCCGCGCGTCGAGTGAGAATCGTATCGCGCCATCCTCCAGCGTTACTGACGTCGCGCTGGATGCGGCGAGCGAAAGCGGCAGCTCCAGGATCGCTCCGTCGCTGTCGAGACGCAGGCTGAGGCGGTCGCCGGCGGCGAGGCCAGCCGGCAGATCCGCAAAGCGGAGCGTGCCACTGCGCCGGGGCACAATGGGAGGCGCCGCTACCATGGCCAGCCTCTTCCCGTCGAACCGCGACAGCAGCTCCGCCGTACCACCGGGGAACGGATCGGCCCCGCCGTTGAACAGCTCCAGGTAGAGCGACCCTCCTGCCGAGTCCCATGTCCAATCGCTGACGGACAGCTGCACGCCACCCAGCCCACCGATTCGCCCAGCCGCGGCCGCCAGGTCGATGAAGCCGGCCCCGCTTCGGTTGTCGAGCCCGGGAGGCGGCAGATCGTCCGCCGTCGAGAACAGGGCGCCCTTGAGATCGTTGGCGCTGGCCCCCGGATTCAGCCCGCTGAGCACGGCCAGGGCGCCGGTAACGTGAGGCGCGGACCAGGAGGTGAAGGGCCCAGTGCGGCCACCCACCTGCGCTGTATGCAGGCCGAGATTCCGGACCAGCGGGATGACTCCCGGAGCGACTACCTCCGGCTTCACCGCGCCCGGCGCGCACGGCGAGGGACCACCCAGGCTGTTCTCGGCAACAACGATCTGGCCGTTACTCTGCTCCGCCGCCCCCACGGCGAACGAGTTGAGCAGCAAGTCCGCGCGCTCGCCGGGCGACGCCACCGTCTCGAAGCCGGAGGAGAGGTTGCCGGCGGAGAAGACGACCGGTACCCCGGCGAACTCGAGCGCGTCGATGGCCCGATCGAACAGACCATCACAGCCCCCGGGTGGATAGCCCCAAGAGTTGTTCAACACGTCGGGCACATCGGAGACCGTCGCCGGATCACCGTCCGGATCCAGTACCCACTGCATCGATTGCAGGAGGATCGAGCGGCGCGTGTATGTCGCTCCGCCGAATACTTCGAACCCGTTGGCCGCGACCCACTCGGCGCCTGGAGCTACTCCGGTCACTACCTCGAGCTCGTCTTCGACGATCTGAGGCTGACCGAAGAAGATCAACGTATCCCCGGGCTCGAGGCTGCCCACTGTGACGGTCGCCACCGTGGTCCCATGGCCAACGCCACCCGTATTGTCGTCGTCCACGGGCACCGCGCTGATTCCCCAGGGGTCGAACCAGGCTTCCCGCGCCGAAGCGCTCGCCCCACGCCAGCGTCGCCAAAGCAGCGGGTGAGTCCCATCGACTCCACTGTCGATGATGGCGATTATCGTACCCTGCCCCGTCGCGCCTGCCGCCCACAGATCCGGCGCGCCGATCTCCACCAGTCCCCAGGGCAGGCCTCCCGCCGGGTCCTGGGCAGCGACGGGGAGACCCGGCGCCCACAATAGAGGCGGCGACTCTATATCACTCGCAGCCAGGTCGACCTGAACGAGTCCATCGTAGTAAATCCGCTGGACGTCGCTACGACCCTCCAAGGAACGGACTTGGGCAGGGGTCAGTTCCACCGCGATCGCTCCGCTGATCCAAAGCACCTCACCGGCCTGCACATCCAGAGCTAGGTCCGCCGGCAGAGTCGCCCGCAGACGCTCGATCGATGCTACGTAGAGGCTGGAGAGGTTGGACGCGTGCTCCGCCGCCCGGAAATCACGGTCGGGCGCCAGCGGTCTCGGTGGGTCGAGCCTGCCGACCTGTACGATCACAGGAACGCGCTCGGCCGGCCCTGCTCGTGAAAGCACTTCGGACAGCTCACCGGCAACCGGCGAAGGCCGCTGGCCGCTGGCCATCGGCGTTCCAAGCCACAGAGTCACGGACAGCAGCACCGCGCACGCGGAGATCGCCGTCAAGGCTCCGGCTGTAATCCAGTTCTTTGAGGGACGTCGCACTTCAGTCGTCCGTAGTGTCAATCGCTTTCCGGATCGAACGTGCAAGGTCGGAGGCGCTCTGTAGCCCGTCCTCCGCCAGGCTCCGCACAAGGGCGCTGCCGACGACGACACCATCGGCCAAAGAGGCAACGGCGCGCGCCTGCTCGGAGTTGGAAATCCCGAAACCGACGGCGATCGGCAGATCCGTCAACTTACGCAACGCGCCCACCTCGTCAGCCAATCCCTGTCGTATCCGGTCCCGCTCACCGGTCACACCCGTCCGAGAGATATAGTAGATGAAGCCCTGCGCCGCTCGGGCGATCCGCGGCAGGCGCGCCTCAGGCGTCGTGGGCGCCACGAGCCTCACCAAGTCGAGCCGTCCCGATGCCAGGGCATCTTCGAGCACTATATCTTCGCCCACCGGTAGGTCGGTTATCAAGAGGCCGGCTGCGCCGCATGCCGCAGCATCTTGCACGAATCGTTCCGGGCCGTAGCGCAGTATCGGGTTCAGATAGCTGAACAGTACGACCGGCGCGTCGCAACGCCCGCTGAACTCGTCGGTCCAGGCCAATACACGTTCCACGTCCACGCCGCGACCCAAGGCGCGCCAACTGGCCGCCTGTATGGTCGGCCCGTCGGCCAGCGGATCACTGAACGGGATACCGAGCTCCAGGATATCGGCCCCGGCGTCGACCAGCGCTTCCATCACATCGACCGTCGCGTCCGGCTCCGGATCGCCAGCCGTTATGTAGGGGATGAATGCAGAACGCCGCGGCGCCTGAATCCGCTCAAACGCCGCGGCCAGACCACCTCCGCCAGGTCGTTGCTCAGGCAACGTAGTCGGAGACGGTGACGCTGTATTTTTCAGGATCCGTCGTCTTCACTATCGTGCGCGCCGGACGCCCGGTCCCCGCATCCTCTTCCGAGAGGTCGACTAGTGGCGGCTCGGGCAGCTTACCCCCGCTGGCGTCGGACACAATCCTGACCAGAGGACGGTGAAGTTCTTCAGGGTTCGGGCTGGGGGCCACCACCACGGCCAGCTCGCCCGTATCGAGGATGCACAATGTCCCGATAGGGTAGATGCCCATCATGTTGACGAACGCCTTGACCACTATGGGATCGAACCCACGGGACGGATTGTCGCGCATCTCCCTGAGCACTTCGTCTGGCGGGAACGGGATATACTGATAACTCCGCTTGCTCGTCGCGGCGTCGAACGCGTCAGCGATAGAGCAAATGCGCGAGAAGAAGCCGAACCAGCGTTCGCGAACCACACGCGGATAGCCGGTGAAGTCGGTGCGCATGTGATGCTCATAAGCGGTGAGCATCGCCCGATAGGGCGGCTCCTCGAAGCCGTGGAGGTCGAACAGCAGAATCAGCCCGAACTCCGGGTGCTGGCTCATGACCCGCCACTCCTCTTTGTCCAGCCTGCCCTCCTTGTTGAGGACGCTGAGCGGCACACGCGACTTGCCGACGTCGTGGAACAGCGCGCCCAGCCCGAGGTCAAACAGCTGAAGCCGGCTGAAGCCGAGCTTCTGACCGAGCGCGACCGAGAGAATGCAGACATTCACGGAGTGGGTGAACGTGTACTCATCGTAGTCACGCAATGTCGTCATGCCCAACATCGCCGCTTCATCATGCAGGACCTGATCGACGATGCCCAGCACAACTCGCTTGACGCGCCGACCTGACCAGGCCTTGCCGAGACGCACGCTGGTCATGACATCTTTGACAACGCTCACGGACCGGGCGTACGTGCGTCGCGCCGCTTCCTTCGCCTCTTCGCTGAGACTCAGCGCCTCGACCAGTGCAGCCGGCGGTCCAACGGCTATGTTCTCGATGGCCGCCTGCTGCATTCGCTGCTGGACCAACTCCAGCGCCGCCTCCTCGATCGCCTCCGGATCCTCCACCAGCAGCGACAGGAAAGACGTCCACTCCCGGATATCGACACCGGGCCCCACTTCGATCATACCCACGCTATGCGCTTCCAGCGCTTTCCTGACGAAGACGAAGCTCGCGTAGTTGCCCAGGTCGAGACGGACGCGAACGTCGTTGAAGAAGACGAAATCGCCCGCCAGGCGGAGCTGCATCCGCCCCTCTCGGTTCAGCGGTATCCGCACGTTCGCCTCCACCTCGGCGAGCGCTCGCTGCACGACCTGGTTCTCGAGAGGATATAGCCGCAACGAACGCATGGTCGCGTACAGCGCCGCCAGGACCTTGCGGCCCTCCCCGCTCAGAAGAACGCTCGTATCCTGAATTAGAGCCTCTTCACCCCTCATCAGAATCACCCTCCTCAGACTCTTCTTCCGGCTCCGGCTCGCGCCGCGCCGCGTGCACCGCGCTCAGCACCATCGGGTCACGATCCATCTCGGCCACGTTCAGCGCCTGGTCCGCGCTCGCACCTCCGACCAGACCCAAGGCACGAGCGGCACAGGCGCGCATCTGGCTGGGGAACCTGAACCAGAGGTACCTCTTCCCGTTGAGCATGCGAGACAGCAACCGCGTCCCTTTGTCACCGGCGGCGAAGGCGTAGGCTTCGAAGAAGGCGAGCTGCTCGGTCAAGTCCCGCTTGCGCAACTCGTTGCCCTTGATGAGCGCCTCGAGCCTCTCCGATCCCGGGCTGTACCTCAGCCTGGCGATACCTTTCGCCGCCGCCACTCTCACCTCGCGGCTCTCGTCGGTCAACGCCTCCATGAGCGGTGCGCCGGCCATGGATGTACGCAGCGCGACCAGCGCTTCGACCGCAGCTAGACGAACCTCCCGCTCGTCTCGCTTCAGCAGGCGCGAGACGGCTTCGGCCGCCCCACCCATCTTCAAGCGACCCGCGATCTTGGCCGCCTCGGAAGCCACGCGTGGGTCCTCAGAGCCGATGAGACTCGCCATCAGTCTGGGGTTCATCGTAGCCAGGCGATCGAGCGTGGCGAGTAGCTGGTCGCGCGCCTCCTTGCGGACCACCAACGAGACGGCCTGAATCAGCACGACGATCGCTTGCGGTTTCAGCGCTCCCAACAGGGTAGCCAGCGCCTCGCTGTTCGGATCGACCGTCCCGTCCTCGAGGATTCGTACGAGCTGATCGAGCACGATGGGCTGGCTCAACTCGCCGATAATCGCGTCGACCTCTTCAACGACAGCCGCATTTTGGGACGTATCTGCGATGGACTTGAGCTCGGCAACGATGAAGGACGCCTGGCTGAAGACGCCTTCGGCAAGCACGCGCGGCAACATCTGGCGCAGTATGTCGACGACCTCGGCGCGCCGCTCGTCGTCGCCCGTCTCGTATTGATCCAGGATCGCGACCATTACGTCCTGCTTAACCGGGCGGTCCCATTCGCGGTGCAACTCCTGCTGCAGGTGGGCGACGTCAGACTCGTCCAGGAAGTAGAGCGAAGGCTCGAAATCCTCGCGCAACGTCGGCGTCTGGAGCTCGGGTGACAGTTCGAGCTCGGGCAACATGGGGAGCGTTTCGTCGGCCGCTTGGGAGAGGTCCGGCGTGGGTACCGGCGGTTCGTCTCCCAGGATGTCCACGTATTCGTAGCGTACGTAGGTGAAGTCGCAGTTCCACATCAACGTCAGGAGGTCGTCTTCGTCCTGCTTCAGCGTCTTGGCGAGCCGTAGAACATCGATGAACTGGCGAAGCTCATCTTCCTCGATGCCGGGCAACAATTCGATTCGCCGGATACCGTCGCGGTAGAGCTGGAAGGCGAGGTTATCCTGTCCGCCCAGCTTCTCTCGGTAGACCAGAGTGTCCAGCCAGCGGATCTCGCTCTCGGAGATCGTGAAATTGATCGACGGAACCCGATCCCAGATGTTGGATAGGCGTCTCTTGAGGTCCTCGATGAACTGGTGCAGCAGAGGATTCCCCTGCACATAAAGCTGCGCGGCTCTGACCGTCTTGACGAACGCGGTCAGAAATTCTCGGACCTCCTCATCGAGACTGCCCTCATCCAACCCGTCCGCGGCCTCGGGAACGGGAACTCTCGGTTCCTCTTCCCTTTCCAGATCCGAGTCGAAGTCCGGCAGACCGCTCAGGACATCTTCGTCCATCACCGCTTCCCTCTCTGCAGCACACCGCGCTCAGTGTCCAGACGCGCCACTTCCGCCACGTCCTTGTCACCCCTGCCGCTCAAGCACACCACAACCGTCCGATCCCTCCAGCGCTCGGTCTCAGCGATCAACGCAGCCAGCGCGTGCGCCGGCTCCAGCGCCGGTATGATACCCTCGAGGCGTGCCAGAGTGCGAAAAGCGTCAAGGGCTGCTCCATCGGTCACAGATTCGTAGCGGGCCCGCCCCTCGTCCTTCAGCTGGGCATGCTCCGGGCCCACACCTGGGTAGTCCAGACCCGCCGAAACCGAGTGCGCCTCCTGTACCTGCCCGGCTTCGTCCTGGAGTAGGTAGCTCAGAGACCCGTGAAGTACCCCCGGCGTGCCGCGAGCCAACGACGCCGAATGTCGGCCACTCTCGAGGCCCGCACCCGCCGCCTCAACGCCGACCAGCTCCACGTCCTCATCCCCCAGGAATTCATGGAACATGCCGATGGCGTTTGAACCACCGCCCACACAGGCGAAGACACCGTCAGGTAAACGGCCCGCGATTGACAAGATCTGTTGACGCGTCTCTCGTCCGATGACGGTCTGGAATTCGCGAACCAGGCAGGGGTAGGGGTCCGGACCGACCACTGAACCAATAATATAGTGTGTTTTCCCCACATTCGTCACCCAATCCCGAATCGCCTCGCTGGTGGCGTCTTTCAGGGTCCGGCTGCCGGAGCCGACCGGCCGGACCTCGGCGCCCATGAGCTCCATGCGGAATACGTTCAGCGCCTGGCGCTCCATGTCGCGCTCACCCATATAGATGCAGCACTCCATGTCGAACAGAGCCGCCACCGTCGCCGTCGCAACGCCGTGCTGCCCGGCGCCTGTCTCGGCGATCAGCCGCCGCTTCCCCATCCGCTTAGCGAGCAGCGCCTGGCCGAGAGTGTTGTTGAGCTTGTGGGCGCCCGTGTGGTTGAGGTCTTCCCGTTTGAGATACACGGTCACTCCGCCCAACTCGGCACCGAGCCGCTCCGCCAGCGTGAGCGGCGTCGGCCGTCCCGCATAGTGCCGAAGCAGCGCATCGAGCTCCGCCGCGAAGGACGAGTCCGCCAGAGCTCCCGCAAAGGCATCCTGCAACTCGTCGAGCGCGGCGATCAGCGTCTCCGGCACGTAGCGACCGCCATACGGGCCAAACCGTTTGGTGACCTCAACCATCTCCACTCGCTCGCTTCACGGCCTCGAGAAAGGCGCTAACCGCAGCCGGGTCCTTTACACCCGGCGACAACTCGACACCCGAGCTCACGTCTACGACGTCGGGCGCCACGCTCTCGATCGCGCCCTCCACGTTCCCGGCGTTGAGACCGCCGGCCAGGATTAGCCGCACTCCCAGCGGCCAGTCTTCCCGCAGCCGGCCGACTCGCGACCAGTCGAAGCGCGCTCCGACGCCTCCCAGACCGCGCGCGCTCCAACCCTCGAGAAGGATCCCGTCTACGGCTTCGGCGTACTTTTCCACTGCGGCCGTGGGATCAACTCCCTCCCTGACCCGCAGTGCTTTCCAAACCGCCCAGTCTCCCGCCTCGCGAATCCGCTGGCAGAAGCCGGGAGCCTCGGAACCGTGGAGCTGGACCACGGCCATTGCGAGCTCGACGGCCAGCTCCACTGCCTCCTCCCGATCCGGATCGACGAAGACACCGACTCGCCGGGCCGCTGTTCCCTCCCAGATGCGGCGCGCCTCCTCCGAAACCCGCCGGCGCGGGCTCGGGGCAAACACAACGCCAAGATAGTCGGCTCCCGCTTGCGCTGCGCGACGGGCATCCTCGGGCCAACCCAGCCCACAGATCTTGGCTTCGACCTTCATCGCCGCTCGCGCCGCGGCTGCGTCGCCAGCGACTCCGCCAGCCTGCCGGGCTGCGGGTGGGTCACCAGCGCCTTGCCGACCAGCACGGCATCCACGCCCAGCTCGCCCAATTCCCTCACCTGCTCCGGCGTCTCGATACCGCTCTCCGCCACCAGCACCCGATCTCCGGGCACCCGCCCGGCCAGGCCCCGCGTAACCTCGAGGCTGGTGCCAAACGTCCCCAGATCGCGATTGTTGATGCCGATCACCGGCGCGCCAACCGCCAGCGCCCGATCCAGCTCTTCTTCGTCGTGAACCTCCACCAGAGTCGCCAGCGCCGCCTCCGCTGCCACCGCGAGCAGGCCCTCCAGCTCCACGTCGGTCAGCGCACGCACGATGAGCAACACCGCATCCGCCCCCGCGCAACGCGCCTCCCATATCTGCACCGGGTCCACGATGAAGTCCTTGCGCAACACTGGCACCGATACGGCTCCCCGTGCCTGCACAAGATCCTCCAGACTGCCATCGAAATCGCTGTCAGTGAGCACGGAAAGCGCCGAGGCACCCGCCTCAGCATAGGAACGCGCCAAACTCACTGCGTTCATATCCGGGAGCAGCGAACCTGAAGAAGGTGCCCGCCGCTTGAGCTCAGCGATGAGTGTAACACGGTCTCTCGACCGCAACGCTCGCTCCCATGGCCGGGCCGCAGGCACCTCACCCGCACCGGCTCTCAGATCTGCAGCCCTAGGACGCAACGACTCGACCTCCGCCCGCTTCCGCTTCAGGATCGCCGCTAGATAATCGGCCCTCACTGCGCCGCTCCCTTATCCCGGCAATCAGCGCCGGGGGTTGCGCTTCGGTGCATTTTCGGGTATTGTGGCTTCGGCTCCTGTTCGGGAGACCTCGCTGGAACGGTCGCCCGCATCAGTGACAGCACAACGGAGGCGTCATGGCGCTTACGAAGCGGCAGCGAGAGATCCTCGACTTCATCGACAGCTTCATTCAGGATAGCGGTTATTCACCGAGCTTCGAGGAGATAGCCAAGTTCTTTGGCTACCGGTCCCTGGCGACGGTGCACGAGCACCTCTCCAACCTCGAGAGAAAAGGTTACATCCGCAGGAACTACAACGAAAGCCGTTCGGTGGAGCCCTTGGAAGCGGCGCGACCGAAAGCGATCGCCGCCGGCGTCCCCCTGCTGGGCCTGGTGGCCGCCGGTTCCCCGATAGAGGCCATCGAGGACAACGAATCGGTTTCTGTGCCCGAGGATATGCTCTCCGGGCAAGGTCCGCATTTCGTGCTGCGTGTTCAAGGCGACTCGATGATCGATGACCAAATCCGCGACGGCGACTGCGTAGTCGTCGACGGTCGCCAAGCCGCCGAGAACGGGGAGATGGTGATCGCGCTCGTCAGCGGCGACTCCGCCACGGTGAAGCGATACTACCGTGAGAGCGACGGCCGTATCCGGTTGCAGCCCGCCAATAAGAACCACGCCCCGCAGTACTACATGGACGATGAAGTCCAGGTCCGCGGCGTCGTGGTTGGAGTGATCCGCAAGTACTGAGGCCGAGCGGCCCCGACCGAGCCGGCATCGCGGTGCCGGTTGCTGAGAGGCGATTCAGGTTTCCGACCTGGTCGCCTCTCGCAGTTTCTCGAGAATGGCCAGGCCCCGTCCGTCGTCCAGCACCGACTCGGCCATCGCTAGCCCGTCTTCGAGGGAGTCGATCAGGCCGGAGACGTAGAACCCCGCCGCTGAGTTGAGAGCGACCGCAGCGCGCGCCCCGCAAGTTCCCCCACCGGCCAGTACTTCCTCGATGATCCGTGCATTCTCCTCCGGCTCGGCACCTGCCAACTCGGAGGCCCGCAGATCACGCCAGCCGAGCTGATCCGCCGGTTCGAACGTGAATTCCTCCACCTTGCCGTCTTCTACGCGAATCGCCCGCGTGGAGCCCAGCGGCGAGAGCTCATCCATACCCGGCTCTCCGTGGACGACCAGGGATCGGAGGTGTCCCAGCTCAGAAAGTGCACCGGCGACCAGGGGCATCAGCTTCGGATCCGACACACCGACTACCTGCCGTCGCGCCCGAGCCGGGTTCGTGAGCGGACCTAGGACGTTCATGATCGTGCGCACACCCAGCTTGCGGCGAACCGGGACCACATGCTTCATG
>JBDHHZ010000037.1:0-14167 GCA_039589115.1 Gemmatimonadota bacterium | reverse complement strand
GTCATGCGGCGCGCGACCGGCTTCGAGAGACTCGAGTACATCGTTTCGATTGCCGAAGATTAGGCGCGCCATCAGGAGGGTCAAGGGCTCAGATTCCCCAGTCGGGCCCGGCGCATTGCTCATGCCGGACCGAGGGATATAGATTCCGGACGCCCTAATCGAGACACAACCTAGGAGGAGGTGGGCTCTTATGTCCTCATCTGCCTGGCATCGCTACGCCTGGGCCGTTCTGGCCCTGGCGCTCTTCGCTGCGCCGCTTCAGGCGCAGGAGAAGCGCCCGATCCAGCTGTCCCTGGTGGCGCCGCTTCAGATCTTCCCTGAGGAAGATACCATCGCCGGTTTCCGTCTGAACGTGATTTACGGCAGCAACGTAGCGGTCTCGGGCTTCGACCTCGGGGTAGCGAACCACACGACCACGGGCACGTTCAAAGGTGGGGTTGGCCGACACCGAGTTCATCGGATGGCAGAACAACTGGGTGAACATCACGATGGAGCGGTTCGAGGGGTTCCAGAGCGGGGTCGTCAACTACTCGCACGGCGCATCGGGCTTCCTACTCGCCGGCGTCAACGTGACGAGCCAGATGCACGGACTTCAGCTCGCCATAGTCAACTACACCGAGCGGATGCATGGCATCCAGGTCGGGTTGATCAATATCATCAAGGAAGGCGGAGCTTTCCCGTTCTTCCCAATCGTCAACTGGTCGTTCGAGGAGTAGAGGCATGAATCCTGTCAAATGTCTCTTTGCTTTGTTGTTCGCAGTAGTCATCGCCGCCTGCGGAAGCGACGCCCAGATCGAGGCCGAAGCTGACACGGGCACGGAGGAATCCGGCGAAATGCTAGCCCTCGACGCGACGTACGACATGGTGCGGAACGACGCGCGCCTGGTCCTGTCGTACGATCCCGCCTTGAGCTCCTTCGTAGGATCGGTGGAGAACACAGCCGAGCAAACGTTATGCCGCGTGCGTGTTGAGGTTCATCTGTCCAACGGCACCGAACTGGGTCCGACGACGCCCATCGACCTCGAGCCCGGTGAACAGTCCGACGTCAGTTTGCCGGCAGCTGAAGAGACCTTCGACGGATGGACGGCACATCCGGAAGTATCTTCCTGCGACGGCGAGGGCTCCGGTGAGCACGAAGGGGAAGGCGAAGAGGGCTCCGGCGAGCACGATGAGGAAGGCGAAGAGGGCTCCGGCGAGCACGATGAGGAAGGCGAAGAGGGCTCCGGCGAGCACGGCTGAGGTGGTGAGGGTAACTGAGAGCTAGCGGTCGAGAAAGCGGAACGAGGATACGATCTCCCACCAGACCGTACCCTCGAATTCGTGAAGCCCGGGCGCGGCATCGAACACGAAAGTAACGCCATCCAGAGACAGCTCCACGAGTGCGAGCTCTCCGTTGGCCTTCCAGCGTAATTCGAGTTGCTTCCCGGGCTTTCCGCCCAGATCGATGTCGGTGACCTCGGCGGTCATGTCCACCAGATCCACGTCGACGACCTTCTCCCGCAAGGATTCCTCCGGACCGATCACGACGTCGAGCACTGGGACCGGCGCCGCATAGTTCTTTCTCGCGATCCGGATGGTCGCTCCGTCCCTTTGCCCTTCCGGTCCGGTCGGCCAAAGGTCGTACTCCTCCGGGTAGCTGATCTGGTAACCGTATGCAGCGTTGCTATGGACCCACCAGCCCGATTCACCGCGAACCGTGCTCGGTCCCTCCGGGGAGCAGGCGGCCCCGAAAGACGAGACCACAGCTAGGACCAGTAGCCGTTTCTTCATCCCCCCAGCCCCGAGTTGACCACGCACTCCTGGCCGATCGTCTCCCAGGCGTACGGCACGTACTCGATCTTCAGCGGCCTGTTCAACCGCGCCTCGATCTCCAGCAGGTCGGGTCGCCCCGGTGGTATGCCCTTCGTGCCACGACCGTCGGGCTCGACCGTCACAGTCGTCGAGATGGAGAAGATCTTCTTCGCCCGGCCTCTGAGCACCTGCAGGCCGTCCTCCGAGACAGCTATGCGCGAATACTTGAGACGACCCTCGCCGATGACATCGAAGAGCGCGCCGAGGAAGCCGGATACGGGCCGCCCGGATACCCCTTCCATCCGGTCGAGGACGATCATGTCGTCGAACTCGAGGAGACGGTAGGTGATCTCCCTGTGGCTCGTGGCCTTCAGCTTCGGTGTCGCCGTGGTGTCGGTGAAGCTGAACTTCGATGGTGAGCCCGGTCCCTCCGGCCACCAGGCGCGGATATTCACGGCCAGTGAAGGCTGCGGTCCCTCGTGCACCTCGGCGATGACCCTGTCCGGCCGGTAATCGATCAATACCCGCTGGCCGTGCTTGAGTCCTAACAGCGCGGGTCGCGGCGCGTCCAGCATGCTCACTCCTGCTACGTCTATATAAGAGAAGAACCAGTCCTCCGGTCTGATGTATAGAGGTGGCCCCTGCGGATCCCGTTCCCACGCCCAGCGGGCGAGTTGCAGGAGCAGCTCGCTGCCGAAGCGACCCCGGTTCGTGGTCGCCAAGATATCGTAGTCGCCGTGCAGGCTCATGGCCCGGACGAGCTCATCGCGCGATACCGACTGCACCGAACACGTTTGAGCGGCGACATCTGGAGCGAGTACCAGAACGGCAAGGAGCAGCGCGAGTAGGGTTCGAGGCACGGTCATCAGGGAGCTTAATAGAGAAGGCCGATACCGAAGTCAACATCGTAGCGCTACCGTCGGTGGCTGCCGATACGGCCGTCCTGTATGTTTGCGAGCATGAATAACACGAACTTCGCTGCATGCTGTCTGGCAGCGTGCGTCCTGGTCGCCTGCGCTACCGCAGAAACTCCTCGCCGCTTAGGCTGGGGCGAGCAATATCGGGACCCTTAGAGAGAGGCCGCCTGGCATGAACAACCGCTTACTCCGCACTTCGATCGTCATAATCGTCAGCCTCTTCTTCGCCGGCGGCGCACAGGCCCAGAGCCGCGATGCGGATCAGAACACCGTTTTCGACCCCGCGCTGTTCGAGGACCTGAGCTACCGGATGATCGGCCCGTCGCGCGGCGGTCGCGTGACAGCGGTCAGCGGCATAGCCGAGCAGCCCGGCACGTTCTACATGGGTGCGACGGGCGGCGGCGTCTGGAAGACGACGGACTACGGCGCGACCTGGCGGCCCGTCTCGGACGGCTACTTCGAGACCGCGTCGATCGGGGCGATCGATGTCGCCGATTCCGACCCTAACGTCGTTTACGTGGGCACCGGATCCGACGGCATCCGCAGCAACGTGATCACGGGGCGCGGCGTCTATAAGTCGAGCGACGCCGGGAAGAGTTGGAGCTTCATCGGGCTGAGGGACGTGGGGCAGATCGGCGCGCTGACCATCCATCCCGAGGACCCCGACCTGGTGTATGTCGCAGCCATCGGCCACGCGTTCGGACCTGGCCCGCAGCGCGGCATCTATCGCACGAAGGACGGCGGCGCCAACTGGGAGCAGCTGCTCTTCGTTTCCGACAGCACCGGCGCCGTGGACCTCGAGCTCGCGCCCGACGACCCGAACGAGATCTATGCCGCGATGTGGCGCGCCGAGCGAAAGCCGTGGACGATCATCAGTGGCGCACACGAAGGCGGTATCTACAAGTCGACGGACGGCGGCGACAGCTGGACCCAACTGACGAACGGTCTGCCGGCCGGGCTGATCGGCAAGAGCGACCTGGCCGTCTCGGCGGCGGATCCCGACCGTCTTTACGTGTTGATGGAGGCAGCCCCCGATAGCGAGCGCGGGCTGTACCGGTCCGACGACCGGGGCGCCAGCTTCCGGCTGGTCAACATCGAGCCCGGGCTGACCGATCGGCCGTTCTACTACACCAACGTCGACGCCGACCCGACGAACGCCGACGTCGTCTACGTTAACAGCACGCGCTTCTACAAATCGGAAGATGGCGGAGAGACGTTCCGGCGCCGTAGCACGCCGCACGGCGACAACCACGACATGTGGATCAACCCGAACGACCCGGACCTTTACATCCAGTCGAACGACGGCGGCGCCAACGTCACGCGAGACGGCGGCGGCACCTGGTCGACCCAGCGCAACCAGCCCACTGCAGAGCTCTACCAGGTCGACATCGACGACCAGTTCCCCTACTGGGTCTATGCGGGGCAACAGGACAACTCGACCATCGCCGTGCCGAGCCTGCCGCCCTACTCGGCGCCGGGTGGCGCGACGGCGTACTGGAAGTCGATCGGCGGCTGCGAGACGGGTCCGGCGGTGCCGAAGCCGGGCGACCCGAACATCGTCTACGCCAACTGCAAGGGCCGCTTCGGCCGCTACAACTTCTTGACCGGGCAGGAGAAGAACTACTACGTCGGCGGCCAGAACATGTACGGGCGCAATCCCAAGGATCTCAACTACCGGTTCCAACGCGTATCACCGATCGAGATCTCGCCGCACGACCCGAACGTCGTCTATCACGCCTCGCAGTACCTGCATCGCACGACCGATGAAGGCGTCACCTGGGAAACGATCTCGCCGGACCTCACGGCGTTCGACCCGGCGCGGCAGATGGCCTCGGGCTCGCCGATCACCCGAGATATCACCGGCGAGGAACACTACAGCACGATCTACGCGGTAGAGGAGTCGCCGCATACGCCGGGCGTCATCTGGGTCGGCGCCAACGACGGACCCGTCCACGTCACACGCGATGGCGGAGGTACATGGACGGATGTCACACCGGCGGACCTGCCGCCGGAGGGCCGGGTGCAGACGATCGAGCCGTCAACGCACCGGCCAGGCAAGACCTACATCGCAATCTACCGCTACCTGCTCGGCGACTGGCAGCCGTACATCTACCGGACCGACGATTACGGCGAATCCTGGACGCGTCTCACTAGCGGTACGAACGGCATCCCCGCCGACTATCCGACTCGCGTCGTGCGCGAGGATCCCGATCGCGAGGGACTGCTCTACGCCGGGACCGAGTTCGGGATGTTCATCTCGTTCGATGACGGCGAGCACTGGCAGCTGTTCCAGCTGGACCTGCCGGTGACTCCTGTCACCGACATCAAGGTGTACCGGCAGGACCTGGTGCTCTCAACGATGGGACGCTCGTTCTGGATCCTCGACGACGTCACGCCGCTGCACGAGCTCGATCGACGCGTCGCATCGGCCCAGGCGCACCTGTTTCAACCGCGCGACGCCTACCGGATGCGATACTCCTCGTCGCGCCGCCGGCCCAGCGATCCCGAGTACGCGCCCGTCGGGGCGACGATCGACTACGACCTGGCCGAAGAGGCAGACGGCGAACTGAAGCTCGAAATCCTGGACGGAAGCGGAGCTCTGATCCGCGAATTCTCCAGCGAAGCTCCGGACGACGAAGGTGAGGCCGCTGGGCCGGGCTTCGGTCCGCCGAGCGCCGGCAGTGCCCGGCTCGAATCGGACGCCGACAGGCACCGCTTCACCTGGGACCTGCGGTATCCCGGCGCCTGGGACCCCGAGAGGGGTCGCGCCGGAGGGCGGGGTCCACTAGCGGCACCGGGGACCTATCAGGCGCGGCTGACGGCCGGCGATTGGAGTGAGACGCGCAGCTTCCAGGTGCTCATCGACCCGCGCATCGCCGAGGACAGCGTGACGCAGCACGACCTGGATGCCCAGCTGGCCTTCAACCTGCGACTGCGCGACGCGATCGGCGACGCTCGGACGGCGGCGCATCGCATCGAGCTGTTGCGCGAGGCGCTGGAGGAGCGCTCCGCCCAGTCCGAGCACCGAGACCTACTCGACCGGACCGCTGGCCTGGATGCGCGGCTCGAGGCGATCGAGGCGCAGCTGGTCACCGCCGACGGCCGCTACCAGGAGCCGATGCTGATCAACCAATTGCAGTACTTGTACGGGATGACTAGCGGCGCCGACCAGAGGCTGGGAGCAGACGCCTACGCGCGTTTCCGCGAGCTGGCCGCGGAGCTCTCAGGCCATCTCTCGGAGATCGAGCACGTGCTCCAGGCCGAGCTGGCCGAATTGAACCAGCTGCTCCGGGACCAAGGACTGGCGCCGGTGACGATCGCGGAGTTTTGAGCGCAGCAGAGTGCAACGCAACCGACGCCTTGGGTGTTAGAAGAACGACGGACGCCAGCGTTCGGCCCCACCTGGATTCCGCCGGCGAGAGGGTCACGCCTCGCCGGCCCAACCCCCTCAGCACAGGCCGCCATCGCAGCATTGGAGAGACCGGCATGAAGCTTCAGGTGAGGGACCTGCTCATCCCGCTGGCACTATGCGCCGTTTCGCCGTGGGCTAGCGCGATGGCCCAGGAACCTGCGGCCGACACGACGGCGCAGGCCCTTTTCGTTTTCCTCGACTGTAACGCCCACAACTGCGACTTCGATCACTTCCGGCGCGAGATCACCTGGGTGAATTGGGTCCGGGACCGGCAGGACGCGGACGTACACCTCCTGGTAACGGACGAGCGTACAGGTGGTGGTGGGCAGTACTACACCCTCGACTATCTGGGCCAGGGTACCTACGAGGACGTGAGCAAGTCGCTCTTCTATGTCTCCGACCCCGACGACACCGACGCCGAGGTCCGCGAGGAACTCACGCAGACCATCGCACTGGGCCTCGTTCAGTTCGTTGAGACCACTCCGCTGGCCCCACGCCTGCGAGTCGTGTACGAGGCGCCCGAACTGGCGGTCGTCGGGCGCGAGGAGCACGACCCGTGGAATCTCTGGGTGTTTCGGGTCGGCCTCGACGGGTCGCTGGAAGGCGAGACGCGGCAGAGCGAGCACTCGATCAGCGGATTCGGGTCGGCCGACCGCGTCGCCGAGGACTTCAAGATCAACTTCCATTTTCATGGCTGGCGCAGTCGCGAAAAGTTCGAGTTGGTTTCGGGCGAAGTGGAGATCTACAAGGACTGGGACTACTCCGCCAACCTGCTCATGGTCTGGAGCCTCACCGATCACTGGTCCGCCGGCGGCGGGGCGAACGCGGACATATCGACGTTCCTCAACAGAGATCTGGCGGTCTTTCTTGGGCCCGCCATCGAGTACAACATATTCCCCTACCAGGAATCGACCCGACGCCAGCTCACCTTCCAGTATTCGATCGAAGTGGCGTACTTCAACTACACAGAGGAGACGGTCGAGAACGAAACAAAGGAGACCCTACCGCGACACAGTCTGATCGCCGGAACCGCGGTCCAGCAGCCCTGGGGCGAGATCCACGGATCTTTGCAGGGAATCCAGTATCTACATGATTTGAAGGCTCACCGCGTTACCGCCTTTCTGGAGATCGAATACCGGCTGTTCCGCGGACTGAACTTCGATATCGACGTCGAGTATTCCCGGGTCAAAGACCAGTTCTACCTCTCCAAAGAAGGGCTAACGGATGAGGATATCTTGCGGGAACGGCGGGAAAGAGAAACCGACTACCGATATGAGCTGGCTATTGGGCTCAGCTACCGCTTCGGGTCGAAGTTCGCCAACATCGTGAATCCGCGAATGCACTAGTGGAGTATAGAAACCGCAGCGGAGTATAGAAACCGCGGGCGCGGGCGCGGGCGCGGGCGATGACGCGGCGACGACGTCACCGCATACCGCACACCGCATACCGATCAAGCCGCACCGCCCGCCGCTTCGCGCAACAGGTTGCGGGCGACTACCAGGCGCTGGATCTGATTGGTGCCCTCATAGATCTGGGTGATCTTCGCGTCACGCATGTACTTCTCGATCGGGTAGTCCTTGCAGTAGCCGTAGCCGCCGAACAGCTGCACGCAGTCGGTCGTCACCTTCATGGCGACGTCGGTGGCAAACAGCTTGCACATGGCCGAGATCTTCGAGATGCTCTTGTGCCCCGAATCGATGGTGCGTGCCGCCGTGTGAACGAGCTGGCGGGCTGCCTCGACCTGCGTCGCCATGTCCGCCAGCATCCACTGAACGCCCTGGAACGAGCTGACCGACTGGCCGAACTGCTGGCGCTCGTGCGTATACCCCATCGCCAGGTCGAGTGCGCCCTGGGCGAGGCCCACCGCCTGCGAGGCGACGCCGGGCCGGGCCCGGTCGAGGGTCATCATGGCGTGCTTGAAGCCGCGTCCCTCTTTGCCGCCCAGCAGGCTGTCCGCCGGTACCCGGCAGTTCTCCAGGAGGATCTCGACCACGGGCACGCAGCGGATGCCCATCTTGTCCTCGTGCTTGCCCACGCTGTAGCCCGGGGTCTCCGCTTCGACGATGAACGCCGAGACACCGCGCGCACCGCGACCCGGCTCGGTGACCGCGAAGATAGTGTTGTACGACGAGACAGCGCCGCCGGTGTTCCACTTCTTCTCGCCGTTCAGGATGTACGAGTCGCCGTCACGCTTCGCCTCGGTGATCATCGACCCAGCGTCCGACCCGGCCTTCGCTTCCGAGAGCCCGAACGAGATGAGCTTTTCGCCCGACGCGATGGACGGCAGCCAACGCTCCTTCTGCTCTTCGGTCCCGCCGACCAGGATGGGGAACGAGCCCAGCGCGTTGACGGCGAAGCCGACCCCCATGCCACCGCAGGCACGGGAGAACTCCTCGACCACGACGCACAGGTCTAGCACACCGCCGCTCAGGCCGCCGTATTCCTCGGGGATCCAGACACCGGAGAGTCCCGCTTCCTTGATGGCCTTCTGGACTTCCCAGGGATACTCCTGCGCTTCGTCGTACTTGGCCGCGAGGGGGCGCATGACGGTCTCCGCCAGCTCACGGGCGCGGTTCCTGAGCTCGACCTGCTTGGGCGTGTAGAGTTCCTCGATCATGGTTCGCTCGTCTTTCGGTTCGCGGGGCCTCGGGTGGAGAACTTCGACCCTGGCGGCGCTTCTCGCAAGACTCCCTGCCGAAAAACTGCCCGCTGGGCGGTCGGGCACGGCGGAAGCCCTCGCTTCATGTCGCGTCTGCGGCTCGGGCACGGAAGGGGCTCTCGCTTCATGTCGCGCGGCTCGATTGCAGACACGGCGGCTGCGCCGCCGCCGCGCTCCAAATGTCCGCTCGTAGCCCCTTCCGCGCCCTCGCTGTCGCAGTTTGAGGAGCCTGCCTTCATCTGGGAGTCTCAGAAGCCTCCACCCGCCCCGAAGCCCCGAGTCCCCGACTCGCCGAATCACCTTCGAGAATTCCCAGCCAAATGGCCGCTCGCCGGATGGTCGATCCCTAGTTCATCATTCTGACGCGGATTTCGGTCTCTTCCTCTCCTTCCAGCAGCTTCACCAGCTCGTTGGGGTCGGTCCTACCGAAGTGGTAGGGATAGAGGACGGCCGGACGGAACGCCCTCACCGCTTCCGCCACCATCTCCGGCGTCATCGTGTAGGGCAGGTTCATCGGCAGAAAGGCGATGTCGATGTCCTCGAGCGCCATCATCTCCGGAGTGTTCTCCGTATCGCCGGCCACGTACACGCGCAGATCCGCGAACGTGATGACATATCCGTTCCCGTTGCCCTTGGGGTGATAGGGCTGCCCGCTCGACCGCATGTGCACGAGGTTGTAGGCGGGAACGGCTTCGATGCCGATGCCGTGCTCCGTCCGGGTCGCGCCGTTCTCCATCGCGATCGCGCCCTCCACCCTGTCGGCGCAGGAGCGCGAGTAGATCACGACCGTTCGCTCGGTCTTTATCGACGCGATCGCGTCGGCATCGAGATGATCGCCGTGCTCGTGGGTGACGAGGATGAGGTCGGCATCCGGCATCGAACCGTAGTCCGCCTCGCGTCCCACCGGATCGACATGGATCACCTTCCCATCGAAGCCGAACATCAGCGTGCCGTGGCCGACGAAGGTGATGGTCAGGTCACCCGCAGCGGTCGGGATGACGTCCTCCTCAAAGTCGGCCTGGGCGCATGCCTCGCCGATAGGGACGAGAAGCAAGACGGTCAAGGCGAGGACGATGTTGAACGCGCGCGTTCTCATGATCACCTCCGGGAAGCGGCTGTGTGCGGTCTTCCAGGAAAACCTACCGAGCTCTGGCTTCTCTTACCACTGCACCGCGCCGGGGGGAAACCTCGACATTCGACAGCCTTTAGTCGACAGCCGACGGCCGAGTACTGCCCGACTCCGGACTTCCGACGCCCGGCTTCCGATACCGACGCTCGGACGGCGAGAGTCCAGCGTCGGCCGTCGTTTGTCGGGCATACGGCGGACGTCGAGTGTTGATTGTTGGCTGTCGGCTGTTGGTCTTTTCCCTGTGCCCCGTCTTGCCCCGATATCGCCGAAACAGGTAGCTTGTCCCGCTAGCGAACCCAACGCCCAACTCAACCCGCGCTCACATTGGTCACTTTCACAGGATTAGACTGGTTCTGGGCCGCCGCCTTCCTGCTGCTGATGGTGGGAGGCGCGTTCCTGTTCTACCGTCTGGCCCGGCGCTCCGAGTCCGACTTCTTCCTGGCCGGCCGCGGCCTGCCCTGGTGGCTGCCGGCGTCGTCGGTGTTCAGTACGCACACGGCGACGGACACGCCGATGTGGGTGACCGGCGTGATCTACGCCCACGGGCTGCGCGGGCTGTGGTACACGTTCTTCACCGCCTGGACTGCGATCGGCTCGTTCGTCTCCGCCCGCATCTTCCGCCGCTCGCTCGCCTACACGCAGGCGGAGTGGCAGGTGATGAGGTTCGGCGGGCTGGGCGCCGAGCTACTGCGCGGCTGGATGGCCGGCTGGCAAGTGTTCATGAACATGTTCATCCTCGGCTGGGTGGGCATCGCCATGGGCAAGGTGGGCTACCTGGTGTTCGGTTGGCCGGTCTGGGTGGGCCTGGTGATCCCCAGCGCCATCACCGCCATCTACACGCTGGCCGCCGGCTACTGGGGCGTGGTGATGGGCGACTTCCTGCAGGGGATCGTCGCCATCTTCGCCATCGTGCTCGTCACCGTGGTGGGCCTATGGGCGGTGGGCGGCCCCGGCGAAGTCTCGGCGCGTCTGGTCGACATGGGCGAAGCGTGGCGGCTGGATGTGTTCGCCTTCACGGGTCTGTTCAGCGGCGACTTTCCCGCCGCCTGGTGGCTGACGATGCTGGTGATCGCAGTGATCGGGGGCTTCGGGATGGGCACGAGCATCGACTGGTACGTGGAGGCGCAGCGGATCCAGTCGGCGAAGACGGTGCGCGATGCGAGTTACGGGCTGTGGGCCGGCGGAGCGCTCACGCTGGTGCGCAACGGATTCTGGGCCGCCGTCATCCTCGCCTTCTTCGTGCTCGCCCCGAACATCACCAACGTGGCCGAGTACGAGCTGGGCTGGTTCCGGATGGGCTTCGAGCTGCTGCCGGTCGGCATGGTGGGCGTCTTCATGGGCGCGATCCTGGCCATCCACCTGTCGACCATATCGAGCCACCTCAACCTCGGCGCGCTCTACTTCACCCGCGACCTCTACCAGCGCTACCTGAACCCGAAGGCCTCGGAGCGCACGCTGGTATGGATGGGCCGGGCGGCGACATTCGTGCTGCTGCTAGGCTCGTTCTTCTACGGCCTGATGATGGAGGAGATCACCGCCTGGCTGATCTTCGCCCTCTGGCTGATGATGGCGGGCATCTGGCTGCCCAACATCCTCCAGGTCGTCTGGTGGCGCTTCAACGCCTGGGGCTACCTGGCGTCGTGGATGGCCAACCTGGGCGTCTCCTGGCTGGTCGTCTGGATCTTCCCGGCCTTCGGCGTCATCCCGCCGCTTCCCGACTACGGGCAGTTCTGGCTTCTGATGGCGTTGGGCGCGGCGGTATTCCTCCCTGCCACCTTGCTCACACAGCCGGAGAAGATGGACCACCTGGTCCACTACTACGTGCAGACGCGACCGCTGGGCTGGTGGGGCCCGGTGCAACGCGAGGCGGAGCGCCGCGGGCTGATCGCGCCCCAGACGAAGCCGGAGCAGGTCGGCCGGCGGCCGCTGATCCGCCGGACCTGGACGCCCGAAGAGGCCGAAGGCTGGAGCCGCGAGGATTGGATGGCCATCATCCTGTCGCCCGTCGTTTACGCATTGATCATCATCGGCGTGGCGCGGCTGCTGCTCGGTCAGCTCGATGGCGCGTTGATCACGCTGGGCGCCATCGGCGGGGCGTTCCTGCTCTATTGGGTCATCGATCCGAAACTGCGAGCGGTCTCCGTCGAATACGAGACGAAGCAGGCCAGGTACCTCGAGGAGCTGGAGCGCAGCGTTCGCTGGGACGAAAGCGCACTCGATGCCGGGGCGGAGGGCTAGAAGATGGACCGCGGACTCGTCACTCTGATCGGAATGAGCATCGCCTACGTCGCATCGTTCGCAGGCCTGGCGTTCGCCTACTGGGGCTGGAAGAAGCACCTGCGACCCGACCGGGAGGAAGAGACGCCATGACCTCGGCGGCAGCGGCGGTCCTCACCGCCTTCATCCAGTCCGGCGAGCTCGCTCCCCTGCCGGCCGAGTCGCCGATCGGCGGCCCGTTTTGGAGCTATGTGGTCCCGGCGGCCCTGCTGGCCGTCGCCACTCTGGGTACGCTCCTGCTCTACCGTCACTTCGCCGAGCGGGAGAGCGACCCTACGGACTGATCCCGCGTTCGCTCTTCTGCTCTTCCACCATCCTGGCCACATCGGCCAGCAGCTGCTTGGCGTCGTAAACGATGCCGTCCTTGATCGTGTAGACGATGCCGCCCACCCGCTCCGCCTGACCCGTCGCGTCGTTCAGGCGCACCACGCGGGTACCGTACAGGACCTTGAGGTCTGCGATCGGGTTCTCGGCCACGACGACGAGATCGGCCAGATAGCCCTCGCGGACAATGCCGAACTCGACCGGCTGGCCCTTCGGCTTCATCAACGTCTCGGCGCCGTGCATCGTAGCGGCACGGATCACCTCGAGCGGATGGAAGCCCGCCTCCTGCAGTAACTCCATCTCCTCGATGGTCGAGAATCCGTAGAGATTGTAGATATACCCGGCATCGGAGCCCACCGTCACCCGGCCGCCCATGTCCTTATAGTCGTCCAGCAACTGCATCCAGACGCGGTAGAAGTTCTTCCAGGCGATCTCGTCCCAAGCGGTCCACTCGTAGTAGAACGAACCGTGGTTCTCGCGGCTCGGCTCGTAGAAATCCCACAGCGACGGGAGCGTGTACTTCTCGTGCCATTCGGCGGTGCGCGCTCGCATGACGTCGCGGCTGGCGAGGTATGCGGTCATCGTCGGGTCGAGCGTGACGTCCAACGCTCTCAGCTCGGTCAACAGCGCGTTCCACTCCTCGCTGCCTGGCGGATGGACCAGGTTCCACTGCCGCGCCACCTGGCCGAACCGATGCTGCTCGTTGTAGTAGTTCATATCGGGCGGCCACGGCTGGACGTCGTGGTCGTCGTAGATCGCCTCGAACAGCCCGTAGTAGTGCGTGACCGTGCCCAGTCCGAGCCGCGCCGCGTCCAGGGCGTTCGTCTGGGCGACGTTGATCTGCGCGAGGTGCGCCGTCGAGCCAAGGTTATGCTGTCGCGCCTCGTCCAGCAGCGCCTCCATGATCGCCGGCTGGTAACCGAACAGCTTGATCCCGTCTATCCCTATACCCGCGGCCCAGCGTACCCACGACCTTGCGTCTTCCGGTGTGCGAATCGGTCCGCGGTCCCAGCCCGACCCGGGGACCTGGTAGACGAACATGCGCGGGGCGACGATCTCGTTCCTGGCGCTCCGCGCCCGCTCGCTTAGCGACCAGTCCATCGGACCGAACGACACCCCTCGACCCGTCGTGATCCCGTGCGCCATCCAGAGCTTGTAGACGTATTCGGCTTCCGGCGCCTTCGGGACGGACCCGGTATGCAGGTGCAGGTCTACGAAACCCGGCAACACGTACATGCCCGTGACGTCGTATTCCTTCGTGCCCGCCGCCGGTCGACGATCGGGGTCGATGGGGACGCCGGGAACGCCGACGCCGGCGATACGCGCGATGCGATTCCCCTCGATCACGATGTCGACGGGCCCGCGCGGTGGCCCGCCCGTCCCATCGATCACGATGGCGCCGCGCAGCACGAGCCGGTCGAACGGGCCCTCCCCTTCTCCGGGACCGCGGTCCGGCGCCGGCTGCACCCCATCCTGCGCCGAGGCCGGGGCCCCCGGCATCAGGAGCAGCCAGGCGAGAGAGAATAGGGATGCCAGGGAACCGAAGCGCGAGCGGGCGCGGCCGACCATGAGTGCCTCCTTGCTACGAGTGGATGTCCTTGGACAGTCAAGAGAAGCGCGGCCGCTGGCGCGCGCAACAGCCGCCACCCTGGGCACCC